>NZ_QKLC01000006.1:0-215726 GCF_003224385.1 Curtobacterium sp. MCPF17_003 | reverse complement strand
AGATGTGTATAAGAGACAGCGCCACACCCCGCGCGGTCACGTCCCGTCGGCCGGACCCCGCCCAGCCGACGGTCTGGGACCACTCGACGCCCCACACGCGACACGTCCCGACCACTCACGCACCCCCGAGAACACACGAACTGCCGCTCGCAGCCTCGCCGGGCGACAGTTCGCGCGACCTCGGCGAAGCGCACGCAGCGCGTCGTGCGACCTCGTGCACGTCCGGCACCGGCCGCGCGAAGAGGGCTAGGACGCCTCGGCGTCGGCCCGCAACCGCATCCGCTGCCCGTCGATGTCGACGAGCTGCCGCTGGATCTCGGCGCGACGCTCGGCCTGCTCGTGCGGGTCGGCGCGCTGCAGCTGTCCGAGCAACGAGGCCTTGCGGGCGAGCAGGTCGCGCTCGACCAGGGCCACGACGATGCTCCGGCAGTAGGCCGCCAGGTCCTCCGCGTTGCGCGCGGGGATCGGTGCGAGGGCGAGTTCGTGCGTCAGGGTGCGGAGTGGCGCCGGCACGTCGGCGAGCAGCCGGTCGAGCCAGTCCCCCGCGCCGATGACGTCGACGTTGGCGACCACGGCGTCCCGCACGGCGGCGAGCATCGGCGTCGAGAACGTGGCCGACGCGGCGAGCCCGAGCATCGGTGCTCCGACGGACGTGGGCTGCTGCACCATCGCCATCACGGCGTCGCGCTCCATGCGGCTGATCGGGTCGTTCGGCAGCGAGCGGATCCCGGCGACGGGCTCGTCGGGGGTGTCGGCCCCGTCGGTGCCGGTTCCGGCACGGCCGTCGCGCCCCGTGCCTGCGGACCGGTCGTCCTGGCCGGCGGAGCCCGCACGGCGCCGGGCGGTCTCGACCGACCGACGGACCTCGGGGATCTCCATGCCGAGCCAGCCGGCGAGTTCGCGGACGTACCCCTGCGTCAGTGAGCGGTCGCGGATGCCCGCGAGTACAGGCGCAGCCGCGCGGAGCGCCCCGACGCGACCCTCAACGGTCTCGAGGTCGTGGCCGTCCAGGGTGCGGCGGATCATGAACTCGAACATCGGGCGCTTGTTCGTGACCAGTCGGCGGATGGCGTCGTCACCGCGGGCGAGCCGGAGGTCGCACGGGTCGAGCCCGCCGGGCGCCACGGCGACGTAGGTCTGGGCGGCGAAGCGCTGTTCTTCCGCGAAGGCACGCGAGGCGGCACGCTGCCCGGCCTCGTCGGGGTCGAACGTGAACACGACCTCACCGTTGGCGTTCGGGTCGGCGCCGGCCAGGTCACCGAGCATCGGGCGCAGCACCTTGATGTGGTCGACGCCGAACGACGTGCCGCAGGTGGCGACGGCGGTCGTGACACCCGCGACGTGACACGCCATCACGTCGGTGTAGCCCTCGACGATGACGACCTGCTTCTGCTTCGAGATGTCGCGACGGGCCAGGTCGAGCCCGTAGAGCACCTGGCTCTTGTGGTAGATCGGGGTCTCGGGCGTGTTGAGGTACTTGGGACCCTTGTCGTCCTCGAGCAGGCGGCGCGCCCCGAAGCCGATGGTCGCCCCGGTGACGTCGCGGATCGGCCACATCAGCCGCCCGCGGAACCGGTCGTACGGCGAGCGGTCACCCTGGCTGACCAGGCCGGCCGACACGAGTTCTTCCATCGTGAAGCCGCGTCCGCGCAGGTGGTCCTTGAGCATGTCGTAGGACTTCGGCGCGAACCCGACGCCGAAGTGCTGGGCGGCCGAGGGGTCGAACCCGCGCTCCCCCAGGAACCGGCGGGCGGGGTCGGCGGCAGCGGTGGTGAGCTGCCCCGTGAAGTACTCGAGCGCGGCTTCGTTCGCGGCGATCAGCCGGGCCCGGGTGTTGTAGTCGGTGCGCGGCCCGTCGCCCTCTTCGTAGTGCAGGGTGAAGCCGATCTTCGCGGCCATGCGCTCGACGGCCTCGGCGAAGGTGGTGTGGTCCTGCGCCATGATGAAGCTGAAGACGTCGCCGTCCTCGCCGCAGCCGAAGCAGTGGTAGCGGCCGACCTGGGGCCGGACGTGGAACGACGGCGAGCGTTCGTCGTGGAAGGGGCAGAGGCCCTTCATCGACCCGACGCCCGCGTGCTTCAGCGTGACGTAGTCGCCCACGACGTCGGCGATGTTGACACGCGAGCGGACCTCGTCGATGTCGTTCCGCGCGATCCTGCCAGCCACCCCTCGATCCTAGTTCGTGGGACCGACGTCGGCGGACCGGTCAGACGGCGATGTGGACCGGGTCACGGTCGCCCACCACCAGACGTCGGTGCCACGCGAGTGCGCCCTGGTCGGTCAGGCTCGCGACCTGGTCGACGACGGCACGCAGTCGGCCGGCGTCGTCGCCCGCGGCGTGCCAATCGGCGGCGAAGCCGGGCTCGAGGTCGGACGCACCCGTCGCCGCCAGCGCGTCGAGCAGTTCGGTGAGCACGCGGCGCTGGTCTTCGTACACGGGCTGGCGGTCGCCGTGGGTCATCACGAAGGCCGCGACGATGCCCTTGAGCACCGCGATCTCGCCGATGATCTCGGGCGGGGTGACGACCGACGCGGCGAACCGCACGAGCGACCCCGAGGCGTAGGACTCGCGGGTGGCCGTCGTGGCGGTGCGGGCGAAGCGTCCGATCAGTTGCGACGTCAGGTTCTTCAGGCGTGCGGCATCACGTCGGGAGCCGTCGTACGCGGTCATCCAGAGCGGCAACTCGCGCAGGCGGTCGAACGCCTCGAGCAGCTCGTCGCGGCTCAGGTCGTCACCGACCCAGGCGTGCATGGCGGTCACGATGTCGTTCTCGCCGACGCGGTCACCCAGGGCCGCGACGTCGATGAACCCGGCGACGACGGCGTCCTCGAAGTCGTGCACGGAGTACGCGATGTCGTCGGCGAGGTCCATGACCTGCGCCTCGATGCAGCGCTGGCGACGCGGGGCGCCGGCGCGGAGCCACTCGAAGGCGTCGTGGTCGTCGTCGTAGAAGCCGAACTTGGTGCGTCCGGAGGACGACTCCGAGACCCCCTGCGCCGCCGGCCAGGGGTACTTGCAACTGGCGTCCAACGACGCGCGGGTCAGGTTGAGCCCGTACGGACGGTCGACGTCGGAGCCCGGCCGGACACCGTAGACCTTCGGCTCGAGCCGCGTCAGCAGCCGGAGCGTCTGCGCGTTGCCCTCGAAGCCCCCGATGCCGGTGGCCCAGGCGTTCACGGCGGTCTCGCCGTTGTGCCCGAACGGCGGGTGCCCGATGTCGTGCGCCAGGCACGCGGTGTCGACCACGTCGGGGTCGAGCCCGAGCGAGTCGGCGAGCTCGCGGCCGACCTGCGCGACCTCGAGCGAGTGGGTCAGCCGGTTGCGGGCGAAGTCGAGCCCCGCCGTCGGGCTGAGCACCTGGGTCTTGGCGGCCAGACGCCGGAGGGCACTGGAGTGCAGCAGTCGGGCACGGTCACGGGCGAAGTCCGAGCGGCGGTTGCCGTGTTCTTCGGGGAGCCAGCGCTCCGCGTCGGCCGGGCCGTACGAGGCGGTGGCGCTCATCCGCCGCTGTGGTGCAGCTCGGCGGCGGCCAGGACCTTGCGGAACTCGGAGTCGACGTCGCGGCTCTCGAGCCAGCGGTCGGGCAGCGCGGTGCGCTTCGGGTGCCCGGCACGACCGCGCGGCCCCTCGGCGTCCGCACCCGGGTACGGCGCGTCGTGGTCGAGCTGGCCGAGGAAGTCGTCGATCTCCTGCAGGCTCGACGCCATCGCCAAGCCGGCCCGGACGTCGCTGCCGATCGGGTACCCCTTGAAGTACCAGGCCACGTGCTTGCGGATGTCGCGGCAGGCGTGTTCTTCGTCGCCGAAGAACTCGACGAGCAGCTCGGCGTGCCGGCGGAACCCGTCGGCGACCTCGCCCAGGGACGGCATGTACCGGAGCCCCTCGCCACGGAACGCCGCGGCCAGGTCACCGAACAGCCACGGACGGCCGAGGCAGCCACGCCCGACGACCACGCCGTCGGCACCGGTCTCGTCGATCATCCGGAGCGCGTCGGCGGCCGACCAGATGTCGCCGTTGCCGAGGATCGGGATGTCGGTGACGGTCTCCTTCAGCGTGGCGATCGCGGACCAGTCGGCGTGGCCGGAGTAGTGCTCGTTCGCGGTGCGGGCGTGCAGCGACACCGCGGCGACACCGGCGTCGCGCGCGATGCGTGCGGCGTCGAGGTAGGTCAGGTGGTCCTCGTCGATGCCCTTGCGCATCTTCACCGTGACGGGGACGTCGCCCGCGGCACGCACGGTCTTGGTGACGAGTTCGCGGAACAGGTCGAGTTTCCAGGGCAGGGCCGCACCGCCGCCCTTGCGGGTGACCTTGGGCACCGGGCACCCGAAGTTCAGGTCGATGTGGTCGGCACGGTCCTCGCCCACCAGGATCGACGCCGCTTCGGCCACGGTGTTCGGCTCGACGCCGTACAGCTGGATCGATCGCGGGGTCTCGGACTCGTGGTGCTGGATGAGCTGCATCGACACGGGGGTCCGTTCGACCAGCGCCCGTGAGGTGATCATCTCGCACACGTAGAGCCCGGCGCCGTACTCGCGGCACAGCCGGCGGTACGCCATGTTCGTGATCCCGGCCATCGGCGCGAGCACCACCGGCACGTCGACCTCGATCGGGCCGATGCGCAGGGGGCCGCCGACTCGCGAGGCGGGTGCTTGTGTGATCGTCATACCTGTCCCATCTTCCCACGTCGGTGCGCGCCGGTAGCGTTCTCCACATGACGACCGACGCCAGCACCCGGTTCGACGCCGACGCCCGGGCCCGTGGCCTGCCGGTCGAAGTGGTCGAGCGCCCGGCCGCGAACTCCCTGCACGAGGCCGCCGAACTGCTCGGCATCGAGCCCGGCGACATCGTCAAGACCCTGGTGGTGAAGCGCCACGACGGCGGGTTCCTGCTCGCCCTGGTGCCCGGTGGCCGCAGCATCGCCTGGAAGAAGCTCCGCACGGTCGTCGGCGTCAACAAGCTCTCGATGCCCGACGCCGCCACCGCGCTCGAGGCGTCCGGCTACGAGCGCGGCACCATCACGCCGATCGGTGCCACGGGCGACCTGCCGGTGTACGCCGACGAACGCATCGCCGGCCGCCGGGTCGCCCTGGGCGCCGGCCGGCACGGTGCGAGCGCCTTCGTCGACGCCGACGAGCTCGTTGCCGCCTACGGCGCGACCGTCGCCGACATCACCGACGAGGAACCTCAGCGCGGCTGACGCAGCCGTCAGTCCGGCACCTCGGACCAGTCGCCCTCGGCGCCGGCGAACGAGCCGGCGTCGATCAGGCACGCGTCGCCCTCGCAGACCGGCGCACCGCCGGGCGTGACGAGCGTCAACAACGCGGGACGGGCCTCCAGGCCGGGAACGCCGGGAGAACCGGAGACGCCCGGCAGCCCCGTGAGCGCGTCCGGTACGGACGGCACCGACGTCACGGCCTGGAGGCGCACCGCACCCTGGTCGCTGATGGTCATGTCCGTCATCGGGTCACCGCCACGTCCGCGCTCGCGTCGTCCGCAGCGCGCTCGGCCGTCGAGGCGACCTCCTCCGGCGTGGTCTCGCGGAGCGCGACCACCTGGCGGAGCACCTGCTCGAACGCCGTGGGGTCCTGGGCGCCGGAGACGCCGTACTTGCCGTCGATGACGAAGAACGGCACGCCGTTGATCCCGTACGCCTGCGCCTGGGCCTGGTCGGCGCGGACCGCAGCGAGCTGGGCGTCGTCGCGCAGGGTGCTGAGGACCTCGTCGCGGTCGAGGCCGATCTCCGCCGCCAGGTCGGCGAGCGAGGACTCCTGTCCGACGTGCTCGCCGCGCTCGAAGTAGGCGGCGAACAGGCGCTCGACCATCTCGAGCTGCTTGCCGTGCTGCTTGGCGAGGTGGATGACCTGGTGGGCCTTCACCGTGTTGGTGTGGTGCATGGCCTCGAAGTCGTAGCTGAGGCCGACGCCCGCGGCGATGGCGGTGACCTGGTCGAGCATCTGCTGCGCCTGGTCGACGGGCATGCCCTTGTGGCCCGAGAGGAACTCGGCCTCGGTGCCCTCGAAGTCCACGGGGGTGTCGGGGCTCAGCTCGAAGGAGTGGTACTCGACCTCGACGGGGCGGCCCTCGCTCGAGGCGCCGAACGCGGCGACGCCGGCCTCGAACTTGCGCTTGCCGATGTAGCACCAGGGGCAGGCGATGTCCGACCAGACATCGACCTTCACGGAGTCGTTCATGCTCAGCCCAACGCGTGGCGTGCGCGCGCATTCCCGGGCCGGCAGCAAGACACCGGTGTTCGCAGGTCGAACACCCGACTGCGGGTGTGCAACGCACGAACACCGGTGTCTTGCGGAAGGACGACCCCCTACGCGCCGAGCAACCGCTGCGCCAGGTACCCCTGCAGCTGGTCGAGCGAGACGCGCTCCTGGCCCATGGTGTCGCGCTCGCGCACCGTCACGGCCTTGTCCTCGAGCGTGTCGAAGTCGACCGTGATGCAGAACGGCGTGCCGATCTCGTCGTGGCGACGGTAGCGACGGCCGATCGCACCGGCGTCGTCGAAGTCCACGTTCCAGTTCTTGCGCAGGTCGTCGGCCAGACCGCGGGCGACGGGCGAGAGCTGCTCGTTGCGCGACAGGGGCAGGACGGCGGCCTTCACCGGGGCCAGGCGCGGGTCGAGGCGCAGGACCGTGCGCTTGTCGACACCGCCCTTCGCGTTCGGCGCCTCGTCCTCGTGGTAGGAGTCGAGCAGGAACGCCATGAGCGCACGGGTCAGACCGAACGACGGCTCGATGACGTACGGCACGTACTTCTCGTTGGCGGCCTGGTCGAAGAAGCGGAGGTCCTGGCCGGACGCCTCGATGTGGTTGTTCAGGTCGAAGTCGGTGCGGTTCGCGACGCCCATCAGCTCGCCCCACTCCGAGCCGGTGAAGCCGAAGCGGTACTCGATGTCGGCGGTGGCGTCGGAGTAGTGCGCCCGCTCGCCGTCCGGCACGTCGAAGCGACGCAGGTTCTCCGGGTCGATGCCGAGGTCGGTGTAGAACGCCACCGAGTCGGCGATCCACTGCTCGTAGTGCTCCTGGGCGGAGGTCGGCGGCACGAAGTACTCGATCTCCATCTGCTCGAACTCGCGCGTGCGGAAGATGAAGTTGCCGGGCGTGATCTCGTTGCGGAACGCCTTGCCGACCTGACCGATGCCGAACGGGGGCTTCATGCGGCTCGTCGTGACGACCTGCGCGAAGTCGACGAAGATGCCCTGCGCCGTCTCGGGGCGCAGGAAGTTCAGGCCCTCTTCCGACTCGACCGGGCCGAGGTAGGTCTTGAGCATCCCGGAGAACTCGCGGGGCTCGGTCCACTCGCCGCGGGTGCCGCAGTTCGGGCAGGCGACCTCGGCCATGCCACCCTCGGGGGCGCGGCCCTTCTTTGCCTCGAACGCCTCGAGCAGGTGGTCCTCGCGGAACCGGTGGTGGCAGTGCAGGCACTCGACCAGCGGGTCGGTGAAGGTCGCGACGTGCCCGGAGGCCTCCCACACCTTGCGGGGCAGGATCACCGCGGAGTCGAGGCCGACCATGTCCCCACGGCCGCGGACGAACCGCTGCCACCACTGGCGCTTGATGTTCTCCTTGAGCTCCACACCGAGGGGCCCGTAGTCCCATGCGGAGCGGGAGCCTCCGTAGATCTCACCCGACTGGAAGACGAAGCCGCGGCGCTTGGCCAGGGCGATGACGCTGTCGAGACGGGAGGGCTGTGCCAAAGGGTGCTCCAGAGGTCGCCGAGCTGGGTGCTCGGTGCGGAAACGGTCCGGGCAAGACTACCGGCGATCGAGGCCCGGGAGGCCCGCCACGGGTCCGCCCTCCACGCTCACCTTGCCGACGTGCCCGGCCCCACCCCACCCAGCGCGGCCACGACGTCGGTCACGTCGGACTCGTCGTTCCACAGGTGGAACGCGACGCGCAGTCGCCCGGCGCGCCCCGAGGCGGTGACGCCTGCGGCGGTGAGTGCCCGGAGGGCCGCCCCGTCGGCGTCCGCGAACGTCACGATCGCCTGCCCGTCGCCCTGCCGAGGCGACCCGAGGGCGTCGCACAGCCGATCCGCGAGACCGGTGGCGTGCCTCCAGACCGCCCGCTGATCGAGCACGACCGCGTGTTCGAGCGCGGCCACGGCACCGGGCCACGCCTGCCAGGCCGGCGAGACGTCGAAGCGACGCGCGTCGTCGGCCAGGTGCATGGCGGGGCCGTAGCAGGAGGACCAGACGTCCTGGCCCGCGTACCAGCCGGCCTGCACCGGGCGGAGCCGGCCGAGGGCGGTGTCGGAGAGCGTCATGAAGGCGACGCCGCGCGGAGCGCAGAGCCACTTGTAGGTGTGCGTGAGCGTCACGTCGAACGCTGCGGCGTCGACGGGCAGCACGCCGGCGGCCTGCGTGAGGTCACAGAGGGTCAGGGCGCCGACGCGACGGGCGGCGGCCACGACCGGGTCGGGGTCGGTGACCACGCCGGTCGCGGACTGCACCGCGGACCACGCGACCAGGGCGGTCCCGGGCCCGACCGAGGCGGCGAGCCGCTCGAGCGGGACGCTCCGGACCCGGACGCCGCGGTGCGCCTGGGCGAGGAACGGGAAGACGACCGAGCTGAAGTCGCCGTCGGGGACGACCACCTCGGCGCCGTCCGGCAGCGCGTCGGCGACGACCGCGGCCATCACCGAGGTCTGCGATCCCGTCGCGACGCGCTCAGCCGGGACGCCGACCAGCGCGGCGAAGAGCGCACGTCCCTGCTCGACCAGCGCGCCGTACCGGGCGGGCGACGTCTCGGCCCGGGACCACGCGTCGAGGTCGGCCCGCTGGGCGGCGAGGGTGCCGCGGGTCGGCAGGCCCGCGGTGCACGCCGCCAGGTAGCCGCGGCCGGCGGGGAAGGAGTCCATGCGGACAGCGTCCTCGTTCCCGTCCCATCACACCAGAGCCGGTTCGTTGTGCCACCGATAACATCGGGTGATGGACGAGATCGATCCCCAGTTGCTCCGGGTCCTGCGCGCCGTGGCCGACGGTGGGTCGATCACCCGCGCCGCCGCCGCGCTCGGGTCGAGCCAGCCGGCCGTCAGCCAGCTGCTGGCCCGGGCCGAGCAGCGTCTCGGCCACGCGCTGGTCCTGCGCGGCGGACGTGGCGCGACCCTCACGCATGCGGGGCAGGTGCTCGCCGACCACGCCCTGCACGTCCAGGCCGCGCTGACCGCGGCTCGCGAGGACCTCGACGCCGTCGGCGGACTCAGCCGTGGCCGGGTGCGACTCGCCGGGTTCCCGAGCGCGTCCTCCGCCCTCGTGCCCGCGGTGCTCGCCCGGCTCGCCGCGACGGCGCCCGGCGTGACGACCTCGTACGTCGAGGTGGAGCCTCCTGAGGCACTCGACCTGCTGCGCGGCGGCGAGGTGGACGTCGCCCTCACCTTCACCTACGTCGGCGACGAGGTCGGGACCACCCCGGACCCGGGCCTCGTCACCCGGGCACTCGGTCGTGACCCGCTCGCGCTGGTGACGCCGGTCGAGCCGGGAGGCGCGGAGCGACTCCGCCCTGCCGGCTCCACCGTCGTGGACCTCGCGTCCCACCACGACGCCCGGTGGATCGGGGGCTGCCTGCGCTGCCGTGGGCACCTGCTCGCCTCGTGCGCGAGCGCGGGGTTCACGCCGGACATCGTGCTGGAGACGGACAACGCGGCCGCGGTGGTGGGACTCGTCGCCGCAGGGCTCGGGGTGGCGCTGCTCCCCCGGCTGGCACTCGCGACGACGGTCATCCCCGCCGGTGTCGCGATCGACCCCGTGGACGACGAGCTCGCCCGGCGGGTCGAGGTCGTCGTCGCCCGTGGTGCCGACCGTGTGCCGAGCGTCCGTGCGGCACTCGACGCGGTGCGCTCCGCGGCCCACCTGCTCGAGGGGCCGCTGCCGGGCTGAGCCGGGGCGCGCGCCGAGTCTCGGCTGCACGGACACTCCGCGCCGGCCAGACGGCGCAAGCTGTCCGCGGAACCGAGACTCGGTCTCGGCCCGGCGGCCCGGGGGCCGGGCGGCCGGGCCGCGGCCGGGCGGCTGGGCCGCGGCCGCAGCGGCCGGGGCTACGCCGTCGGAGCGTCGACCGCGCCGCCGTAGCGTCGGTCGCGGCTGGCGTACTCCTCGATCGCACCCCACAGGTCGGTGCGACGGAAGTCCGGCCAGAGCCGGTCGAGGAACACCATCTCGGCGTAGGCGGACTGCCACAGCAGGAAGTTGCTCGTGCGCTGCTCCCCCGAGCTCCGGAGGAACAGGTCGACGTCGGGCATCTCGGGCACGTACAGGCGCTTGGCGAGTGCCTTCTCGGTGACCTGGCTCGGCTTCAGGCGTCCGGCGGCGACGTCCTCGGCCATGCCCCGCACGGCGTCGACGATCTCGTTCCGGCCGCCGTAGTTCACGCACATCGTCAGCGTGAGGACGTCGTTGCCCGCCGTCATCCGCTCGGCGGTCTCGAGCTCGTCGATGACGCTCCGCCACAGCCTCGGACGCCGACCCGCCCACCGCACCTTGACGCCCCACTGGTGCAGCTGGTCACGGCGACGGCGGATGACGTCGCGGTTGAAGCCCATCAGGAACCGGACCTCTTCCGGGGAGCGCTTCCAGTTCTCCGTCGAGAACGCGTACGCGGACACGTGCCCGACGCCGATCTGGATCGCCCCGGCGACGACGTCGAGCAGCGAGGCCTCGCCCGCCTTGTGCCCCTCGATCCGGGTCAGGCCGCGGCCGTTCGCCCACCGGCCGTTGCCGTCCATGACGATGGCCACGTGCTCCGGCACGAACCGGGCCGGGATCGCCGGGGGCGTCTCGCCGGTCCAGTCGATCGGGCGGAGCGGTTCGACGTCGTCGGGGCGGCGGGGGCTCATGCGGTGGGGGCTCCTTCGACAGCGGGATCAGGGTCGGGCTCGGGCACGGCGGGTGCCGGGGTCGAGGCCACCGCGCGCGCCGTCGCCTCGGGTCCGCCGTGGGTCTGCGGCACCGGCAGCGGGTGCTCGGAGCGGTCGACGTGCGGCAGGGACCGGAGCGATCGTTCCAGGTGCCACTGGGCGTAGGCCGCGACCACGCCGGAGGCCCGCGAACGCGTCCGCTCGTCGGTGGCGTCGACCGTCGCCCAGTCGCCGGCGAGCAGGGAGCCGAGCACCCCGAGCGTCGCCGGGTCGAGCCGCGGCGTCCCCGGGGGCGCCGCACGGTCGGCGACGACACCACCGAGCTGCACCACGAACGCCGAGTGCGGGCCGGGCTCCCCCGTCACCGCACAGTCACTGAACGAGGGGGCCCATCCCGCGATGCTCATCGCGCGGAGCAGGTACGAGTCGAGGGTCGCGCTGGACTGGTGCTCACCGCGCGACAACGACCGGAGCGCCCCGACGAGGAGCAGGTACTGCTGCAGCCCGGCATCGGCCTCGCTCAATCGGTCGGCGGTCTCGACCATGGCGCTGGCCGCGGTGTACGCGCCGTAGTCGGCGACGATCTGGGCCCCGTACGCGCCGAGGGACTCCGCCTGGGTGACGATGTCGAGCGACCGGCCCTCGTAGAACTGGGCGTCGACGACCATGAACGGCTCGAGGCGGCTGCCGAACTTCGAGGCGGTCCGCCGCACGCCCTTGGCCACGGCGCGGATCTTGCCGTGCTGCCGCGAGAGCATCGTGACGATGCGGTCGGCTTCACCGAGCTTGTGGGTGCGCAACACGACGCACTCGTCCCGGTACAGCGGCATGCCCCCAGTATCCCCCGCCCCGCCGACAGCCGCGTGTGCTGCGGGCGGGGGCTCGGGGGTACCGAGTGGAATCGGGCGTACCTGGTCGGAAGAATCGACCAGGTACGCCCGATTCGACCTGCCATCGCGCGTGACGGGGGAAAGACCGGGCACAGACGGGAGGCGCGGTGCGGGACGGACCCGCACCGTGCCTCCAGGGCTGGTTGCGTCTCAGGCCGAGACGAGCTCCGGTGCGCCGGCCGCGGCACCCGCGCGCACCGCGCGGTTCACCGCGGACACGATCGCCTTGAGCGACGCCGTCGAGATGTCGGCGTCGATGCCGACGCCCCAGAGACGCACGCCGTCGACGTCGAGCTCGACGTAGGACGCGGCCTTCGCGTCACCGGAAGCGCTCATCGTGTGCTCCGAGTAGTCGTACAGCGTGACCTGGACGCCCTGCTCGGCGAGCACCTTCAGGAACGCGTCGATGGGACCGGTGCCGACGGCTTCGGCCGTGACCGCGCCCTCGTCGACCCGGAGTGCCACGGACAGCGAGGTCGTGCCCTCGAAGTCGCTCGACGTCGCCGTCTTGGTGAGCTCGTACCGGCCCCACTTCTCGTCGTCGATCGACGCGGGCAGGTACTCGTCCTGGAACACGTCCCAGATGCGCTGCGACGAGAACTCGCCACCCTCGGTGTCGGTGTGCCGCTGCACGACGCCGGAGAACTCGATCTGCAGCTTGCGGGGCAGGTCGAGGGCGTGGTCGGTCTTGAGCAGGTACGCCACACCGCCCTTGCCGGACTGCGAGTTGACGCGGATGACGGCCTCGTACGACCGGCCGATGTCCTTCGGGTCGACGGGCAGGTACGGCACCGCCCACTCGATCTCGTCGATGTCCTTGCCCGCGGCGGCGGCCTTGGCCTTCATCGCCTCGAATCCCTTGTTGATGGCGTCCTGGTGCGAGCCGCTGAACGCCGTGTACACGAGGTCGCCCGCCCACGGCTGGCGCTCGGGCACCGGCAGCTGGTTGCAGTACTCGACGGTGCGCTTCACCTGGTCGATGTCGGCGAACGAGATCTCCGGGTCGATGCCCTGCGTGAACAGGTTCATCCCGAGGGCGACCAGGTCCACGTTGCCGGTGCGCTCACCGTTGCCGAACAGGCAGCCCTCGATCCGGTCGGCGCCGGCCATGTAGCCGAGCTCGGCGGCCGCGACCGCGGTGCCGCGGTCGTTGTGCGGGTGCAGCGACAGGATGACGTCCTCGCGGTGGGCGAGGCGGCGTGACATCCACTCGATCGAGTCGGCGTAGACGTTCGGTGTGGCCATCTCGACGGTGGCGGGCAGGTTGATGATGACCTTGCGCTCGGGCGTCGGCTCGAAGACCTCGAGGACGGCGTTGCAGATCTCCAGTGCGACCTCGAGCTCGGTGCCCGTGTAGGACTCCGGCGAGTACTCGTAGTAGATCGTCGTGTCGTGCTGCAGCGTCGCCTCGGCGGCCTTGCAGAGCTTCGCACCGGTGACCGCGATGTCCACCACGCCCTGCACGTCGGTGCGGAAGACGACCTCGCGCTGCACGATGCTCGTGGAGTTGTACAGGTGGACGATGGCCTGCTTCGCGCCGTCGATCGCCTCGTAGGTGCGCTGGATGAGGTGCTCGCGCGCCTGGGTCAGCACCTGGATGGTCACGTCGTCGGGGATCGCGCCCTCGTCGATCAGCGACCGGACGAAGTCGAAGTCGGTCTGCGAGGCGCTCGGGAAGCCGACCTCGATCTCCTTGTAGCCCATCCGGACGAGGAGGTCGAACATCGCCCGCTTGCGCTCGGCGTCCATCGGGTCGATGAGCGCCTGGTTGCCGTCACGCAGGTCGACGGCACACCAGCGCGGCGCCTTGTCGATGCGCTTCGTGGGCCAGGTGCGGTCCGGCAGGTCGACACTGATCTGCTCGTGGAACGGGACGTACTTGTGGATCGGCATCCCGGAGGGCTGCTGCGTGTTCTGCATCGTTCTTCGCTTTCGTCGCGTGTTCGTGAGCTCTTGTGGTGCGGCCACGACGGACTCCGCGACGAGGTGGGCCGGAGTGTCAGGCCTCGTCGCGGCAGCGAAGGAGGAGGAGTGCCGAGTACATCGAGACCCACGGTAGCACCGGTGTACCAGGCTGGCGCAAGCGTGTGACGCGGGACCGCCCGGCGCCGTCGAACGGGGTTGCCGAGTGAGGTGCCGAGTGGTCGAGACCTGCCACGGGCCGGTCGCCGAGAGGTCGCGATCTGTCGCCCGGGCCGCGTCCGAACGACGGCTGGTGACACCTCGGCGGACGTGAGCGGCGCGGCGGGGCCGGCCAGGGCACGTCGGTGCGCCCACACGACGACACGGGAGGCCCGGTGCCAGCTGGCAACGGGCCTCCCGTGTCGTCGTGTGGTGCGACCAGGGCGACGGGTCAGTCGACCGCGAGCGCCTCGGTCGGCGGGACGCGCATCGCGCGCCGCACCGGGGCGATGGTGGCGACGACCGCCAGGACCAGCGCGCCGATCACCACGATGCCGATGGTCAGCGGCGGCAGCACCGGTGCCACGGGCGTCCCGAGCGAGCCGAGCAGCGTCTGCCCGCCGACCCAGCCGTACACCGTGCCGAGTGCGAGCCCCGCGACGACGGCTGCGACGACCATCTGCACGGCCTCGGTCACGATCATCCGTCGGACCTGCGCACCGGTCAGGCCGAGCACCCGCAGCAGCCCGAGTTCGCGTCGACGCTGGAGCACCCCGAGCGCCAGGGCGTTCACGACCCCGACGGCGGCGATCACGGCGGAGAACCCGACGATCACGCTGACGACCGCGTTGATCTGCACGAAGAGGTCACGCTGCGCCTCGATCATCTCGGGCGTGGCAGCCCCCGCGCTCATGGCGCGCATCTCGGTCTCGAGCACGTGCTGCATGATGCCGAGCGCGACCGCGAAGGTGACGAGCAGGGTGACACCGATGACGAGCCCGATGGTCGCCCGCGAGGACCGCCCCGGCGCCCGCATCGCGTTCCGTCCGGCGAGCAGGACGACGGGGTCGTGCGAGCCGATGCGGCCGATGAGCTGCAGCACGGGCGGCATCACGATCGTCGCCCCGACGGCGACCCCCGCGAAGGACACGAACCCGCCGAGCGCTGCCGGCAGGACCGCGACCGGGGACAGCGAGCTCACCGCGAGCCCGAGCAGCATCAGCACCGCGCCACCGGCCATGAGCACGATCGCCCAGACCTTGCGGGCCGTTCCGGACCGGACGTCGTCGTGGCTCGGCTCGACGGACGACGACAGCGCTTCGAGTGGTGTGACGGTGAGCACACGGCGCGACCCGGCAGCGAAGGCACCCCAGGTGGCGAGGACGACGGCCACGACCGGCAGGACGAGCTCCCACGGCACGTACGTGTACTCGGTCTCGGGCAGGACCCCGTTGCCCCGCAGGACGACGACGAACAGGGCCGAGAGCGCGGTCCCCACGACGGCGCCGACGACCCCGCCGAGCACGCCGACGACCAGGCCGCTGCGGGTGATCCGCGCACGGAGGGTCGCACCGGTCGCGCCGACGAGCCGCTGCAGGGCGATGATCCGGGTCTGTCCGGCGATCAGGGTGGCGCAGGTGTTCGCGGTGACGATCGCGCCGACGTAGAGCGCGATGCCGAGGAACAGCCACCCGACCACCGACAGGATCGCCTTGATCGGACCGAGGTCGGCGACCCCGGCGGCTCGGAGCGCCTCGGTCACGATCCCCGGTGCGATGACGAGGGCGGAGCCGAACGTGGTGCCGAGGGCGGCGACCAGGACGGTGGGGGCGAAGGAGCGGACGCCGTTCACGCTGCTGCCTCCATCCCGAGCATCGTCGTGGAGATCGCGCCGGCGTCCATCGCGGGGCGGTCGGCGACGATCCGGCCGTCGGCCAGGAACAGGATGCGGTCGGCGTTCGCGGCCGCCACCGGGTCGTGCGTGACCATGACGACGCTCTGGCCCCATTCCTGGACAGCACCGCGGAGGATCGCGAGCACGTCGCGTCCGGTGCGGGAGTCGAGCGCGCCGGTCGGTTCGTCGGCGACGACCACCGCCGGCCGCGAAGCGAGCGCCCGTGCGATGGCGACGCGCTGCTGCTGCCCGCCGGAGAGCTGGTGCGGCCGGTGCGTCAGCCGGTTGCCGAGCCCGAGCATCTCGACCAGCCGGTCGATCCAGGCGGTCTCCTCGTGCGAGGGCTTGTGCCCACCGAGCAGGAACGGCAGCCGGATGTTCTCGCTGACGTCGAGCGTCGGGACGAGGTTGAACGACTGGAACACGAAGCCCAGCCGCCGACGACGCAGCTCGGTGAGGTCCTTGTCGCCCAGGGCCGTGATGTCGACGCCGTCGATCTGGATCCGGCCGGCGGACACGGCGTCGAGGCCGGCGGCGACGTGCATGAGCGTCGACTTGCCGGACCCGGACGGGCCCATCACCGCGGTGAACTCCCCGGCGCCGATGTCGACGCTGACGTCGTCGAGCGCGGTCACACGTCGGGCGTCGTCGCCGTAGTGCTTGGACACGTGGTCGAGGCGGATGATCGGGGCGTGGCTCGTGGTCATGCATCCACGATGGCGGTCAGCGGACCCGTCCGCGTCGCCCGCTCGGCTCCTGTGGATCGTCCGCTCGGCTCGGTTGCCTGTGGAGGGGTCATCCCCGCGGATGACCCGGCATCAGTCGGCCTTGGTGACGAGCCCGTGTTCGTGGGCGAAGACGACGAGTCGCACCCGGTCGCGGAGTTCGAGCTTCGTCAGGACCCGCGAGATGTGCGTCTTCACGGTCGCCTCGCTGACGTACTCGTGCTGGGCGATCTCGCTGTTGCTGAACCCACGGGCGGCCAGGTCGAAGATCTCGCGCTCGCGTGGCGTGAGGTCGGCGAACGCCGCGGGGACTGCGGCGGCGCGTCCGACCGAGTCGTCGTACCGTCGCAGGAGCTCCCGCGTGGCCGACGCGGCGAACACCGCGGTGCCGGCGTGCACGGTCCGGACCGCCGCGAGCAGGAACTCGGGGTCGGCGTCCTTGAGCACGAACCCGCTCGCGCCGGCGCGGATGGCCTTGGCGGCGGCCTCGTCGAAGTCGAACGTGGTCAGCACGAGGACCTTCGCGCCGTCGGTTCCGGACTGTTCGACGATGTGGCCGGTCGCCGTGATGCCGTCCATCACGGGCATCCGCACGTCCATCAGCACCACGTCGGGACGGGTCCGTCGGACGAGTTCGACCCCATCGGCACCGTCGCCCGCCTCGCCGACGAACCGCAGGTCGGGCTGCGAGTCGATGAGCATCCGGATGCCGGTGCGGAACAGCGCCTGGTCGTCGACGAGGGCGACACGGATCCGGTGCTCGTCGGTCGGAATCGTGGTCATCGGGCGGTGCGCTCCTGCTCGGTGGGGGTGATCCGGCCGCGGGGCATCTGCCCGCTGGCCGGGACGGTCGGCATCCGGACGGCGACCGCGAAGTCGTCCCCTCGGGCCCCGGCGGTCATGGTGCCGCCGGTCATCACGGCGCGCTCGCGCATGCCGACCAGGCCGTGGCCTGTGCCGGGGCCGCGGACCCCGTCGTCGGCACGTCGGTTCACGACGGCGATCTCGACGGTGTCCGGCCGGTAGGTCAGGGCGGCACGCACCGGGCTGCCGGGCTCTCCGTGCTTGTACGCGTTCGTCAGGCTCTCCTGCACGATCCGGTAGACAGCGAGCTGCGTGGTGGTGGGCAGCCCGGCGGGGTCGCCCTCGCGTTCCACCCGCACGTCGAGCCCGAGCTGCCGCATCTCGTCGACGAGCCGGTCGATGTCGTCGATCTCGGGCGTCGGCGCGGTCCCCTGCTCGTGCCGGAGCGCGCCGAGGAGTTCGCGCACGTCGCCGAGGGCCCGGCGGGCCGTGGTCGAGATGGTACTGAGGGCCTGGTCGGCCACCGCGGGGTCGGCCTTCAGGGCGTACCGGGCACCGTCGGACTGCGCGATGACGACCGCGAGCGAGTGCGCGACGATGTCGTGCATGTCGCGGGCGATCCGCACGCGCTCCTGCTCGACCGCGACGGCCCGGTCGGCCCGCGCGGCGTCACGCTCGGCCAGCAGCTGGGCCTCGCGACTCATGCTCGCCGAGCGACGGGTCCGGACCACGAGTCCGGCGAGCCACGGCAGCAGCAGCAGGAGCAGGACGACGGCGAAGAACGACAGGATGACCTGCAGCGACTCCGGCACCGACGTCGAGGTGGTCTCGTAGGTCAAGCGGTTCCGGTAGTCGTCGAAGCCCATGTACGCCGCCGCCGCCACGGACCCGAGGATCGCCGACACGAGCCCGGCCAGCCGCACACGGCGGCTGCCGTACGCACTCGTCGTGTACATGACGCCGGCGATGAACGCGTTCGACACGTCCGGCACCTGCAGGGTGACCATCTCGAAGACCGCGAACACCCACGCCACGGCCAGGGCGAGCCCGGGTGACAGTCGTCGGAGTGCCAGGGCGGCGGTCATCCCGACGACGGTGACCACGGACAGCGGCCCGTCGAGCCCGCGCCCGCTGGCGACCAGCACGAGGCCGCCGAGCAGCACGGCGATCAGCAGGTCGGTGATGACCTGCGCGCGCAGCATGGGACGGAACACCCGTCCACGGTACGGCGGGCCGCTCGTCCCCGCGTCCCTCGCCCGGATGACCCGGGGTGCGAGCGGCGGACGGTCAGAAGCCGAGGCGTCCGAGCTGCTTCGGGTCACGCTGCCACTCCTTGGCCACCTTCACGCGGATGTTCAGGTAGACGTGCCGGCCGCCGAGCAGCGACTCGATCTCGACGCGGGCCCGCGAACCGACGTCCTTCAGGCGCTCGCCCTTGTGTCCGATGACGATCGCCTTCTGGCTGTCCCGCTCGACGAACAGGTTCGCGAAGATGCGCAGGGGGCCGTCGGCGTCGTCGTCGGCATCGGGCTCGACGATGTCCTCGATGACCACGGCGAGCGAGTGCGGCAGCTCGTCACGGACGCCCTCGAGCGCAGCCTCGCGGATGAGCTCGCCGATGCGCTCCTCGTCGGTCTCCTCGGTCACCGCGCTCGAGTCGTACAGCTGCGGCGACTCGGGGAGCAGGGCGGTGATCACGCCGAGCAGGTCGTCGAGCTGCATGCCCCTGGTGCCCGAGGTCGGCACCACGGCGTCCCAGTCGCGGAGCTTCGAGACGGCCAGCAGCTGCTCACCGACGCGGTCCTTGGAGGTGCTGTCGATCTTCGTGACGATCGCGATCTTCTTGGCGCGCGGGTACTGGTCGAGCGTGTCGTTGATGAACCGGTCGCCGGGACCGACGGGCTCGTTCGCCGGCACGCAGAAACCGATCACGTCGACGTCGCCGAGGGTGGACTGCACGAGGTCGTTGAGCCGTTCGCCGAGCAGGGTGCGCGGACGGTGCACGCCCGGGGTGTCGACGATGATCACCTGACCGTCGGGCCGGTGCACGATCCCGCGGATGGCGCGCCTGGTGGTCTGCGGCTTCGACGAGGTGATGGCGACCTTCTCGCCCACCAGGGCGTTGGTCAGCGTCGACTTGCCGACGTTCGGACGGCCGACGAACGAGACGAAGCCCGCGCGGTAGGGCTTCTCCGAGCCGGCCTGGGTGGTGTCGGGGTCGGTCATGCGTGCGTGGTTCCCGTCGTGGTGGGTTCGGCGTCGTCGAAGGCGTCCTCGACGTCGGCCAGGGCGTGGGTGCGCTCGGCGAGCACGGTGATGAGGTGGCGGCGCTTGCCCTCGACCCGGTCGGCGGTCAGGACGACCCCGGACACCGTGACGGTGTCGCCGGAGACGGCCAGGTGTCCGAGCTCCTTGGTGAGCAGGCCACCGGCGGTGTCGACGTCGTCGTCGTCGAGCTCGATGCCGAACAGGTCGCCGAGCTCGTCGATCGGCAGCCGGGCGGAGATCCGCCAGATGCCCGGTTCGACCTCGGTCCGGTCGACGACGGCGCGGTCGTACTCGTCGGAGATGTCGCCGACGAGTTCTTCGATGAGGTCCTCCATGGTCACGAGCCCGGCGACACCGCCGTACTCGTCGACCACCAGCACCAGGTGGTTCTTGGCGACCTGCATGTGCCGCAGGGTGTCGTCGGCGTGCTTCGACTCCGGCACGAACTCGGCGGGCCGCAGCAGCCGGCTGACCCGTTCAGTGCGGGATGCCGGCCGTTCGTACAGCGACCGCGCGACGTCGCGCAGGTAGAGCACACCCCGCACGTCGTCGCTGTCCTTGCCCGTCACCGGCATCCGGGACACCCCGGCGGCCAGGAACTGCTCCATGGCCGCGGCCAGCGTCTCCGCACCGTCGACGGTGAGCATGTCCGTGCGGGGCACCATGACCTCGCGCACCAGGGTGTCGCTGAACTCGAACACCGAGTGGATGAGTTCGCGGTCCTCGTCCTCGAGCACGTTGCTCTCGGTGGCCTCGTCGACGAGCGAGAGCAGCTGCTCCTCGCTCGACACGGTGGAGGCGCTCCGGCCGCGGCCGGGGGTGACCCGGTCGCCGATCCGGACGAGCAGTCCGGCCAGCGGACCGAGCACGATGCGGACCCCACGGACGATGCCGCCGGTCGCACCGATCAGCCGCTCGGCGTGGGCGCGTCCGACGCTGCGCGGGCTCGACCCGACCAGCACGAACGACACCGCGGTCATGATCGCGGCGGAGACGACGAGTGCGATCCACCAGCTGTCGAAGGCGCCCACGAGGGCGATCGTCACGAGCACCGCGGCCGCGGTCTCGGCGAGGACCCGGAAGAAGTTCAGCGCGTTGACGTGCGCCCCGACGTCGTCAGCGATCGCCTCGATGGCGCGGCGGCGCTTGTTGCCCCTGGCGATCTCCTCGAGGTCGGCACGGGAGACCACCGAGAGTGCGGCGTCGCTCGCGGCGAGGAGCCCGCCGAGCACGACGAGCCCCAGCGCCACCGCGAGGAGTCCGGCGACGACGACCACCGGCTACCGCCCTCGGTGCTGGGCGGCGAAGGCGGTCAGGATCTCGCCCTGGATGCCGAACATCTCGGCCTTCTCGTCGGGCTCGGCGTGGTCGAAGCCGAGCAGGTGCAGGATGCCGTGGCAGGTGAGCAGCAGCATCTCGTCGGTGCTCGAGTGCCCGGCGGTCTTCGCCTGTTCCTCGGCCACCTGCGGGCAGAGCACGATGTCGCCCAGCAGCCCGGCCGGCGTGGGGTCGTCCTCGGTGCCGGGGCGCAGTTCGTCCATCGGGAAGCTCAGGACGTCCGTCGGGCCGGGCTCGTCCATCCACCGGACGTGCAGCTGCTCCATCGCGCCCTCGTCGACCAGCACGATCGCGAGCTCGGCATCGGCGTGGACGTGCATCGCGTCCAGGGCGAAGGCCGCGAGCCGCTGGATCGCGGCCTCGTCCACCTCGACGCCCGACTCGTTGTTGAGCTCGATGCTCACCGGTTGCCTCCTCGGGCGTCGTTCTGGGGGTACGGGGGTCGTGCGCGGTCCTGCGGCGGGCGCCCACGGCGTTCGGCGCGGTTGGCACCGTCGGGGTTGCCGACCGGGGCGGTGCCACGGCCACCGGGGCGCTGCCCGGCCTGCTCGGCGAGGCGCTCCTCGTCGTAGACCGTGTACGCGTCGACGATCCGGCCGACGAGGGTGTGGCGGACCACGTCCTCGCTGCCGAGACGGGCGAAGTGGATGTCCTCGACCTGGTCGAGGATGCGGGTCACGAGCCGCAGACCGGAGACGTTGCCCGGCAGGTCGACCTGGGTGATGTCACCCGTGATGACCATCTTCGAGCCGAACCCGAGCCGGGTCAGGAACATCTTCATCTGCTCGGGCGTGGTGTTCTGCGCCTCGTCGAGCACCACGAAGGAGTCGTTGAGGGTCCGGCCACGCATGTACGCCAGCGGGGCGACCTCGACGGTGCCGGCGGCCAGGAGCTTCGGGACCAGCTCCGGGTCCATCATCTCGTTGAGGGCGTCGTACAGCGGGCGCAGGTAGGGGTCGATCTTGTCGGTGAGCGTGCCCGGCAGGAAGCCGAGCCGCTCGCCGGCCTCGACCGCGGGACGGGTGAGGATGATCCGGTTGACCTCGCGCCGCTGCAGCGCCTGCACGGCCTTGGCCATCGCCAGGTACGTCTTGCCGGTACCGGCCGGACCGATGCCGAACGTGATGGTGTGCTCGTCGATGGCGTCGACGTAGGCACGCTGCCCGTCGGTCTTCGGCCGGACGGACTTGCCGCGGCTCGACACGATCGGGGTGCCGAAGGTGTCGGAGGGCTTGCGGTCGTCGTCGAGGATGCGTGCGGACATCGGGATGTCGGCCGGGCCGATCTCCTGCCCGCGCCTGACCATGCCGACGAGCTCGTCGACGAGCGCCTTCGCGCGGGCGACGTCGCGCTCGGGCCCGGTCAGCGTGACCTCGTTGCCGCGCACGACGACCCGGACGCCGGGGTACTGGCGCTCGACGGTCTTGAGCAGCCGGTCCTGGGGGCCGAGCAGCTGCACCATGGCGATGCCGTCGACCTGGAGCGAGACCGAGACGGGCTCGTCGTCGGCGGCGGTGGGCTGTACTGGTTCGTTAACCGGCAAGGGTGCCTTCCTGCAGTTCACCTGCGAGTACGTGCGCGTGCACGTGGAACACGGTCTGACCGGCGGCTTCGCCGGTGTTGAAGACGAGTCGGAACTGGCCGTCGGCGCGCTCGTCGGCGATGCGCTGCGCGGTGGCGACGACGTGGGCCAGCAGGTCGGGGTCACCCGCCGCGAGTTCGCCGACGTTCGCGTACTGCTCGGTCTTGGGGACGACGAGCACGTGGACGGGAGCCTTCGGAGCGATGTCCTCGATCGCGATCACACGGTCGTCCTCGGCGACGATGGTCGCCGGGATCTCGCGCGCGATGATCTTGGAGAAGACGCTGGGCGTGCTGGTGCTCATGGCTCCATCGTAGGACGCGCCCGACGGCGTGGTCCGGCTCACCAGCGACCCAGTCGCGCCTGCAGGACAGCGAGTGCCGCCGGTCCGGCGGTGGACGTGCGGAGCACGCTGTCGCCGAGCCGGACCCGCACGGCGCCCGCGGCCTCGAGCCGGTCGAGCTCCGCGCCGTCGATGCCTCCTTCGGGGCCGACGACGAGGGCGATGTCCTCGGCGCCCGTCGGGGGTTCCCAGGTGGCGAGCCGCACGGTCGCGGTCGGGTCGAGCAGGACGAGGGTGGTCCCCTCACCGAGCGCGGACACGAGTTGTCCGGTCGTCACCAGCGGCGCGACGACGGGCACACGCGGACGGATCGCCTGCTTCGCGGCCTCGTGCGCGATCGCGGCCCACCGCGCGCGGCCCTTCTCGACCTTCGCGCCGTCCCACCGGGAGACGCTGCGTGCGGCCGACCACGGCACGACCCGGTCGACCCCGATCTCGGTCGCCGCCTGCACGGCCATCTCGTCACGACCGCCCTTGGCCAGGGCCTGCACGAGCGTCAGCGACGGGCGCGGTGCGTCCTGGTGCTCGACGGTGTGGACCGCGAGCTCCAGCGTGTCCTTGCCGAGTGCCGTCACCGGACCGGAGACCACCGTGCCCCGACCGTCGGCGATCCGCAGGACCTCGCCGACCCGGACGCGCGCGACGGAGACCGCGTGCCGGCCCTCGGCCCCGTCGAGCGACACCGGGTCACCGACGGTGACGCCGTCCAGCGAGTCGACGAGGTACAGCGACGCCATCAGTGGTTGAAGAACCGGTCGCGGAGCTTGCCGAACATGCCCTGCTGGAACCGGGCGAGCTGCGGGGCGGTGGTCTTGTGCGACTTCGCGAGCTGCTCCACCAGCTGCCGCTCCTTGTGGGACAGCTTGGTCGGCGTGACGACCTGCACGCCGACCCGCAGGTCACCGCGGCCGTTCCCGCGCAGCTTCGTGATGCCGCGGTCCTTGATGACGAGGACGTCGGCACTCTGCACACCGGGTCGGATCTCGAGCTCGACCGGACCGTCGAGGCCGTCGATCGTGGTGGTCGTGCCGAGGACGGCGTCGGTCATGCCGACCTCGAGCGTCGCCAGCAGGTCGTCGCCGTCACGGCTGAAGACGTCGTCGTGGCGCACGCGGATCTCGAGGTACAGGTCGCCGGACGGGCCGCCGGCCGGACCGACCTCGCCCTGGCCGGGCATCTGAAGTCGGAGACCGGAGTCGACGCCGGCGGGGACGTCCACCGGCACGGTGCGACGCGCGCGGACGCGGCCCTGACCCTGGCAGGTCGGGCAGGGGCTCGGGATGACGGTGCCGTACCCGCGGCACGTGCCGCACGGTGCGCTCGTCACCACGTTGCCGAGGAGCGAACGGACCTGGCGCTGGATGTGCCCGGAGCCACCGCAGATGTCGCACGTGCGGGGGCTGGTGCCCGGCGCACAGCAGGAGCCGTGGCAGGTCTCGCACAGCACCGCCGTGTCGACCTCGACGTCCTTGTGGGTGCCGAAGACGACCTCGTCGAGGTCGACCTCGATGCGGAGCAGGGCGTCCTGTCCGCGCTCGGCACGGCTGCGCGGGCCCGACCCCCGGCCGCCGCCACCACCGCCGCCGCCGAAGAAGGCGTCGAAGATGTCGCTGAAGCCACCGGCGCCACCACCGAAGGGGCTGTCGGCCTGCGGCCCGGCGTCGTACCGGCGCCGCTGCTCGGGGTCGCTCAGCACGTCGTACGCGTGCGTCACGTCCTTGAAGCGCTCGGCGGCGTCGGGTGCCGGGTTCACGTCCGGGTGGAGCTCACGCGCCAGGCGGCGGTAGGCCTTCTTGATGTCGGCATCGGAGGCGTCTCGCTGGACGCCGAGGACGTCGTAGTGGTCTGCCACGTATCCCTCAGTCGGTTGGGTTCGGTCGGTTGGTCAGTGTTCGCCCAGGAGCTTGGACAGGTACCGGGCGACGGCGCGGACGGCCGCCATGTTCGTGCCGTAGTCCATGCGGGTCGGTCCGAGGACGCCCAGGCGGGCCACCTCGCCACCGGCCAGGTAGCCGCCGGCGACGATGCTCGTGGCGTCGAGCCCGTACTCGGCGTTCTCGACGCCGATGCTGGCCGCCACCGCGATGTCGTCCACCTGCATCTCCCCGAACAACCGGAGCAGGGTGACTTGTTCCTCGATCGCTTCGAGCACCGGGAAGAGCCCGCCGGAGAAGTCCTGCTCGCTCTTCGCCAGGTTGGCCGCACCGGCCATCAGCAGGCGGTCCTGCCGGTTCGCCGCGACCTGCTCGATGAGCGTGGCGACGACGACCCCGCCGAGCGTCTGGGCGTCGGGGCGGAGCTGCTGCGGCACGGCTCGGAGCGCGGTCGGGACGTCCTGCAGCAGGAGGCCCACCGTCGCGCCGTTCACCACGGTGCGGAGTTCGCCCAGCGAGCCTTCGTCGAGCGGGACGTCGGTCTCGACCACGCGCTGTTCGACGCGAGCGGTGTCGGTGATGAGCACCACCATCAACCGGGCGTCACCGAGCCGGACGAGCTCGACGTGCTGCACCCGGGCGCGCACCATCGAGGGGTACTGCACCAGGGCGACCTGGTTGGTGAGCTGGCTGAGCAGCCGGACGGTGCGCCCGAGGACCTCGTCGAGGTCGTTCGGGGCGCCGAGGAAGGTCTCGATGGCGTGCCGCTGCGCGCTGGAGAGCGGACGGGCACCCGCCAGGTGGTCCACGAAGACGCGGTACCCCTTGTCGGTCGGCACCCGGCCGGACGAGGTGTGCGGTGCGGCGATCAGCTGCTCGTCCTCGAGCAGGGCCATGTCGTTGCGGATCGTCGCGGCGCTGACCCCGAAGGCGTGCCGCTCGACGATGGTCTTCGACCCGACGGGTTCACGCGACGCCACGTAGTCGCGCACGATGGCCTTGAGGACCTCGAGGCTGCGTTCACTGACCACGAGCGCCTCCTTTCCCGATCGACCTGGCACTCGGACGTGTCGACTGCTGATCCTACGCCCGACCGCTGACGGCCCGGGACTTCCGGGCGGTCGGCCGATACGCTTCCGCCATGACCTACGGACAGCAGCCCGACGGCCACGGACCCGAGCAGCCCGGCGGCCCGTACGGCCACGGCCCCGGTGGCCCCCAGCAGCCCGGCGGACCGCAGTACCCCGGCGGACCGCAGTACCCCGCCGGCTACACCCCGCCCCGGCCGATGAGCCCCGAGGACCAGCGCCTGTGGGCCACGCTGACGCACATCGGCGGCATCTTCTTCAACTTCATCGCGCCGTTGGTCGCCTACCTGGTCCTCCGCGACCGCGGCGGCTTCGTCCGCGAGCACACCCGCGTCGCGCTGAACTTCCACATCACGATGGGCATCGCCTACGTGGTCGGTTCGCTCACGTCGGTGTTCGGCGTCGGGGTCCTGATCGTGCTGGCAGCGGGCATCGTGTCGCTGATCTTCAGCATCATGGCCGCGATCGCCGCGAACCAGGGACAGTTCTACCGCTACCCGCTCTCGATCGAGTTCATCAAGCAGTAGCGCCCCCACGAGCCCGACCGAGCGGCGCACGCCGCTCAGTCGAGCAGCTCCCGCACCACCGCGTCGGCGAGCAGGCGGCCCTGCAGGGTCAGGTCGATCCGTCCCCGCACCGCGGCCGACCCGTCCACGAGTCCGCGTGCGATGAGGCCGGCGACCCGGCCACGGGCCTCCTGGCGGATCTCGCTCGTCGCGAGCTCCCCGCGGACCCGCGCCGCCAGCAGCAGTCGCTCGACGTACCGCGTCTCGTCGTCGATGGTCTCGCGGCCGGCGGCCGGCGACTCCCCCGACAGCACCCGGTTCGCGTACGCGGCCGGGTGCTTGACGTTCCACCAGCGCGTGCCGGCGACGGCGGAGTGCGCGCCGGGTCCGACGCCCCACCAGTCGTGGCCCTTCCAGTAGGACAGGTTGTGGCGACTCGCGTGCGCGTCACCGCGTGCCCAGTTCGACACCTCGTACCAGGAGTAGCCGGCGTCGCCGAGCACCTGGTCTGCGAGCTCGTACATGTCGGCGGCCAGGTCGTCGTCGGGGGCGGGGAGCTCGCCGCGGGCGACCATGCGGCCCATCGCGGTGCCGTCCTCGACGATGAGCGAGTACGCCGACACGTGGTCGGGCTCGCAGGCGATCGCGGCGTCGAGCGAGGTCCGCCAGTCGGCGAGGGACTCCCCCGGGGTCGAGTAGATGAGGTCGAGCGAGACGTCGAGTCCCTGCTGCTTCGCGAGGTCGACGACCACTGGGACCCGGAGCGGGTCGTGCGTGCGGTCGAGCGTGGCGAGCACGTGCGGCACGGCGGACTGCATGCCGTAGCTGATCCGGTTGAAGCCGCCGGCCCGCAGGGTCTCGAGCGACGCCGCGTCGACGGAGTCCGGGTTCGCCTCGGTGGTGACCTCGGCCCCGGGCAGGATGCCCCAGGTGTCGTCGATCGCACGGAGGATCATCGCCAGGTCGGACGCCGGCAGCATGGTCGGGGTGCCTCCGCCGAAGAAGACGGTGGACACCGGCCGCCGCGGCACACCGGAACGGTCGAGCACGGTCGCCGCCCACTCGATCTCGCGCACGGCGTGCCCGGCGTAGTCGTCACGGCGGACGCCGCGGAGCTCCGACGCCGTGTAGGTGTTGAAGTCGCAGTAGCCGCAGCGCACGCGGCAGAACGGCACGTGCACGTACACGCCGAAGGGCACGTCACCGGCGGCGGAACCAGCCCCCGGCCCGGCAGCGGAGCCCGCTGCCGCCCACGGGGTGATCAGCCCGTCCGCTGGTGCTGGATCGGCGATCGGGAGAGCACTCGGCATGGACTCCATTCTCCGTCATGATGGAGTCATGGAGCACCATCCCGTCCCCACCACGGTCCTGTGGGACATCGACGGCACCCTCGTGATGAACGCGTCGTCTCCGGGCAACCTCTACCACCTCGCCCTCGAGCGGGCGGTGGGCCGCGACCTCACCCTGCGGGTCGGGCACCAGCACGGCCGGACCGACGCCGGGCTCATCGCCGAACACGTGCATGCCCACGCGTTCGAGGACACCCTGATCCCCACGGTCAGCAGGCACCTGCACGATCTGACGGCCGAACGGCACGCCTCCGGCGACCACCGCAGTCCCGTCCCCGGAGCGAAGGCGCTCCTGACCCGCTTCGCCGACCTCGGGTGGCGCAACGGCCTGCTCACCGGCAACTCCGAGTACCGCGCCCGGGTGAAGCTCGCCGGCGCCGGGTTCGACCCCGACGTCTTCGACTGGGAGCACTCGTACTTCGGCGACACCGAGGTCGAGCGGGCCGGGGTCACCCTGCGCGCCGCCGCCGAACTGGTCGGCACGCGGGCGGTCATCGTCGGCGACACCCCGCGCGACGGCGAGGCCGCGGACGCCGCGGGCATCCCCTTCCTGGCCGTGGCGACCGGTGTCTACGACGTCGACGCGCTGCGCCACACGAACGCCGTGACCGTCGCACGCGACTGCCAGCAGGACGCCGCCCTCATCGAGGACGCGATCGCCGCACTCCCGCCGCTCCGCTGAGGAGCGGGAGCGGGGGCTGGAGCGGGAGCGGGAGCGGGAGCGGGGGCTGGAGCGGGTGCAGGAGCAGGAGCGACCACGACCGCGATCAGGACCGCCTAGTCGCCCCGCAGCGCCGCCAGGTACTTCTCCGCCATGACCTTCTGCTGCCGTCGCACGAACGGCGCGACGAAGCGCCACTTCCGGCTCGCCGGCTGCGAGAACTGCCGGACCTGCAGCCACACCGAGCCGTCCGGGGTGCGCTCGACGACGAACGACTCCTCGCCGGAGAGCGGGTGCCCCTCGAGCGTGCCGTAGGCGAACCCCTTGCGGTCGTGCTCGTCGATGATCGACACGACGCGCACCGGTGCCAGCACGGTCTGCCCGAACGCGTGGATCGTCAGCGTCGCGCTGGTGCCCGCCGTCAGCAGCGGGGTGCCGTCGGGTGCGAACTTCTCGACCCGGGGCGTCCCGATGGACGCGGGGGCGATCGGCACGCCGTCGTCGTCGAAGGTGACCGGGTTGTACCGGACCTCGTCGTCGTCGGGCTGCTCCTCGACGTGCACGCGGACCCCGCTGCGCTCCTGGATCTGCCACGTGAGCGCCTGCACGACGGCGGTCTCGAACCGCTGGTCGCCGTGTCCGATCCGCGCGCGTGACTCGGCCGGCGTGAAGCCGTCCGGCGGGTAGGTCATGAGGTCCGACGCCTGGGTCGCCCCCACCGCGCCGTACGTCAGGGCGGTCCGGTAGCTCCCGCGGATGCTCATGCCGCCATGCTACTTGGGCAGGCCGCCCCGGATCGAACCGATCCGCGCTCACCTCCGTCGGATCGGCCCACCCGCCCTGCACCCCGAACTGGAGGCCCGACAACCGCCCGCCCCGGGGCTATCGTCAGCAGGTGCCCCGCCCCACCCCCGTCCGTCCGCGGTCCGTCGACCGCCGGACCGCCGTCCTCGCCGTGCTCGCGCTCGTCGCGTTCGGCGTGGCGGCGACCGCCCGGGTGCTGGTGGACGTGACCACGTCGGCCGCGGCGTCACCCGCCCGGTACGCCACCGTCGCGCTCGCTCCGGAGGCGTGGAACGGCTTCGACACCGCGAACGTCATCGCCGCCGTCGGGGCGAGCTGCGCCGGCGCCGGGGTGCTGCTCTTCGGTGCGGCACTGGTGTCGGCGGTCCGGCGTGAGCGCGGTCGTCGGCTGCCGCTGGTCCTCGCGGTCGTGACGCTCGCGATGGTCGTCGGCGCCGTGGTCGCCGGGGTGGCCTCCGGCGAGCAGACCGACTTCGACGCGGCTGCCCACTGGGCCATCCTGCGGACCGCACTGGCGGGACTGGCCGCAGCGAGCCTCCCGGCCCTCTGCCTGGCCGCCCTGCGTGCTCGCGCCCGCCGTACCGACTGACCCGCACCGAGCTTTCGCGCTCACCGACAGATCACGTCGGTCGCAGTGCGTGAGCGGTCGCTCAGCGCGAAACGCGCTGAGCGCCCGGCGCTACTTCTTCTTCTCTTCGACGTCGCCGGAGAGCGCCGCGATGAAGGCTTCCTGCGGGACCTCGACCCGACCGATGGTCTTCATGCGCTTCTTGCCCTCCTTCTGCTTCTCGAGGAGCTTGCGCTTGCGGGTGATGTCGCCGCCGTAGCACTTCGCCAGGACGTCCTTGCGCATCGCGCGGATGCTCTCGCGGGCGATGATGCGGGCGCCGATGGCAGCCTGGATCGGCACCTCGAACTGCTGGCGCGGGATGAGCTTGCGCAGCCGCTCGGTCATGAGCGTGCCGTAGGCGTACGCCTTGTCGCGGTGCACGATCGCGCTGAAGGCGTCGACCTGGTCCCCCTGCAGCAGGATGTCGACCTTGACGAGGTCGGCGGCCTGGTCGCCGGTGGGCTCGTAGTCGAGCGACGCGTAGCCCTGGGTCTTGCTCTTCAGCTGGTCGAAGAAGTCGAAGACGATCTCGCCGAGGGGCATCTCGTAGCGGATCTCGACGCGGTCCTCGCCGAGGTACTCCATGCCGAGCAGGGAGCCGCGGCGCTGCTGGCACAGCTCCATGATCGCGCCGACGTAGTCCTTCGGGGCCAGGATCGCGGCGCGGACCATCGGCTCGCGGACCTCGACGATGCGCCCGGTCGGGAACTCCGAGGGGTTCGTGACCTCGGTCACGGAGTTGTCCTCGGTCGTGACCTCGTAGATCACGCTCGGGGCCGTCGTGATGAGGTCGAGACCGAACTCGCGGGACAGCCGCTCGGTGATGATCTCGAGGTGCAGCAGCCCGAGGAACCCGCAGCGGAACCCGAAGCCGAGCGCGACCGAGGTCTCCGGCTCGTAGACCAGTGCGGCGTCGGAGAGCTTCAGCTTGTCGAGCGCTTCGCGGAGCACCGGGTAGTCGCTGCCGTCGATCGGGTACAGGCCCGAGAACACCATCGGCTTCGGGTCCGTGTAGCCGGGCAGCGCCTGGGTCGCGGGCTTCTGCGCGCTCGTGACGGTGTCGCCGACCTTGGACTGGCGGACGTCCTTCACGCCGGTGATCAGGTAGCCGACCTCGCCGACGGACAGACCCTTCGTGGGCTTCGGCTCCGGGCTCGAGACCCCGATCTCCAGGATCTCGTGCGTCGACTTGGTCGACATCATCTGGACCTTCTCGCGGGGCGAGATGGTGCCGTCGATCATGCGGACGTAGGTGACGACGCCGCGGTAGCTGTCGTAGACCGAGTCGAAGATCATCGCGCGGGGCGCTGCCTCGGCGTCGCCGACGGGGGCCGGCACGCGACGGACCACCAGGTCGAGGAGCTCGGGCACCCCGACGCCGGTCTTGCCGGACACCCGGAGGACGTCCTCCGGCTTGCCACCGATGAGCTGCGCGAGCTCGGCCGCGTACTTGTCCGGTTCGGCCGCCGGGAGGTCGATCTTGTTGAGGACCGGGATGATCTCGAGGTCGTTCTCGAGCGCCAGGTACAGGTTCGCGAGCGTCTGCGCCTCGATGCCCTGGGCGGCGTCGACGAGCAGGATCGCTCCCTCGCACGCCGCCAGGGAGCGCGAGACCTCGTACGAGAAGTCGACGTGCCCGGGGGTGTCGATCATGTTCAGCGCGAAGGTCTCACCGTCGAGTTCCCACGGCATGCGCACGGCCTGCGACTTGATCGTGATGCCGCGCTCGCGCTCGATGTCCATGCGGTCGAGGTACTGCGCACGCATCGCACGGTCCTCCACGATGCCGGTGATCGAGAGCATGCGGTCGGCCAGCGTCGACTTGCCGTGGTCGATGTGCGCGATGATGCAGAAGTTGCGGATCGCGTCTGCCGGGGTCGCTGCGGGCTCCAGCGGAGCGGATGCTTGTGGGCTCACGGTTCCTCAGGTGGGTCGGACGGTCGCAACAGTCTCCCACGCTTCACCCGCCCTGGAGGCACGGCGCGCGTCCGCCACGTGCCTGACGGACGCGGGCCGTGCCTCCAGGGCCGTGGTCCGGTCGACGAGGCGGGCGTCGGCCGCCGGTCAGACCGTCGCGTGCGCCGGAGCCGGCAGGGCACCCAGGCCGCGCCGGAGGTCGTCCGCGGTGGCTGCGAGGCACACGCGGATCCACCCCTCGCCGGTGCGTCCGAAGGCGCTGCCCGGTGCGACGGCGACCCGCTCGCGCTGCAGGAACCCGAGCGCCCACTCGGCGATGTCCCCGTCGGACGCGTGCGACATGTCGACCCACAGGTAGAACGCCCCGCGCGGGTCGAGGTACCGGATTCCGGCGGCGTCGAGCGTCGCCTTCGCGACCTCGAGGTTCGCGCGGTAGTGCTCCCGAGCGTCGCGCACCGCCGAGTGGTCCCCCACGATCGCCGCGAGGGCCGCGTACTGGTCGGGTTCGGCGACGCAGCTGATCATGGCCTCCTGCGTGGTCCGCATCGTCGCGCCGAGCCCCTTCGGCGTGACGAGGTAGCCGACGCGGACGCCGGTCATGGCGTACGTCTTGCTCAATGAGAACGCCGAGAACACGCGGTCGTCCTCGTCGAGCGCCGCCAGGCTCACGTGGCGGGTGCCGTAGGTGAAGTACTCGTAGACCTCGTCGCTGATGACCCAGAGGTCGTGCCGCTTCGCGAAGGCCAGGAGCGCACGGAGGGTCTCCTCGCCGAAGACCGAGCCGAGCGGGTTCGACGGCGAGTTGACGATCAGTACCCGGGTGCGTTCGGTGACGCTCGCCTCGAGGGCCTGCAGGTCGGGTTCGAACCCGTGCTGCGGCTCCAGCCGGTACGGCACCGGGGTCGCACCGATGATCTGGGCGTTCATCGTGAAGGTCGTGTAGCCGGGGTCCGGCACGAGCACCTCGTCACCCGGGCTCAGGGTCAGCGTCATCGCCTGGAAGAGCGCCTGGGTCGCACCGATCGTCATCCAGATCTGCTCGAGGTCGGCCTCGATCCGGTTCTCACGGCGGAGCTTGTCGCGGACGGCTTCGCGGAGGGGCGCGATCCCGCCGTTCGGCGTGTACCCGGTGCGGTCCTCGGTCCAGGCGCGACGGGCCGCCTCACCGATGTGCGGCGCCACCGGGACGTCCGGCTCACCGATCACGAGCATCGTGACGTCCGTGCCGCTCGACTGCAGCAGGGCCGCCTGCTCGAAGACCCTCCGGATGCCGGAGGCGGGCACGGTGTCGATGCGCGGTGCGAGGGAGGGCATGTCCGTCACGGTATCCGGTGCGTGTTGCCGAGGGGTTTCGGCGCGGTCGACCGCGGGCTTCCGCCGATCCGGCGGTGTTTCGTGCTTTGGTGGCAGCCCGCTTGCCTGGTAGTGTTGGTGGCTGGCTTCCGCGTTCCCCGCCCACGGGTGGAACGCGATGCGACCAAGGGCCCCTCTACCCTGCGGTCGCGCCCACCCGTACGAGACGAGCAGGAGCAATTCATGGCGAACATCAAGTCGCAGATCAAGCGCATCAAGACCAACCTCAAGGCCACCGAGCGCAACAAGGCCTACAAGTCGGAGCTCAAGACGCACATCCGTCGTGCCAACGACGCCGTCGCCGCCGGTGACAAGGACAAGGCCGTTGCCGCCCTGGCCCTCGCGTCGAAGAAGCTCGACAAGGCCGTGAGCAAGGGTGTCATCCACAAGAACCAGGCCGCGAACCGCAAGTCGGCCATCGCGAAGAAGGTCTCGTCGCTCTGACGTCCTGACCCTTCTGGTCCGAAGGCCCCGCACCGTTGGTGCGGGGCCTTCGTCGTGTGTGGGCTGTGTGGGCTGCGTGGGCTCTCGAGTGAGCAGAAGACGACGGGTCACCGGGGATCACACGTCGTCTTCTGCTCACTCGACGACGCGGGACGGCCGGGACGGCCGGGAGACCCGACTCGCCTCAGCGGGGCTCGCCGCGTCGGGCGATGGTGCGGACCATGACCTCGAGCGCATAGTGCGCGTCGCGTGACCCACCCTTCACCGCGGTGTCCGCCTCGGCGATGCTGATGATCGCGTTCGCCAGCCCGGACTCGCTCCAGCCGGCGACGTCACGCTGCGCGCGCTGCACCTGCCACGGCGCCATGCCGAGCGCCGAGGCCGCCTGCCCGCTCGGGCCCCGGAAGGCGCTGACCTTCGCCATCGTGCGGATCTTGCTCGCGAACGCGGCGACGATCGGCACGGGTGCCTCGCCGGTGGCCAGGGCGTGCCGCAGCTCGACGATCGCCGGTGCCGACCGACCCGCGAGGGCGATGTCGGCGACCTTGAACGCGTTCGTCTCGACGCGACCGCCGTAGTACTTGTCGACGACCTTGTCGGTGATCTCCTCGGCCTCGTCCGCCAGGAGCTGTCGGCACGCGGCGGCGAGTTCGGCGAGGTCGTCGGCGAACGCGGTCACCAGGGTCCGGACGGCGGAGGGCGCGATCCGGCGTCGTGCGGCGCGGAACTCGGCGTTCACGAAGTCGATGCGGTCGGTCTCGCGCTTGAGCTCGTCGCACAGCACCTCGACCCCGCCGCCGACACCGCTGCGGATCGTGTCGAGGAGCTTCTTGCCGCGCACGCCACCCCCGTGCCGGAGCACCAGGGTGACGTCGTCGGCGGGGGCCTGCAGGTACGAGATCGTCTCGGTGATGAAGGCGTCGGTGCACTTCTCGACGTTCGTGACCTGCACGAGTCGCGGCTCGCCGAACAGCGACGGGCTGGCGAGGGTGGCGAGGAGCCCGGGGGCGTACTGGTCGGCTTCGAGGTCGTGCACCTCGAGCGCGGGGTCCTCGCCCTGCAGCAGGTCCTTCAGCACACCGCGGGCACGGTCGGCGAGGAATGCTTCGGGCCCGGTGATGAGCACGACGGGTGCCGGACGGATCCCCGACCAGGGCACCTGGTCGATCTTTGCTGCGGCGCGCGCGGGCTTCTTGGCGGCCATGTGGTCCTTCCGGTGGTGCCGGCCCGGACGGTGCCGGGTCGAGTGGTGCACCGACGATCCTACGGGCGGCCGCCGACGACGAGCGCTCCGTCCACACCCGCACCTCGTCGCTGCCGGAGCGGGCGAGCACCACGGTGCCGCGCTCGTCGGTGCGGAGCGGCAGCGTGCCCGCGGTCTCGAGCATGCCGAGCGCGGACGGCGTCGGATGCCCGTAGGTGTTGTCCGCGCCGACCCCGATGAGTCCGACCCGCGCAGCGAGCCCTCGGTAGAGCTGCGGGTCCTGGTCCGCGGAGCCGTGGTGCGCCACCTTCACGACGTCGATCGGCCCCGCCGGCAGACCACCGGCGTTGCGCAGCCGACGTTGCGACGACTCCCCCAGGTCGCCGAGGAAGACCCCGGTCAGGCACGCCGCACATGAGTCTCCGTCGGCCGGCCCCGTGACCAGCACGATGCTCGCGTCGTTGCCGGCGGCACGGTCGTCGCCCGGGGGCCACACCACGCGCCAGGTGAGCGGCCCGAGGGTGCCGGAGACCCGGTCGTCCGCCGTCCGGACGTCGACACCGGCACGCCGGAGGTCGTCGACCACCCGCTCGTCCGACTCGCGGCCCACGGGTCCGACCAACGCGGTGTCGACGGTGCCGACCACAGCGTTCACCGCGCCGACGTGGTCACGGTCGAAGTGCGTCAGGACGAGCAGGTCGATCCGGGTGACCCCCAGCAGGTCCAGACACGCCCGGAGCCGTTCCTCGTCGTCGCCGGTGTCCACCAGCGCGACGGCATCGTCGCCACGGAGCAGCACGCCGTCCCCCTGCCCGACGTCACACGCGGCGACCGACCAGTCGCCCGGCACCGATCCCCGGACGACGAGCACCGGGACGGTGACCGCTGCGACACCGACCACGACCACCACCCCTGCGGCGAGCAGCAACCGGGAGCCCAGCCGCCCCCGGACCAGCACGGCGACCGCGATGCAGCCGCACACCAGCACGGCGGCGGCCACACCGAGCACCCCGGCCGGCCAGGGTGCCGAGGCGTAGGGCAGGGCCGCCGCCCCGTGCGCGATGCCCCCGACGGCGGCGGCCGGGACCCACGCGACGGCCGCGAGCCCCTGCGCACCCACCGGCCACACCGGAGCGACGCCACACGCGGCGAGCCCGATCACCGTGACGACCGGCGCGAACGGCTCCGCCAGCAGGTTCGCCGGCACCGCGTAGGTCGGGAGCGCCGCCGACAGCGGGATCGTCACCGGCCAGCAGGCCACCTGCGCTGCGACCGGGATCGCGAGTGCGGCGGCGACCGGCGGCCACACACGACGTGCCAGGAGCTCGGTGAGCGGCGGGCCGAGCACCACGATCCCGCTCGTGGCGAGCACGGACAGGGCGAACGCGAACGACCGTGCGAACCAGGGGTCGACCACGAGCATGCCGACCGCGGCGAGGGCGATGAGCGGTACGCCCCGCACCGGTCGACCGGCCAGGTGCACGACGAGCACCACGATCGCCATCACCGTCGCCCGGACGATCGAGGGGTCGGGCCGCACGAGCACGACGAACACCAGGAGCACGGCGACGGCCGCCGCGGCCCGCAGGCCTCGTGCCAGACCACAGGCGCGGCCGAGGACCACGACGAGTCCGACCACCACGGCGCAGTTCGCCCCGGATACTGTTACCAAGGGAGGGTCATATGCCGCAGCTGAGCGTTCGTGAGTACCTGCGCGTGTCACGGGATCGATCTGGCGAGGGGAAAAGCCCAGATCAGCAACATGATGAAAACCTTGCCGCGATCATGCGCCAGGGCTGGATCCTGCACCCTGACGAGCCGTACCGAGACACCGATCGCAGCGCGAGCAGGTACGCCACGAAGCAGCGCGAGGACTTCAAGCGTCTCATCGACGACCTCGAGTCGGGCGACTTCGGCGCGGACATCCTCGCCATCTGGGAGTCCAGCCGCGGCTCGCGACGCGTCGGCGAATGGGTGGACCTGGTCGACCTCTGCAAAGAGCGGAAGGTGCAGATCTGGGTCACGACACACGGCCGGCTCTACGACCCCAAGAACGCGCGAGACCGACGGAGCCTTCTCGAGGACGCCGTCGACGCAGAGTACGAGTCGGACAAGACGTCCGAACGGCTGCTGCGGAGCGTTCGCGCCGCCGCAGAGCGCGGCGCACCTCACGGCAAGAACCTCTACGGGTACGTCCGCGTGTACGACCCGCAGACTCGTCGCCTCCTCCGCGTCGAGGAGCATCCTGAACAGGCCGCTGTCGTCCGCGAAGCAGCCCGCCGTATTCTCGGCGGCGACTCGTTCCGGGCGATCGCTCGAGACTTCAACACGCGCGGGTTGCCTGCTCGGCGTCCGAGTCGCGTGGAGCACCGCAGCGATCTCGGCTGGACGGCGCCAGCAGTTAAGCAGATGCTGACGACCGCCGCCTATGCAGGCAAGCGGGAGCATAAGGGCGAGATCGTTGCTGATGCGGTCTGGCCAGCGCTCTACGACTTCAACACGTGGCAGAAGCTCCAGGCCGTGATGTATCCGGCATCACGCCGTCGAACGAACGACTGGCCCGCACAGCATCTACTTGCCGGGATCGCGATCTGCGGCGTGTGCGGCGGGCGCCTGCATGTCGGCCGCCAGAACGCCGGCAAGAAGAAGATCGACGCCGAGGGGAACCCACTGCCACGGCAGACGTACAAGACCTACGTTTGCGACGGGGCGTCGAGGAGACCCGGGGCACCTGGTGAGTCAGGGTTCCACGTGAGCATGCGGGAAGAGCTGCTTGATGAAGTTGTCGTCGAGATCCTCTTCGAACGCCTCGAACGTCCTGACTTCCTTGCTGCGAGCGAGGACGAGGACGACAAAGCAGACCTCCAGCGCGAAGCGCTCCTGGCAGAAATTGAGCGCTACGAGGAGTACCTCGAGGGCGTTCGCGCGCAGGCCGCCGCTCAGATGCGCTTTGACCTCATCGTCGATCAGGAGGCTCGTGTCCTCCCGCAGATCGAGGCGGCACGGGAGCGACTCGGCAAGTTGTCGACACTCGATCCGCTTGTGGCAAGGCTCGTGTCCGAAGGCGGCCTTCGCGATCGCTGGCACGGCATGGAGCTGCAGGAGAAGCGAAGGCTCGTTCGGGCGGTCCTCACACCGATGGTGAAGCCCGTTGGTCGGGGGTGGCGTGGGAAGCAGGGCGTGAACCGCGATCGCGTCGTCGTGGCCTGGCGCTGAGGCCGCGACGGGGCTCGCTGGGTTCCCCTGGCGCCTGTCGGCGGCGAAGCATCGATGAGGACCTCATAGGGACCCGGCGCCCGCTTCGCGGGTTGTCAACGGCAGCAGGCCCTCTACCTGCTGGGGCGGCGGAAGATCCTCCCACCGAGGCTTCCGCCGTCATGCCGTACGTCGAAACAGAGCTTGGTACCCGCCCCTCCACGTCTCGACGTCTCCACGTCTCCACGCTCCGCTCCGGAGCGGATCGACCACCCCCGAACTGGGCACAAAATTCCCTCGAACGAAATCTGCACAGCTCGAAATCGATGCTTGACTATTAGCCGTTCGACAAGCGTTGAACGCACAACTTCACAAGATCTAATTCCCGATGCCGCGAGGCACAGGGTGCGATACCAGTTGCCGATCAACTGGTTGACTTTTCCTTTACCTGATCGTTCGTTGTGCTCTAGATTTCATGGAGCAGCAATTGACCAACACTGCCACCGATGCTCGCGTCGCTGCGTCCCAGCGAGTATTCGGTCTGACCTTGACCGAAGCCGCGGAGCGCAGCGGCTACGGAGTTTCGACGCTACGTCGCCACATCAAGGAAGGTGGCCTTCCTGCCGTCAAGGCCAAGGGTCGCGTCTTCATCAAGCCGGAAGACCTCGACGAGTTCGCCGAACCAGTCGACATGAACTCGACTGAGGAGAGCCTGCAGGAGTGGGCCAAGCGGGTCGCCGCGAAAGCGCCGCCTTTCAAAGCCGAGCAGCGCGCGATCATCATGAGTGCCTTCGCATCGACGCTCCGCGGCGAATGACGCCAGAGGGCGTTGAACGGCCACTCACCGATACACAGCACGAGCTGCGGCGACGTTGCGGCTGGGCATCGCAGTGACAAGCGACAGCTTCAGGGGCGCCTCGGCACTTCACATGCTGCGCCGCCGCTGATACGACCGCACAAGCATCACGCCAGTTGGTCGAGCCTCCGGCTCCGGAGAAGTTCGGGCATGCCGCCGACCGTGCCGGGGCGCCGTTGAAACAGGTGTGCCAGCGATGTTGATGTGGTGACGTTGGTGACGTCACCACACAAGACTCCTCATCACCTTCGGAACTCTCAGATCTCCTCAGCCAGGAGTTCTGTTTCGTAACGTCATCAACGTCACCGCTCGCTCTTCAGCACGCTTCTTAGTCACCCTGCGAGCGCTTCCTCCGGGAGATCACCGAGGGCGGCCGTTCGGGATCGCCTGGCAAACCGAGCACGCCCAGTCCGCCGTGCGTTGACGGATGCGCGGCGCACTGCGCCTCGGCCGCAGCTCGCCGCGCATCCATCACACAAGTAGAAGGCCTCGGCGCTAGAGACGCCGAGTCCGGTCAATCACCAGAAAGATGATCGTGAACAACACCATCACTGTACCTCAGTCAACCCTGCTCGCCCAGCTCCGGTACGGTGCCGACACGCACCGAAACCAGGCTCAGATCGCCTACGAGTTCGCGCTCGACAACATGGGGCAGTTCCTCTTCGTGCGCAACGTCGGATGGATGGCGTTCGATGGAATGCGCTGGGTCGCTGACACCGGGCTGACGCAGGACGCTCTTCTCAAGACGCTTCGCCGCCTTCGTGTTGAGGCCACGGATGCGCTCGCAAAGGGCAAGTTCGAACACGACGATCTCCTCGCGAAGAGGGGCAAGGACCTACTCTCGCTTGTCCAGGCATGCGAGAGCGCTGGTGGTCTTTCAGGGGTCCTGAAGATCGCGTCGAGTCTTCCGGGCATGACCGCGACGATCGATCAGCTCGATGCGGACCGGTACACGCTCAACTTGCCGAACGGGACGCTCGACCTGCTGACGAGGCAGATACGTCCCCACGATCCCGCGGACCTCATCACGAAGCTGGCTCGCGCCTCGTTCGATCCAAACGCTCCAGCGCAGTCCGCCACCTGGCAGCGCTTCCTCGATCAGGTGCTGCCAGACAAGGGCGTGCAGTGCTTCTTCCAGCGGCTGATGGGACTAGCCCTCCTCGGTGAAGTGCGCGAGCACATCTTCCCCATCGCGACGGGAGAAGGACGCAACGGCAAGGGAGTGGCCTACACCTCGTGCACCTATGCACTTGGTGATTATGCAGCTGTGGCGGAGGCCGGCCTTTTCGAGGTCCAGCGCGGCGGCAACGCACAGAGCGCAACTCCGGGTCTTGCCAAGCTGCGGGGGGTCCGTCTCCTGGTCGCATCCGAACTCGAGGAGAACGCCCGCATCTCGGCGGCGTTCATGAAGCGCATGACCGGCGGTGACGAGATCACCGCCCGCGAGCTCTACGGCGCCCCGTTCCAGTTCACGCCCGCGTTCCTCATCCTCATGATCACGAACTTCCTGCCGAAGCTTCCCGCGAACGATCCGGCCACGTGGGCGCGCGTACGTGTCGTTCCGTTCAACGTCGTGATCCCGAAGGACAAGCAGGACCCGGAGCTCGGATCCAAGCTCAGGCTCGACCGCGACGCGGTTCTCGCTTGGGCCATCGAAGGCCTGGCGGACTACCTTGCGAATGGTCTTGGTGAGCCAACGTCGGTCTCCTCCGCGACGCAGGCCTACGCGAACTCCCAGGACGATGTGCGCCGGTTTGTCGACGCACGCTGCGTGGAGGACCCGTCCACTGGAGACACGACCACCGCCCTGTTGGACGCCTACCAGCTGTGGGCGTCGGAGGAGGGCATCCACGCCGCGCACCAGCTTGGCCGGACGAAGTTCGGGGAAGCGCTAGACAAGCTTGGTTACACCGCGACGCGCATGAAGAAGGGCGCCGTGCGCGTGGGTCTCGTCATCGATCAGACGGCGGCGTGAAGCGAATGTCGTACGACTTCAGCGCGATCCAGGGCGCCGCAGGAGTGCGGCACCTTGAAGGGGCTCGCGCGGCCCTCCTCTTCCCCGCTCCCCCGGCGAGGGACTTTGCCCTCGCGCGGTCCATGCTCCGTGAGCGGGGCGCGAGGACGACCGCGACAGCGGCCGGACTCTGCGCCGCGCTCGTAGGCCCGACGAGCGACCAGCGACTCGGGCCCGTAGTGCAGCCTCAGGGCTGCTCTCGACGCGCTCTGCGCGTCGGCGCCCCGCGGGGCCCCAAGGACTTTGGCGAGCGCAGCGACGCCGAAGTGTATGGGGCTACACCTTCTTCTGCCGCGAAGGAGACCATCACCCTCCCGGAGGCGCACCGGGGTGGTGGTCGGAGTCGCGGCAGGAGAAGCCCCTCGGGAGAGTCGCCGAAGGCATCGAGGGGTGCGACGGCGAAGTCGGTGCACCCCTCGATCAGCGTCGAGGGTGGCGAAGCATGAGCTACACAATGACGTTCGACGCGTCCCACAAGGTGGGACGCGGAGGCCACGCGCAGCGCTTCTTCCGCCACATCGCACGGGAGGCCGACCAGCAGGCCGGCTTCCACTTCGCGCAGACGAACAAGAACATCGTGCCGGGACGGACGCACAACAACCGCACCCTGATCAACGACGGCGCAGGAGACTTCCGCACGCTCGTCTCGGTCGACGGCAAGCCGCCGTCGGACGAATTCCAGACCTACCTCAACAGCCGTCTCGCGACCGTCAAGCGCCCTCTGCGGAAGGATGCCGTCCTGATACGCGGCCTCATCCTGCAGCTCGATCCGAAGTGGTTCGACGAGTTCAACCCGCAGTGGCGCACGCACGGACCTAACAAGGAAGCCGTCAACTACATGGGCGCCTCGTTCGACTGGGCGACCGAGGAGTTCGGGCAGGACAACGTGCTGGGATTCTCGCTCCACCTGGACGAGTACAGCCCGCAGCTGCAGGTCCTGATCACGCCCGTCACCCCCGACGGCCGACTGTCTCAGAAGGACTACTTCAAGGGACCAGGCGACCTCCGCCGCCAGCACAAGGACCTCCGCGCGCACATGGCAGCGGCCGGCTACGACGTCGAGGATCGCGTCACCGAACGATCACGTGAGCATCTCAGCAGCAGCGAGTTCCAGGCGAAGGCCGATCGGTTGCGCGACGCCACCGCGGACGCCGAAGCAGAGAAGGCGACCTACGAGACGATGCTCGTCAGCCTCACCAACCGTTCGAAGAACCTCGACCAGCGGGAGGCGAGCATCAGCACCCGGGAGACAGAACTCGCCGCCGCCCGCGAACAGGCTCAACGCGCACACGAGGCTGCTGAAGCGGCCAGCCGCGCTGCGACGGTGGCCCAGACGGTTGCGCAGCGTATTCGGGAAGAAGCAGAACAGGAGCGAGACCAACTGCGTGCAACGAACGAGCGGCTACAGCAGGTGCCTCCGGAGTTCGAAACCTGGCTCGACAAGCGGATGAGCAAAGGTGAGCCGCTGCGCGCCTTGTATCAGGCAGACATGGCTCGCAGGCGTGCCGCCCGGGCAGGATTGCAGCGACTGATGGACGGCGAACACGGACAGCCACGCAGTACGCCTCCCGAGGCCAGCCTCTGACCAGCAGCCGGTCACATGATGGCCATACAACGGTCACATTGGCGTATACGATATTGAGTGGGCAGCAACTGACCAGGTGCTACCCACTTTCACCTGATTGTGACCGCTTTTTGGCCACCAGTCGGCCACCCGCCGACCACCGGATCGGTGCCGAATGAGTAGGGCGACAAGTGGCCAAGAAACGGCCAACGGCGACCGTAAGCTGACCACAGTACGGTCACGTACTGACCACCGGCGAGGCGCGCCTGAGTGTCATCAGATGCCGTTCGCGACGGACCGAAGGGCGCACCGCCGCAAGCCCGTTGGGTACTTGAGCACGCGTTGCCCGAAGAGTGCTCACGTCTGCCAGTGAGGAGGGCCCGACGCTGAGTCCGCTTGGTGGTCAAAGTTCCTACTGTCCGCGTGTCGCTGGGCTCCGGGTGCTTCGAGTCGCTCTTCACGCTGCCAGGCTGTCGTTATGAAGCCGCTCAGTAGCTCGCTCGCAGTTCTCATCGACGCAGACAACGTTCCGCCGTCTCGAATCACGGCCGTTCTTGCGGAGGTGGCCCGATTTGGCACCGCGGCGGTCAAGAGGGTCTATGGCGACTGGACGACGACCCAACTCAATAGCTGGAAGACCGCAGCCAACGAACACGTCATCCAACCCATGCAGCAGTTCGCGCATACCAAGGGCAAGAACTCAACGGACAGCGCGCTCATCATCGACGCAATGGACCTGCTCTACACGGGTCGGTTCCAGGGGTTCTGCATCGTCTCGTCCGACAGCGACTTCACCCGCCTCGCTTCCCGCATTCGAGAGCAGGGAATCACCGTGTACGGATTCGGCGAGCGGAAGACGCCGGCGTCCTTCCGTAACGCCTGCGACCAGTTCACTTACCTTGACATTCTCGGCGCCGCGGACACCGCAGTCGTTTCACCGGAGCCACCGAGGACGCAAGTGAAAGAAGACGTTCGGCTCGTCGAAGGTCTGAGAAGCAGCGTCAGGAGCGCCTCTTCCGACGACGGCTGGGCAAGTCTCGCCACAGTCGGCCAACTGCTTCGTAAATGGCAGCCAGACTTCGATTCTCGCAACTGGGGCTACGCCAAGCCTTCCGAAATCGTGCACGCAACTGACCAGTTCTTGGTTGAACCAACAGCGACTGGACACAGAGTTCGCGTGAGTGCAGAGTCCTGAAGCTGACTTAAGCAAGAAGTCGAGGGGCTCGACACGCTTCGCGAAGCCCAGCTGCTCCGGATCATCCAAACCGGACAGCAACTCCTCATCTGCAGGAATTCCCACGCGGGCATTCAACTTCAAGGCCGGACACGACCCTGACGGCGTCCAGGGCCCTTCACCCGCCATGCGCCGCTGCTGCGAGGAGTCCGAGGATCATGCCAAGCGCCCAGAGGGACCCGAAGACGGACCCGAGAACGATCCCGATCACCTTCAACGGATGCGGCGCCCTGCGGGCTCGTGATGGTGGTCGGTAGACGCCATCGGGCCGGGACATCGAGTGGCTTCCCATGGCTCCCGGGCGAGGAACCCCGGCGTGTGGCGAGACCGCTTCCCTGACGGACAGGAACCAGTTCAGGAGCTCACCTGACTTCGAAGAGTCAAGGCGGGCGCTACTCCAGGTGGTGGAGACTGCCGCCGCCCGCTTAACGGCTGGCCCGTCTTCCGAAGTCTGCTCAGATCCCGCCGCTCGGAGAAACCTGACGAGGTTGTCAGGAGTCGCGACCGTGACGCCTGCCGGCTGCTGCTTCATGCTCAACGGTCGCGTGCCAACGAACACCAGGAACGGTCGAACGGTGACAAAGCGTCCCGCGCCGCGGCTGAGAGGGGCCGCTGCTCGCTCCGCTTCGGCTCGGGCCTTCGGGAGGTAGCTTGTCGGGCTCCCATCGACCTACAAGGCGTGCTCGCCGACCCAGATCCGCTTTCCGGCGTGCCGTTTCGTGTTGATCGTCATCACCACGCCGCGGGGGCTGACGACGACGTGGTCGATGTCCGTGCCGCTCTCACCGAGAGGGACGCTGTGCAGGACGAGCCACCCGGACGGGAGGGCGTCGAGGAGACCGGCGATTTCGAGTTCCCCGAGAATGCCTACGAACCAACTACGGGCATGACTCGGGATGCCCGCCTGCGGGTTTCCGCCCGTGCCACTCATTTCCTGCCGTAGTCGCGCGATGAGCGAGAACGCGGGCGCTCGCCCCCGAAGGTCCGTCGCCGCGAATCCGCTCCCGTTGAACTCGTCGATCACGGGAGGTGCATCGCCGTTTCGAGTGCCCCTGACGAAAGCAGCGCAACGGCGATCGCCACGAGTCCGCCGCCGGACCAACCCGTGCGTCGCCACCGTGCAACGTCCACGCTCCGCCGAAGGCTGTTGGACCACGCATCCAGCGTGCCATCCCGATGCGGCAACTCCGTCGTCGACCACGTCTGCGGGCGGAGAACAGCATCTCGAACGGCCGCGACGTCGACCGGTCCCCGCGGTGGCTTGACTCGACGAGCGAGGCAGGATCGTACCCGCTCGAGGCGGACAACGGCGATCCCCTCGGGCTCCTCGCGAATGATGAGCCTCTTCGCGCCCACGACGACAATCATTGCGAGAACATCGACCGGGGAGCCGATCGCGGCAGCGATTTTCCGCGCGGCGCGTTCCGCTTCGAAGCGAGAGTTGCGAAGGTACGGCTGTTTCCGCCCGTTGACGAGGATCGCTTTCGACGCGACCCAGACGTCGCGCCCTCGTGATGCTTGGTGTTGACAGTGATGACCCGGCCGGTTGGCGCGAGCAGAACATGATCGATGTCGCTGCCGCGCTCCCCCACGGGCACAGAGTGCAACACCACCCATCCGTCGGGAAGCTTCGCCAGGGCACGGGCAACTGCCAGCTCGCCGACTGCACCGACGTACCAGGCACGATGCTCCGACGGGATGGGATGTACGCCAAAGAGACGACCCAACGGGCCCCTTCTGTCCGCAACTGGCATCTGCGCCCGAAGCGTCTCGAACAGCGACTCCCCCGGCAAACGGTCCTGCAACGACCCTTGAACCATCCCCCACCTCCTCGCCGACGGTAGCGAGAAGCGGCACACGCTCTCCCCTCCCAGTTGAAGGGACACCATTGCAAGGACGTGGGCCAGCGAGTCGCTTCAGGTCTCGCATCCTGCTCCGGATGTCTTCCAAACCGCTCTACAGCTGGTTCGTCACGTTCAAACGGCACGACCCGCGCTCGTGCCCGGCGCTGTCCACTGGCAACTCTGAGCGAGTTTGATGGTAGCGTTCGTCGGCGCGGTGGTCTCAGCCTTCGCGCTCGGAAGGCTCATCTCCGCCCACTGCACTCGACCAGCGCCGCCTACGCTGACGGCATTCTTCCCAAACCGAGAGCCTCCGCGATGGCGATATCGTACCGGGCGGCAACCCCTGGTCGGGCCTTGGAACGCCGGGACGTCGCCGCTCGCGCGTTCACTAGCGAGGGTCGTTGTGATGGTCACCCACGACGGCGAAGGCGAACACGACAGCGATGAGCGACAACCCATCGCGGCGATGACGGACACACGCTCCCCGATGCAGTTTCCATGATGCTGACGCCAGTAGGAGCGCGGCGACAGCTACCGGCACGCGCGACACGTCATCGATCAGGCGACTCTCACCTTGGATGTACGTCCGATCTACTCAGGCTTGTGCTCTGATGTCCTGGGTGTCTCCTACTCGGTCGAGGTGCTGTCACTGGGGCTGTGCGCAGACGACGTCGCTGGTCGTGCCGCTACTCGAACACGGGCACGGAGGCGTAGGCGAGGACGGTTTGCCAGTGGCGGGACTCGATGGTTGGGACACCCAAGTGAGTGTTGCCAACAAAGCGCCACGTCTCGTCGTCGAGCTGCGACAGTGTGCCGAGTGTCGTCGAGTCGTCGTCGCGGAGCGTCCACTCGTTCGGCTCGAACTGGCGGATGGCGAAGTGTTGGTTACGCCAGCGGTAGTAGCGGTAGTTGCCGTCGACGGGTGGCAGCTCGGCGGGCAGAAAGTGTGTCGGATCCTGGGGTGTACTCTCGGCGGTCACAGATTCACCGTACCGAAGCCGGGCCCGCCGGCTGATGGACCTGCATCGCTGTGTACCGCCGGTGGTGAATCAGCTCCACCGCCCGTACTGCGAGCTGCGCACCGCCGGCGTCGATGAGGTAGCAGAGCGGGCCCGGTTCGCCAAACGCGTGCACCAGGTGGTGGCAGCCGCCCTCGTTGTAGTCGCAAGGGTCCTGCATCCGCCACTACTTCGGCTCATCGGTGAGGGGCAAATTGGCCACTGGTGGCGCGACAAGTTGGGTACCAATCGCGAGAACTTGCATTTCAAGACGGCAGCTTGTCCTTCACTTCACATGAGCTGACGGACGACAGTGTCCAGAACGGCCCTGTGGCCCCGACCTTCTCAGTTCCGATAATAGTCATTCTCGGAAGCTGATGCCGGGGGGTGAATCGAGGAGCCCCGGTGTCGCCGCGCGAATAACTTGTCTCCTTCGCACACAACTTGTCGCCGCAGCGCGTTCCTCGGTGCTGCCTTCGTCAGGGGTCGCCTCCCGGCGAGTCAGGAGCAGCGTGCCGTGCGCGCTAGGTCGCCGGCGGGGTGAACACGGCGTTCGGCAGGGACGTGCTCGAGCGGGACGCGCAGCGATCTGGTCCCCGCGCTGGCGTCACCCGACTGGAAGTGCCGCACCCTTGCTCGGGTACGTGAGCGGTGTTGCGTTTAGCGCCCCTTCACCGGGCATTTTCGCGGGACAGTCATACGGGAATCCCCAGGTCAAGCAGGACACGACCAAGTTGTCGTGGTTGTCGCCGCCAGCCGTGATCCGGCGGACGACCGGCTATCGGACGACCATCAGAACCTCCATCAGCGACGCTGGTAGGCACCGACGACACTTTCTGCAGGATCGGCCGCGGCCACACTCAGTCACCTGCACGTACTAGGGTTCGCGCGTGCCCGCGTTCTCCACCGATGACATCCTCGGCAACAGCCTGGACTTCGAGATCGCCCGCGATGGATTCGTCGGGAGGCTGCCGACCGATGCTGCGTTGCGAGACGCAGAGACGTGGCTTCGGCGCGAGGGCTACCGGGTCGTAGAGCTGGACGCCGGGGCCTGGAGGGAAGCCAAGCAGATGCACATCGCCTTCGCGGCGAGCCTCCAGTTCCCCAGCCACTTCGGGATGAACCTGGACGCGCTCAACGACTGCATGTCAGACGTTGCCGAGGCGGACTACGGGTGGGATGCGTCTGAGACTGGCCTCGTCCTCATCCTGTCCGGCTTCGACCGATTCGCTCAACGACTTCCACAGACCGCCGATCACGTGCAGAACATTCTGCGGAGGCAAGGACGCTACGCAGCTCTGTTCGGCAACCGGCTCCTCACGATCGTTTCCTGAAGAGGATCCTGTTGCGGGCATCACGATCACCTCGATAAGACGCTGGCTGGCCTGTGAGAATGAGCCATGCCCGTCTTTCTCCGACCGTGGTCACGTAGCGATGCGCCGGCGCTCCTCTCCGCCCGTTGGTCAAGCCCCGACCTGGACACGCAGTTCAATGGAGCGGATCTCACACACGAAGCGCAGGCCACCGACTACATCGGGAACTTCCTACCGTTCAGTGACTCGGTGAAGAACTGGGCCGTCGTCGAGGACGGCGTCGCCGTCGGGAACGTTGGACTCTCCGCGATCGAACCACGACACCAGACAGCGTGGGCGTACTACTGGCTGGCCGGAGGAGCTCGCGGCCGCGGCTACGCATCGCGAGCATTGCAGGCCGTCGCTGAATGGGCGTTCGATGCGGGGTTGTTCCGACTCGAGCTCGGGCATCGGGTGAACAACCCCGCCTCGTGCCGCGTCGCCACAACAGCCGGCTTCCTGGCGGAAGGCATCGAACGCCAGAAGCTGCGCTACGGCGCTGAGCGCTTCGACGTCGAGACCCACGCACGTCTTGCAGACGACCCAGATACGACCACAAGCGCTCTTGCGTTCCAGACCGCCCGGTGAAGGATCGGGTACCGGACTCACCACCGGCGAGAGTTGGAGGACGGACGAGTCGAATTGCGGCGGTCATCCGACAACCACGACTCGGGTTGGCGACTCGTCTTGGACCGGCGTTTTCGGTGAGTCAACGTCGAAACGCGTCGCCGCCGTCGCTCTGCTCGCGGCCGCGCATCACCCACCCCTGGAGAAATGGAAGGCCCACCGCCACCGCCAGTCCGATCACGTACACGAAGATTGTGGAGCGGGCGTCGTGGTTCTGTGAGTAATTCGACCACCGAATCCGCAACACGACCTGCACCAACGGGCCCAGCGCTGCGATGACTCCGCCCGGTAGCACGGTCAGTAACCACGTCTTGCGCCATGTCCGTTCCTTCCCGGCCCAAAGCGCGATCGCGCCAGTTGTCGCGCCTATCGCGACTCCGCCCCAGAACCATGACGCCCCCGACATTCGCCAACCGTCGTGTGTCCACCACGCTTCGATCAAGGCGGTCGTGCGTTCCCATGCATCGGACGACACGTATCTTCCCGGCGCCGACGGCAATGGCCACCCGATGATCGCAAGAACACCAGTGACAGCAGCCACTAGACCGAGCAACCACGAAAACAACCTGCGATGGTCGACCGGTTCAACGTCGAAGGACTCGATGCTCACCGTCGCACAGACCAAGGAGTTCTGAAGCTCATGGTCGGAGCGTATCGGCCACTCTGTCCCCAGGGTCGGGCCGGCCACCTCGATAGCCGATCCTCTACCGAGAGCCAGTGCACTATGGGCAATGATGCGTAGGTACCGGCTCTGGATGGCTCGGGTCATTGGCTCGCTGACGGTGGCCCTGATCGTTCTGACGATCCTGGCGGCGGTCACGGACTTCACGCCTTGGCTACCCCTGCTTGCTGCGACCCTCGCTGCCGCTGTTCCAGGAACGATTCTGATCGCGCTGGGACCGCGAGTTGCTCGCCAGCAGGAACGGGAGCGTCGTGCGCAACAGAACCAGCGTGTCCGTTAGCCGATCCTTCACCGGGCATAGTCACGCGGGCCGAGTCGTGTTTGTCGAGCCACTGGCTATCGGGCACGAAGGCGCAGCAGGTCCCACAGTGGGAGAGGGCTATCACTGGGTTCTCGATGCCCCCCGTGCCTCCGGAAGAGCCACGGCAATCACGGTCCGTGCTATCGGAGCCGACGCAAGTTGCCCGCGCAAACCAGGATCAGGCAGATCATGCCTGCGACGGTGAAGTACATACCAGTCATCGCCGGACTCGTGACGAGCACGATGACTGCAGCGACACCGATCACGGACGCAAGAACGAGCCCAACTGACCAAAAGGTGCGAGCAGTCTTCGGGTCTCTCTCGGCAGCCATAAGTCCTCGATTCACTCGACCGGCTTGCGCCCGTCACGATGTGAGCGTAAGCCCGTTGACGAACACCATCAGGTGTTCAGGAGAACCGTGCGGCTTCGCGCGCCCCCATCCCGCACGCCTTTTAGGCTGCCGGGCCTGCGCAGGCAGACCATCACCGAGGGAGTGAGGAGCTTCGCGCAGGATGTGCCGGTGACCGATCCTCTACCGGTGCGCGGCGAGGACCAGCTGCACCGCTTGCCTGGCCGCTTCCGGCACCAGCGGTATCTGCGCGAGCGAACTCAGTTCCACCCACCTTGGCTCGTACTGGTTCAGTTCTGATGCTCGTTCGATCTCTGGGCCACCCAGCACCAACGGACCAGGGCGCACTTGGGCAGCGAAGTAGGCCGCTGGAACGGCACTGTCTACTGGAACGTCGAGTAGGTCACCGATGGTTGCTTCGAGGCCCGTCTCCTCACGCAATTCGCGCTGACACGCTTCGCGGAGGCTCTCGCCTTCCTCCACCCCGCCACCAGGGAGGACACAGTATCTCCGACCGTCTTTCAATCGATCGATGACGAGCAGGCTCTCGTCCTGGACGACGACGGCCGCTGATCTGACGCGCATCCGGACAGCACATCACGAAGCGCCTGACCTTGTGTCACAGCACGGCAATGGGTGCACCGGTAGCCGATCGTCAAACGGGCAACGCTGCGTCTCGGAACGAACGACGGCGGCTCGTGCCGGAGCTGCTAGCCATCAGACCCGCAGGAGCTCGAGGACGCCAAGTACGGCGAGAACGACGCCGGCGATGCACCCAACGAGCGCGACCAGCGTCACCGACTGCGCGTACACGCGAACTTTCCCCTCCGCTCGGAACCGGTCGATGGCCGTTGCTGCCAGCAGTGTCGCGGCCAGCGCCACAGGGACCGTGGCGATCCACGTGAGGCCGAGACTCAACCCGGCTGCTGTGACGTCGGCGGGACGAGCGTGGAGGAGGCCGCGGCCACGCTCAGCGCTGACGTCGTACGCAGCATCAATCGGGGCGGTGTGGACGTAGGTAAGGACGCACGCAAGCATCTGTGCGGCCAGGAGGACAAGAGCGAGGGTCGGCAGGACCCATGCCAACTTCACCCGGTTGCGCAGGACCGGTGTCTCCGTTTGCTCCACGGGCAGAGCCTAGGCGCCGGGATGAGCGCAGTCGTCCGATCACCGATCCCCTACCGGAACGACCACGAGCGACCGAGACGGCGTTTGGTAGCCCACCCCCTTCCGGGCAAGCAAGGCGTATAGCGCTTGGATCGTGGTGCATTCATGACGTGCGCTCTGACGACAACTCACCGGGGAACGGACGGGAACGCAGCAGCACCCCACGCAACGCGAGCGATGCCCTGACGCTACGTCGCGGACGCTCGTGCCGTTCATCCCCGACCCGCATACGCGTTACGGCTGGTAGGTTCGCGAACTGTCCCGCTGTACAGTCCGACCATGACCAGGTCAGAGGCACATCGAGGTGAGGACCGCTTCGAGCGCCTCTCCGAAGGCCTGAGCAGTGTTCTGAACCCCGACCTCGAGGTCCTCGACGCCATGGACCGCGTGATCGCGGCGTGCGTGGAGCTTACCTCAGCAACGGAAGCGGGGATCGTCCTGGGCGATGCGTCCGGGACCTTGCACGTCATCGCTTCGACGAGCGAACGCACGAGCGATGCGGAAGAGGCGCAGCTCGGCACGAACGAGGGATCGTGCTTGGACTGCTTCCGGACCGGGAAGACGATCGACGTGCCCGACGTCACCACCCACGAGATCGTGTGGCCGACGTTCGCTGAGACGATGCGCGAGAGAGGGCTTCGCGGGACCTTCGCTGAGCCGATCCGGCTGCGCGATGGGACCATCGGTTCGCTGTGTCTGTTCGCCGACCACACCGACGGGCACGACGACCGCGACGTGGTTCTGATCCAGCTGCTCGCCGACGCGGCATCCGCCGCGCTCGTGCGGCAACGCGATGCCGGCCGGTTGCGCACCTTCGAGGAGCAGATCGACGACGCAATCCAGGCACGAGTACTCGTCGAGCAAGCGAAGGGGGCCTTGGCGTACCGACGCGGCATCCGGATCGACGAAGCCTTCCAAGTCCTACGTCGAGCAGCGCACACAGCCGGCGGCGGCATGCGCGCGAGAGCCGAGGACGTCGTCCATCACGGCGCCGACCTCAGGGAAACAGCCTGAGGGGCGCCTACTGCCGGCCAGTATCTCCCGGGGTCGTCGAGGTCGATCTGGACGGGTCCAACGACCTGATGAATTCGTCGAAGAAGTCATCGAGCCAGTACGGCTCCTGGGCGATCCGGTCCTGCGGATCGCGCGGCTCGGCAGCGATCATGCCGGGAATCTACGATGCGCTACGACCCGGTTCAACCCGTCCCACGTCGCGCGGATAACGGGCCAGGGGCGAAGCGGACGTGACCCCGGAGCGACCGCGGAATCAGGCAACTCCTTCGACAGCATCAGGCGCTGCAACACCAGCGACTTTGGGGTCGTCGTCGCTGGGGACGTAAGCCGTCGTGAACCGCACACGTCAGTCTGAACACCCGATGATCGAGGGCGCCCGCAACTACGAGATGGGAGCTGCCCGCTCTTATTGGGGTGAGCGGGCAGCCGCGTGCGTCCGAGGATCAGGGACTCAGGACGCTTTCGCTTGGGCGGTAACCAGCCGCCCCGCCTCATTGTGAACCATCGTCGACAGGTGTCGTATTCCGTTGCCGGAAGTTCTCCCGCCATCGACGGCCTGGCGGCGTGAGTGCGATGTGAGCGTGCGGTGGGCTGGTCCGGTCTGCGCAGGACCTACTCTGCTGACTGCCCGCCCAGCGCGACCCTGGGTACGGTACGGGAACCCGTGGCGGATCAGGCTGCGGGACGGGCGTTGCCGGTCCGTGTTCGGGTCACGCGATTGGCAACGCTCGCCTCGCGTCAGAGCCTTGCGTGCTGGTCAGGCCTGCTGCGCGGCGACCCAGGAGTACCAGGCACTGAGCTGTGCTTGCGCATTGCCGAGGGTGCTGTGCGAACCGTGGACCTGGTTGTCGGTCGTGTGGAGCTCGTACTGATCATGGTGCTGGACGCTGCCGACGATGACGCCGTCGGCGTGGGCTGTCCAGTCGGTACCGGGCCCCTCCTGCCAGACGATGCGCTGCGGTCGAACCATGAATGCGGCTTCCTGTAGGCGCCTTCGCAGAAGACCCGCGAGCTGACGACATCTCTCAAAGTACGCGCCCACGATGTGCGAACAAGCTGCCCTCTCGACCTGGCTGAGCCCACCGCTCCGCCGTCGAGCCGGAGACGCATCACCGACCCCGGCAACGCAGACCGATGTGCTGCACCGAAAGCCGATAGCCTCGCCCCGGGCACCTCTTCCGGGAGCTCAGGCTGGTCCACCGGGAAACTGGCGGACCAGCCGTCCGTTGCCGTTGCCGTTGCCGTTGCCGTTGGACGAGCTGAATCAGGCTGATGTCGGTGTGTTCACTGCCGTTCGGACATGCCGTAGCCCTCTCGCAAGCTCTATCGCTCCATGGGCTGACGCCACCTGACGTCCCTGCTACTCGTCTCGGAGCAACGTCTGGGACCCGGCATGATCGTTGACCCGAAGGACGATCAGCTCACCGAACAAGCGGCGCGGTGGTCCGACGGGTTGCTGAGCCGAGAGCTCGGGCCGCGCCATCCATGGCGCTTGTGCGGGTTCGGGATCAATGGCGCGCGGACGGAGTGCGTCGGACGTAGGTTCAGGCCGTCACCGGTGCAGCGTGGGGTGCTGCTGGGCAAGAGCCCGGCCCCCGGGCGAGCTGGCGGCAGGAAGCACACCATGAACGAGCTGCGAAGCAGCCTCACCCCGCTCGCCGCGTCCCTCCCCGAAGCGGATCTCGCCGCCGCGTTCCTTGATGTCGTTCATGGTGATGGTGCGTCCGTGGCGTCGTTCGGTGGCTTCGCTGGGAACGAGTCGATCTCGATCACCGATAGCCGTGCCGGCGGAATCGACCGGCTGCAGTTCGACCTCGAGGAGGGGCCCTGCTGGGACGCCTTGCAGCACAACACACCGGTCCTCGAACCCGACGTTCAACACCATCCTTCGAATCGGTGGCCCGCGTTTCTTGCTGCGGCCGCTGACGACGGTGTTGGAGCGTTGTTCGCTGTACCGCTTCGGTTCGGCCCGTTCCTCCTCGGCTCAGCCGATGTGTACGCGCGAACCCCAATGCAGGTACCAGCGGCTGATGCGACAGCTGCGATGACGCTCGCCGCCGCTGTGAGCCGGCGGGTACTGCGCCGCGTCCTGACCCGCCACGACGATGGTGCGCCGCTGCGACTGCGTGAGCGGGCTGTGCACCAAGCCGCCGGCGTTGTACTCGCTCAGGTTGGCCTTGCACCAGCGGACGCATACCTCCTGATCCGAGGGCACGCAGCAGCCCGGAATGAGACGGTCGCGGACATCGCCGAACTGATCCTTAACCGTGAACTCTTGATCGCGGCCGATGGGGGCCTCATCACCCCGCCAGCAACTGACCACTCGCGGGCGTCACCGACTCACTAGGGCCACCGTAGAGCGCGCGGCACCCACCGAGCGTGCAGGCCGCCCCGATGAACAAAGCCGTCACACTTCAGGAGGCGGCTGAGGGTCCCGTGCTGAAACGCTTGCAATCAGTGGGACACAGGGGCAGCTGCTCACGCTTCCGCTCAAGGCATCGCGAACGAGGGAACACCATGGACACCGACCGGCAGCGTCTCATCGCCCTCGCGGAACGAGCACTCGCCGCCGAACCCGATGTGATCCCCGACAGCGTCCTATACGAGTGGGGCGACTACTACGGCGACTGGCAGCAGCCCCTGACGGTGCACTACGCCGTCACCACTCCCTCCGGCGCGGAGCACCGACATCAGCACTTCATCTGATGCCTCGAGGGCCCGGTATCGCGGACCGCTTCGGCGGACCTGTCGAAGCGTTCGGTCTTCTAGCGGCTGACACGCTCCGGAGCATCATCGCGGAAGAAGTCACTGCCGTTGCCGGAGAGATTGACCACACCCTCGCGGCGCCACTGCTTCCGCGCGCGCTTGAAGGTGGTGATGCGTGCCGCTTCGACGTTGTCGTCGCTGGTGTAGGTGCTCATGGCCGATCTCCCTATGACTGCCCGTGGTTCCCGTACCCCCTGTTTGAGGGTAGCGACACGGCAGGAACGCGCTTATCGATCCCCCGAACCACTAAGGGCCGCCCACGGAGCGCCAACAGGCGAATATCCGTTTTCGGAAGTCAGCCCTACGTATTGTGGATAAGACGAGTTGGCCGCATCATCAGAGGGTGACCGAACCGATGCGCCGCACCCAACGCGTGGCCCAGACCACTGACCCTGCTGTCGCTGCGGATGCGATCGCGCGCACGCATGTGACGCACGGCGTTGACGTGGACCCGGGCGGTGCGACGTTCGCGTTCGAGGAGCGGGTGCGTGGAACGCGGTTGTTGTCGCTGGAGTCGACGGCCTGCAGTGGCGTGGTCAGGGGCACGATCGAGCCGGACAGTGCGATGGTGCTGGTCTGGTTGAAGTCCGGACGGGGCACCGTTGACGGGCACCGCGTCCCGATCGGCCGGCCCGTGCTGTTCCGGAACGCGCCGCAACCGGTCCGGTTCGAGTCGTTCCAGAAAGATGTCATCCGCATCGACCGGGCGACCGTCGAGCAGGTCGCTGCTGAGCGTGGAGATTGGGCGCCAGGACCGTTGGAGTTCCAGCCGAGGCACGTTCCCGAGGGGCCGACACTGGCAGCCTTTTGGTTGATGGTCCGCGCGGTCGCCGCGGAAGTGCTCGCCGGACCGGAAGAGGTGTCAGAGGAGCGGGAACGTGAGCTGACCCGGTTCGCTGCCGGCGGCCTGCTGACGGCGATTCCGCACTGGCCCGCCGGACGATCCAGCCCACAGACCGCTGCGAGTGCCCGGTTTGCACGGGCCGAGACGTTCCTGCTCGAGCACGCGACTGAGCAGATCACCGTCGCCGACATCGCCGATGCTGCTGGCTTGAGCGTCCGTGGCCTCCAAGCTGCCTTCAGCCGGCATCACGGCATCACACCGTTGGCCTACCTTCGACGCATTCGACTCCTCCTGGCGCGAGAGCAGCTGCAATCCGAATCCGACCTGCCCATCGCGGAGATTGCGCGTGGAGCGGGGTTCGCGCACCTCGGACGGTTCGCGGGTTCGTACCGGGACGAGTTCGGCGAGCTCCCCCGCCGCACCAAACAGGTCGCCCGCGGCTGGTGACCCGGATTCGTCCGGCGTGCAGCGCTACTCAGCTGGTCGTGGCCGGACTGTAGCGCGTCAAGCCGCCGGGCGGAGCATCACGCCGATGCCTGATCTCGGGGTCACCGTTCTCGCCCCGACAGGGAGCCCTGCATGCTGTTGCCACTTTCCATGCCGAGTGACATTGTCTGGACCGCAGTGACGGCTGACCTCTGGTCGGCGTCCCGCTCGGACGGCACCCTCCTCGGCGACGTCACGCGATCGGACCAATACTCCGCCCACAGTGCTGACAACGCGGTCACGGGAACGCACAGCTCCTTGGAACCCGCGCGGAGCCAGATCGAAGCCCGCGCCCGCTGGCTGCGCTCCCGCACCCACCCCGCTTAGCCGCCCCGCCACAGGCTGGCTGCGCGGCGGAGCACTGCACCCGCATACAGCTGGGATCGGTTTCATGTCAGTGGAAGGAGCATCTGATGAAGCACATCCACTACGACAGCAGCACGATCCTCACCAGCGACGACGTCGCCGATGCCGTCATCGAGTACGCCGCCGCTCTCGCCGGCGGTGACCGTGCCGACACCGTCGACGTGCCCGCGGTCGCAGAAGACGGAACGATGACGACCACGAAGATCCTGATCGGCCCGTCCAGCGAGATCGTCATCGAGGACGCCGACGAGGACGAACTCGAAGTCGAAGACCGAAAGTTCGTCGCACGACTACGTGCTGCCGCCAAAACCTTCGGCCACAACGAACCGATCCACGCCGACACCCGGCCAGACCTCACCGACGCGGACTAACCCAGCCGCTCACCTCGCGGCGGGATAAGACGCGAAGCACGAGCACACTCGCACCTGCCAAACGGCAGCGACGCGCGGAGCCCGCTACTTGGCCGAATCGGGGGCGTGATCGTCGGACTCGTCGATGACCGTGTATTCATCCGCCGGCTCCGGCGTGCCAGCAGCGACGAGCGCGTCGGTGATCTGCCCCAGGCACCGCGTGAGCACATCGTTGTCCTCACGCGACAGATGATCGATCACCTCGACGACCACCTGGTGATAGCTCGTGTAGGCATCATCGATCTTCTTCGCCGCCTGCACCGTCGGCTCCAGCACCTGCGCGCGACGATCGGTCGGGTGCGGAGCACGCGTGAAGTCACCCTTGGAGACGAGCCCGTCGACGATCTTCGTCACCGAAGCGTTCGACACGTTCAACATCACCGCGAGATCCTTCGGCCCCATCGCCCGACCATCCCGGTGCGCCTGCAACATGTACCGGACGGCCTGAAACTCATTCTTCGACAGCCCACTGCCAATACGCGCCTGCTCGAGCCGCTGCTCCTCCGCGTGCTGCAATCGAAGGATCGCATCAGTGGCGTTCTTCGCCGACCGCGAACGCGGCTCTCGCGTGTACAGGTGCATGTGTTCGCGGCGGACAACGGTCAATGGCACAGGTCAGTGATCCCTTCGGGCGGGGTGAACCGAGCGTTACTGAGCCGGCTCAGCGAAGAAGTCCGCGTAGGACGGCCCGGTCGAACCGGACAGCAGCGAGGGGTCATTGACACGACTGTTCACGTACGCGCTAACAATCGCGGGGTCGGTGAGACCGAACCGCTGGTGGGTTCCAGTGATGCGTCCGCTCTGGGGGAAGCTCTGATAGGTGCTACGCACGAGAAGTCCCTTTCGTCCAGCGATCCACCCTGATCAAGGCCACCCCCCATCCGAGGGAGTGCCAAGACTGTTTCACGAAGTAAACAATTCACGCAAGTGAACGTTCGCGGCCGGGACATTTTACGCGGTGAACCATACGTACGCATGAGCCCGACGGAGCCGTCCCCGGCGCGGCTACGCGTTCAAACTGGCTGGACGAGGATCCCTGAGGGGGCCCCGACGGTGGCGCGCAACGTTATCGGATGCGTCGCTCCGCGACGAGGGGGCACTCGAACGGGTTCCGTGCGGCGAGCCCGACGCGGTTGAGGTACGCCACGACGATCCGGTACGAGTCGATCAGCGTGGTCTCCGTGTACGGGACGTCGTGTTCCGCGCAGTAGTCCCGGACCATCCGGCGAGCGGCAGCGAGGTGTGGCCGGGGCATGTTCGGGAACAGGTGGTGCTCGATTTGGTAGTTCAGTCCGCCCATGAAGTGGGCCATGAACCAGCCGCCGCGGATGTTGCGGGACGTCAGCACTTGCCGGCTGAAGAAGTCGACTTTCTGGTCGTGGGGGATCATCGGCATGCCCTTGTGGTTCGGCGCGAACGACGCACCCATGTACAGGCCGAACACCGCCAGCTGCACGCCGAGGAACGCGAACGCCATCCCCACGGGCAGGAACCAGAACACCACGCCGAGGTAGACGACGAAGCGGAGCAGGAACAGTGCCGCCTCGATACGGCGTCCCCGGATCTCCTTCACATTGCCGAGGACCCTCGCGGACTGCCAGTGCAGGTTCGCACCTTCAAGCAGCAGCAGCGGGAAGAACGCATACCCCTGCACCCGGACCAGCACGCGAAGGAACCCGCGCCGATTCGCTGCGTCCTCCTCCCGGAACGAGAGAGCGTCGAAGGACACGTCCGGGTCCTTCCCGACCGTGTTCGGGTTGCCATGGTGCCGGGTGTGCTTGTTCATCCACCACGAGTAGCTCACCCCCGCCAGAAACGTCCCGGCGTACTGGGCGGTGCGGTCGTTCCACCGGTTCGAGGCGAACACCTGGCGGTGGGCTGCCTCATGGGACAGGAACGCGAACTGGGTGAACAGCACGCCCAGCACGCCAGCGACGATGAGCTGCCACCACGACGCGCCGAGGAACACGAACGCCGTCCACGCAAGCCCGAGGGTCACGATCAGCACGGCGAACACCATCCAGTAGTAGCCGGTGCGGCGCTCCAGCAGGCCACGGGCCTTGACCTGCTTCAGCAGGCCCGAGTACCTCGAGGTGCCGCTGTGCGATCCGGTAGGGGCGGGACGGGTGCGCGTAAACCCGATCGGCGTCGTCTCTGTCATGGTCTTGCGTCCCTCCCACGGCGTCCCACTGCACGCCGTACCTGCACGTAACCACAGGTGGGTGGGAAAGTAGGAAGGTTCGCCGAGTGGAGGCCTGCCTGAAGTTGCCCGCCACGCGGTGGAGGTATGTCGTAGCAACACATGCATGGCGAGAGCACGGTGCTGCTGCGCCGTGAGAGGGTGACGCGCATGACGTCCTCGGGAGAAGCCTCCCCCACCATCGGGGTGCTGGGGGTCGGACGAATGGGCGGTCCGATCGCAACAGTGTTGGCCAAACAGTTCGCGGTCAACGTCTTTGACGTTGACCCGGCTCGAGCGGACGACGTTCCAACAGCACGCTGGTGCAACTCCGGCGGGGCACTTGCTGCCGCTTCTGACGTGCTCGTGACAGTGCTGCCTGGAGCGGCGGAGCTTCGGGCGGCGCTGCCTGCCGTGCTTTCGAAGTTGCGGCCAAGCTCGTTGTGGATCGATCTGACCTCCGGCGATCCTGTGACAAGCAGGGAGCTCGCCGCTCGGGCGGAACGCCACGGCGTTGCGGCGGTGTCGGCGCCGATGGGCGGCTCCGTCGCAGAGGCCAGGGCGAGCGAGCTGACGTTCTTCGTCAGCGGACCGAACGATGCCGTCGATCGTGCGGTCCCGATCCTAAATGTCCTCGCTGCGACGGGCGGTGTCCGTCGTATTGGCCACCGGGTCCAAGACGGTCAGATTGTGAAGCTGCTTGCGAACGGGCTGTGGTTCGCCAACGCCCTCGCCGCTGCTGAAGCGTTGCTCATCGGACAGGGACTCGGGCTGGATGTCGAAGCCCTGCACGGTTTCTTGCAGGCGAGCGCGGGCGGGAGCCGCTTCCTCGACGAGCACGCGGACCAGCTGCTCGATGGCGACTACCTGCCGTCGTTCGGCATCGATCGCGTCGTCGAAGAACTGGACACAATCCGCAGACTGCAAGACGTGGCCGGCGTGAATGCGTCGATGCTCAACGCGTCGGCGCGGCACCACCACGCCGCGCTCGACCAGTACGGTCCCGCACTAGGTGAGCTCCTTGGTGTCCGACTGTTGGAGGAGCGCGCCGGCCGCAAGCTGCGCCGCTGAGCATGGGTTCGGGTGCCGCTGCACATGACTCAAACATCATGTCGAGCGCTAATCGGACTTGCAGCGCTGACGTTCGTGCCGGTGGTCTTCGTCACCTGGCATAAAACGGTCCACGGGCGACTGGTCGCTCGATCTGTTCCCCGTTCCTGAACGGGCCGCATGCTTCTCGTTAGCGATCGCACACCGAGACGTGGCCGATCGCTGAGAGACCGGTAGACGGACGTCCCTACGGTGGCGGTATGCGAGGCGACGTAGAGACGTACCACCAGGACGGTTCGTGGCACAACAAGATCGAGGGCACCAACGAGGTGTTCGGCGAGGCCGACACGAAGCGTGAAGCCGAGGCCGCGGGCCGCGAACGGGCGATTGCCGACAAGGTTGAGCACATCATCCGCAACGAGGACGGCCGGATCGGGCAGCGCAACAGCTACGGGCACGACCCGCGCAACGTCCGCGGCTGACCGTGGACGCGCCGGCCGTCGCGCTCGCGCGGGCGGTGTCGACGATCCCGCCCCCACGAGGCATGCCAGGTGGTGCCCGGTACGAGCCGAAATGGGACGGCTTCCGCATGGTCATCGACCGCCGCGACGACGCGGTACGACTGTGGTCCAGGCAAGGCAAGGACCTCGCCGCGACTTTCCCGGACCTCGCGGCCGCGGCGGCCGAGCAGGTCCCGGACGAGTTCCTCGTCGACGGGGAAGCCGTCGTGTGGACCGACGACCGACTCGACTTCAACGCACTCCAGCACCGGCTTGCGTCCCGCGGGGCGGCGCTCGGCGCGGTCGTGCGTGAGCGTCCGGCATCGTTCGCCGCGTTCGACATCCTGACCGTCGCGCGCACCGATGCGATGCGGCTGCCATGGAAGGACCGGCGCGCTCTCTTGGAGGAGCTCGCGCGGGACTGGGTGCCGCCACTGAACCTCTCTCCCGTCACGGACAACGCTGACCAGGCGCGAGCATGGTTCGACGACCTGACCGCGGTCGGCATCGAGGGGCTGGTCGTCAAGGGCGCCAGTCAACGGTACGAGGGCGGTCAGCGGCAGTGGGTCAAGGTCAAGCATCGTGACACCATCGACGTGATCTGCGCAGCGGTCATCGGCCCGCGGACCCGGCCCGAGGCTGTCGTCGTCGGACTGCCAATCGACGGGGAACTCCGCATCGCCGGCCGATCCTCACCCCTCGCACCCACAGCGGCACGCGACCTCGGAAGGATGGTTACGGCACCGCCGGGTCCGCATCCCTGGCCGGAGCACGTGAAACCGGGTGCGCTCGACCGCTTCAACAGCAGCAGCCGCGACCAAATCGACCTCACGCTGATCAAACCCGTTGTCGTCGAAGTCAGCGCTGACGTCGCCTGGTCCGGGCACTCCTTCCGCCACGCAGTCCGGTTCCTGCGCGTCAGGCCAGAACTGGACCCTGCCGAGGTCACACTGCCGGCGTTCCTCGATCGATTAGCGCAGTAACCCCGCAAACTCAGCGGTGCGGTAGCGAGGCTGCCGAGCAGCGATCAGTCCTCCGGTGACTGCTCGTGCTCGTGCACCACGGTCGATGGCGTGCCTGATTGCGGCAGGAACTCGCCACCAGGAGCGACGAGCACGCCCGGGACTGCTCCGTCGAACGCTGAAGCGGTGGCCGGAGTCAGCTCCTCCGGTTCGGTGTGGTGCGGTTCGGCCGGGTGCACGCGCTGACCGTACCGTCATCTCGAGCGTCTCACCAGGGGTTGGTTGCCCGCGGACGCTGATCTCGGCGTGCTACTTAGAGAGTTGCCCCACGACCTGGATCAGAGAAGGTCGTGGGGCAACAGGCCGCCCGACACGTGTCGTGCAGTCCGAAGGCTTTTCGGCACGCCCCTGCCGGAAGTTTGGTCTGCGCATGCGAGAACGCCCGTGAGCCGATCGGTTACCGAGACGGTCTCAGCCCTGTCGGGGGGCTGTTGTAGCGCTGGACCGGCGCCGCGCCGAGCTACTCGGCGAAGACGGTCTTGGCGATCTGGATCGCTGACATCGCCTTGGGCCAGCCTGCGTAGAAGGCAAGATGGATGATCGCCTCCTTGAGCTCTGCTTCGGTGAGGCCGTTCTGCCGTGCCAGACGCATGTGGTTGGGGAGCTGCTCGAAGCTGCTCGAGGTGATCAGGCTGGTCACGACGACGAGACTGCGGTCTCGTTTGGACAGCTCGGGTCGTTCCCATACGTCGCCGAAGAGGACGCCGTCGGTGAGTTCGACGAGTTTCGGGGCGAAGTCGCCGATGGACTTCTGGGCGGGGCTCTGCTCGGTCATGGTGGTCCTCCTGGTCACGCCGCCGTCGGCGATCACTCGCTGCTTCTCGGGGGGTGGGTGTTGATCAGTTCTGTGCTGCGGTGTACTCGTCGTCGGTGACGTGCTCGCCCCACGTGACGTTGGGTTCGGTGCTCTCGGGGTCTGCTTCGGAGAGCGCGAGGTGCGTCATGAATCGATCGCTGGTTGCTCCATGCCAGTGCCACTCTCCGGGCGGGGTGTGGATGGTGTCACCCGAGTGGGCGACGACGGTTTCCCCGGATCGATTGCGGATGATCGCGACACCGTCGGTGACGTGCAGTGTCTGCCCGAGGGCGTGCACATGCCAGGCGGTGCGAGCGCCAGGGGCGAACCGGACGATGCCTGCGCTCATCCGGGACGGTGCTGGCGGGGCGGCAACCGCGTCCACCCACACGTCACCGGTTAAACGTTCCGCGGGTCCTTTGGCCGTGGGAACCGCCGGTAAGCGGTTCACGAGTCGGCTCCGTCGGTGACGTCAGCGGTGGCGGTGTGACGGGTCGCGGCGAGGCTCCCGAGCAGCGCGACGCGTTCTTCTGTCGGTGAGCCCGCCGGTGATGTGTAGGCGTAGAGGGTCCAGTCCGGTGTTCCGGGCAGTTCCATCCCTTCGAACTCGAACTCCAAGTCGCCAACCTCGGGGTGATGGATGCGCTTCGCTCCGGCCCGGTGGAAGCGCACATCGTGCGCCGCCCAGCGAGCGCGGAACGCGTCGCTGCGGGTGACGAGCTCACCGATTAAGTCGGTGAGGTCCTTGTCGTGGGGGTTCTTCCCGGCGGCGTCCCGCATTGATGCGACCAGGCTGTCTGCGCCGGCGTCCCAGTCCGGGTAGAACAGCCGTGACGCGGGGCTGAGGAACGTGAAGCGGGCGTTGTTGCGCTGGTTCGCGGGGTCCTCGAGCATCGGTGAGAGCAGCGCCTCACCGAGCGCGTTCGCTGCGACCAGGTCCCGCTGCCGGTTCTGGATGAACGTTGGGGTGCCCGTGTTGGTGTCGAGGAAGCGCTGCAGGCTCGGCCGCACAGTCGAGGCAACGGCGCGGGCACGCCGGCGCATCGGTGCGGGGCCGGCAGCGCGTGCGAGATCGTGCAGGTGATCGGTCTCAGCTTCGTCGAGCTTGAGTGCGATCGCGAGGGCGTCGAGGACTTCCGGGGAGACACCGGCGAGGTTGCCGCGTTCCATCTTGGCGTAGTAGTCACTGCTCATCCCGGCGAGCATCGCGACCTCTTCACGGCGCAGCCCCGGCACACGACGGCGTGCGCCGCCGATGATGCCGGCCTGCTCCGGGGAGAGGCGAGCACGGCGGGTCGTCAGGAACTCGCTGACTTCGGCCTGGTTATTCATGCCCACGACGCTACGACGTTGCAGCTCGGCGAACGACTGACTGTCAGTACATGGAAAACCCGTCACTGCCACACGGAACACAAAGGCAGTGAACTTGAGCCATGACGACGAACACGGACACGCAGCCGACCACCGGCCGGGCATCGGGCGGCGCCCACCCGACCGCGGTGCTGGGCATCGTGCTCGTCAGTTACTTCATGATCGTGCTGGACAACTCGATCATCTTCACCGGACTGCCGCAGATCCAGCGCAGCATGGACCTCTCCCCTGCCGCGTTGTCGTTGGTGCAGAACGCGTACACGCTCGTGTTCGGCGGTCTGCTGCTGCTCGGCGCTCGCGCCGGAGACCTCCTCGGTCGACGCCGGGTGTTCATCGTCGGCCTCGCCCTGTTCGGACTCGCCTCACTGCTGGTCGGGACGGCGCAGTCGGAGACCTGGATCATCGCCGCTCGCGCGTTCCAGGGCATCGGCGCGGCGATCGTCGCCCCGTCGTCGCTGTCGCTGATCACCGCCACATTCCCCGCTGGCCGTGAGCGGACCCGTGCGGTCGCTGCGTACGGCACCACTGCCGGGATTGGGGCGAGTCTTGGGCTCGTCGTCGGCGGTGCGTTGGCGGACCTGGTGTCGTGGCGGGCCGGGTTCTTCATCAACGTGCCGATCGCGATCGTCATGATTGTCCTCGCGGTCCGCTTCCTCCCGAACCTCGCGACCGTGCGGGGCCGGTTCGATGTCGCTGGCGCGATCACCTCCACCCTCGGGATGGGTGCGCTCGTGTACGGCATCGTGAACGGCGGCGACCACGGGTGGGCCGTCCCCGGAACGCTCATCCCGCTCGTGGCCGGCGCTGTCGTCCTCACCGTGTTCGTGCTGAACGAGTGGCGGGCGCAGCAGCCGATCATGCCGCTGCGGCTGTTCCGCAGCCGGGAACGTTCCGGTGCCGCCGTCGCACGGCTCCTCTTCGCCGGGACCGGCATCGCGTTCTTCTTCTTCACTACGCAGTTCCTGCAGGGCGTCTACCACTGGAGCCCACTGCAGGCTGGGGTCGCGTTCCTCCCGATGAGCCTGCTGCAGTTCGCCGTGTCGCTGTTCGTGCCACGCTTCACGCGCCGCTTCGGCAACGGAATCCTCGTCGCCGTCGGAATCGCGATCGTCCTCCTTGGTCTGATCTGGCTCACCCAGATCACCGCGGACACCAGCTACCTCGTCGGCTTCGCCGGACCGCTCGCCCTCTTCGGCATCGGTCAGGGTCTCTGCTTCGGTCCCCTCACCGGAGCTGGCATCGCCGGAGCCCCCGCCGAAGACGCCGGCGCCGCGTCCGGGCTGGTCAACACCGCCCACCAGCTCGGCAGCACCCTCGGCGTCGCCGTCCTCACCGCCGTCGGCGCCGGAACCCTAACCCTCGCCGGCCGCATCGCCGACGCGTACACCGGAGGCGCGGTCATGATCGCGATCGCGCTCGTCACGGCCCTGATTTTCATCCTTCCCGCGGACCTGGCTGCCCGCCGGGCCCAGCACTGACCATCATCGAAAGGAACACCCTCATGCAGAACGTAACCCTGAACAACGGCGTCGAGATGCCGATCCTCGGCTTCGGCGTCTTCCAGGTCGAAGGCGACAAGACCCAGGAGGCCGTCGAGGCTGCCCTCGCCGCCGGGTACCGCTCCATCGACACCGCCGCCGCCTACGAGAACGAGGAAGCCGCCGGCGCCGCGCTGAAGGCATCCGGTATCGCCCGCGAGGAGTTGTTCGTCACCACCAAGCTGTGGATCCAGGACGCCCCCGCCGAGCAGAACACCACCCGTGCGCTCGACGCGTCGCTGCAGAAGCTCGGCCTGGACTACGTCGACCTGTACCTGATCCACCAGCCGTTCGGCGACTACTACGGCCAGTGGCGTGCGATGGAGCAGGCGAACAAGGCCGGCAAGGCCCGCGCGATCGGTGTGTCGAACTTCGCACCCGACCAGCTCCTCGACCTGATCATCAACAACGACATCGTCCCGGCCGTGAACCAGATCGAGACGCACCCGTTCCGTCAGAACGTGGACTACCAGGAGCTGATGAAGGGCGAGGGCGTCCAGATCGAGTCGTGGGGTCCCTTCGCCGAGGGTAAGAACGGCATCTTCACCAACGACGTCCTGACGAAGATCGGTCAGGCGCACGGCAAGTCCGTGGCGCAGGTCGTGCTGCGCTGGATGGTGCAGCGCGAGGTCGTCGTGATCCCGAAGTCGGTGAACCCGGACCGGATGGCGCAGAACATCGACGTGTTCGACTTCGAGCTCACCGCCGACGAGATGGGCCAGATCGAGGGTCTCCACACCGGCGAGTCGCAGTTCTTCGACCACGCCGACCCCGACATGGTCCGCTGGCTCTCCGCCCGCCGCCTCGGCTGACACCCACCACCGCGAGGGCGGCGGACCACCCGGTTCGCCGCCCTCGCACCCTTCCGCTCCCCTCCCGTCAGAAAGCCGCACCGTGACCGACGAGACGACAACAACCGCCCTCCTCGAGCTGTCGCAGCAGAAGTGGGCGTGGATGCAGCACCGCGACACCGACGCACTCGAGCAGCTCCTCGACCCGGACGCACGATTCGTGCACATGGGCGCCACGTTCACCACGGCAGAAGAGCTCGACGTCATCCGCACCGGCTACATCCAAACCCGGCACGTCGAAACGCACGACGCCTCCGCCCGGATCTTCGGACACACCGCCATCGTGCTGAACCGGATCACCCTCACCGCCGTCGTCGATGGCAACGAGGTCACCAACCCGTTCGTCGTCACCGAGGTCTACACCCGGGACGACGTCAATACCGACACGTGGACGCTCGTGAACCTCTCCTTCACACGGCTCCTCACCCCGAACACCCCCTCCTGACGCAGACACGCCAGGACCGATCTCCCGATTGGAACCACGCATGACTGACACCCAGAACCCCGTCGCCGTCATCACCGGCGCGTCCTCCGGTATCGGCGAAGCCACCGCCCGCGTCCTCGCCGCGAGCGGCCACACCGTCGTCCTCCTGGCTCGCCGCATCGACCGCATCACCGCTCTCGCCGACGAGCTCGGTAACGGAGCCATCGCGATCGAGGCCGACGTCACCGACCGCGACAGCATCGTCGCCGCCGCGGAGCGCGTGCAGACCGAACTCGGCCGCGTCGACGTCCTCGTCAACAACGCCGGCATCATGCTCCTCGGTCCGTTCACCTCCGAGCAGAGCGCCGACTACCGCAACATGATCGAGGTGAACCTCCTCGGTGCGATTACCACCACGGAGGTGTTCCTCGAGCAGCTGAAGAACGGCGGCGGGGACCTGATCAACATCTCCTCCGTCGCTGGCCGCACCGCCCGCGCTGGCAACGGTGTCTACGCAGCGACGAAGTGGGGCATCAACGGCTGGTCCGAATCGATGCGTCAGGAGCTCCTCCCCGACGTCCGCGTCACGCTGATCGAGCCTGGCGCTGTCGCGACGGAGCTGCCGAACCACATCACTCACGCCGCCACCAAGGAAGGCGTCACTCAGGCGTACAGCCAGGTCGAGGTCACCGCCGGCGACATCGCTGAGGTCATCGGCTTCGTCATCAGCCGCCCCCGGCACCTCGCCATCCACGAAGTCCTCCTCCGCCCCGCCGGCCAGCAGGGCTGACCCACCGGCGCCGGGTCCCCCGTTCCGTAACGGCGCGGCCCGGCGCCGACCACCCATCCCCGAGAACCTGCATGGGAGGCACGATGACTCGCTCCACGGACCGCGCACGGTTCGATCGCCGCACGCTCCTCCGCACCGCCGGCGCGGTGAGCGCTGCCGCTGCCGTGGCTGCACTCTCGGCGTGCGCGGGAAGCCCCACTGCCGACCGGCCGACCTCCACGAGGAGCAGCATGACCCCCACCGACGCGAACACCCGCGTTCTGCTGGCGTACTTCTCCCGTCCTGGCGAGAACTTCTGGAACGGTGGCCGGCGCACCCTCGAAACCGGCAACACCGAAGTCCTCGCTGGCCTCATCCAGGACCGCATCGACTGTGACGTGTTCCGGATCGAAGCGGCCGACCCTTACTCCGACCGCTACGACCCCACCGTGCGGCGGAACGCCGACGAACAGAACCGGGACGCACGCCCCGAGATCGCGAACACTCTCCCGGACCTCGCCGACTACGACACCGTGCTGCTCGGCAGCCCCATCTGGAACGTGCAACCTCCGATGATCATGGCCACCTTCGCGGAAGCGGTCGACCTGACCGGGAAGGACCTTCGCCCGTTCGTCACCTACGCCGTCAGCGGCCTCGGCAACACCCGATCCTTCTACCGCGACCTCAACACCGGCGCCCGCCTCGGAGCGGGGCTCGCCGTCCGCGGTGAAGACGTCCGCGACGCCGGCACCGGCAACGACGTCGACCGGTGGCTGCAAGCTGCCGGCCTGGCATGAAAGGCAGCACCATGACCAACCAGTCCCTCACCGTCCTGATCGTCGGAGCCACCGGCAGCGTCGCCCGCCACGTCGTCGCCGCCTCCGTCCGCGCCGGACATCGCACCCGAGCGCTCGCCCGCAGCCGCTATCGCGCCGCCGGGCTCGACCGCGGTGCCGAAATCGTCATCGGTGACCTCACCGACGCGTCCACCCTCGCCGACGCGGTCGCTGACATCGACGCCGTGATCTTCACCCACGGCGACAACAGCCACGGCGAAGCCGTCAACTACGGCGCGGTCCGCAACGTCCTCACCGCCCTCGGCGGCCGGCCGGTCCGGATCGCGCTGATGACCACCCTCGGCGTCACCGTCCGGCAGGACAGCTCCGAATGGAAGCGCCGCGGCGAACGCCTCGTCCGCGCCAGCGGCAACGAGTACACCGTCGTGCGCCCCGGCTGGTTCGACTACAACGACGACGACCAGCTGCGCATCGTGATGCGTCAGGCGGACGACCACCTCACCGGCACCCCGGCCGACGGCGTCATCGCCCGACACGAGCTCGCTCGCGTCCTCGTCAGTGCCCTCACCGAACCGCTGGCCGTGAACAAGACCTTCGTGCTCGTCGCCGACCGCGGGGACGAGCAGAAAAGCCTCACCGGAGTGTTCGAAACGCTGATGCCCGACGACGCCGGCGCACTAGACGGCTACGGGGACCGGCCGAACATGCCCGTCGATCAGGAACCGCAGCACATCCGCGACGACCTCGCACACATCCGCCGCTGACCGACCCGCTCCACGAACACCGGCGCAGCTCGCATCGAACGATGCGGCGGCACGCAATCCGACGGGGTGACCCCACCACCGTCACAGACAGGGAAGGCAACAACCATGCAGTACACCCGTCTCGGTAACTCCGGACTGAAGGTCAGCCGCATCGCGCTCGGCTGCATGAGCTTCGGCGACCCCGCCAGCGGCTTCCAACAGTGGACACTCCCGCAGGATGACGCGTTGCCGTACTTCCGTCAGGCGCTCGATCACGGCATCACCTTCTGGGACACCGCGAACGTCTTCCATTGGGGGGCGGTCCTACTCACTTTCCGAGTTGTCGGTAGCGCCGCAAGCAGATGAAGGTGCCGAAGATCAGCACGATGCCGACGATCAGCGTGATGCCAAGTATCGAACCGGGGTTACCGGTGCCCGACGATGCGCGAGCGATGCCGAAGATGATGAGGCCGATTCCGACGACCGGGCATAGGACGACTCCAACGGCCGCTTGCAGTCGAAGGATTCGTCGTGCAGCTTCTTCGGATCTGGACATCAATTCTCTCCCTAAGCGCCTACCGCATTGCCGACGGCCTCGCTGATCACCTCGCTCACTAGAGCACAGAACCCTACTGAGACGACGAGCCCGAGGCCGGCTGTCGGAGTCGCCACTGCTGCGTTGCAGAGCGCGTCTACGGCTACGCCCGTGGCAAGGCTAGCGATGTCGCCGCCGCTCAGTGCTGAGTAAACACTCTTCCCCGCGGCGACGGCTTTGATGACTCGGGCGATGACCTCTGCTGCTCCCAGCCCGGAAGGATCGAAGGCGTTGATCGGATCGCCGGCGGCGTATGCATACCGTTGCCGTTGGACGGGTCGAGGGGGCTGTCAAGGGTGTCCTGCTGCGTCCACGATCCGATGTAGGGGTCGTACCACCGTTGTCCGAATTTGACTAAGCCGGTGGCCGTGTCATCGATACCTGCCTTGAATCCGAACGGGTTGGAGGCCAGGCCATCGCCACCGCCGTCGTAGGTGACGGTTTCGGTGCCGTACGGGTCGACGTTCTTGCTGAAGGCGGCAGGAGAGTCGGTCAGGAGTCCGAACGGGTTTCCCGAGCCGTCGTAGGCGTACTGGCCGAGCACCCCTGAGGGCGTGGCCAGGGCAAGGGCTTGGCCAGTTTTCGCGTCGTTGATGATGTTCGCCCGGTTCCCGTTGCGCGTGGAGCTGGTCAGCGTCGGGTTGCCGAACTGGTCTGTGCGACCGTACTGATAGGTGGTGGTGGCACCACCTGCGGTGGAGAGGGACAGCAACGACTTCTGGTCAGCGCCGGCGTACGTGTACGTGGTGGTCTGGGACCCGTTGTGCACGGCGGAGATCATCTGTTCCGCACCGTTGTACGTGAAGGTGTACTCCGGCACCGCGGTGAGGTTTCCGGCGCCGTCGTAGGAGAATCCGGGGCTGGTGATCTGGTTCGCTGCGTTGTAGGTCAGCGTCTGGTTCGTCGTGACGGAACCGCCCGGGGTGGTGAACTTCGCCGACGTCCGGTTGCCGCGGATGTCGTAGCCGAACTCCCACGTTCCGGGAGTCGCGGTGCCGCTGCCGGTGGTAACGGTCTTCGTGATCCGGCCGCGGCCGTCGTACGTGTACGCGGTGCTCTGCCCGGACTGGTAGTCGGTCACCCACTGGATCTTGGACCGGTCGTTCGTGGTCGTGGTGCCGCAGTTCGGCGTGGTGCTGCTGGCGTTGTAGCAGTAGTACAGGTCGTAGATCCGCTGGTTGTTCGTCGATGACGGGCCGACCCAGCCCTGCAGCTCCTGGATCCGTCCGCTGGCGTCGTAGTCGGTGTGGGTGTGGCTGGCCCAGGTGCTGTTGTCGGCGTTCGCGTCGACGTAGGTGTCGGTGCGGCGACCGTTGGGGTCGGTGACGAAGTGGATCGTCTCGGTGGTGTTGTTGGCCGCTGGTGTCGTGGTTGCGGTGAGGACCCCGGACGCGTCGTAGGCGGAGGTGACGGTGCCGTCCTGGTCCGTGTACGAGGTCTGGTTGCCCGACTTGTCGTAGCCGTAGGTGATCGTGCTGAGCGCGGCAGGGCTGGCCGTGTTGGACGTGGTGAGCAGGTGCCCGAGCTGGTCGTACGTGTTCGTCACCGTCTCGGACCCGGAGGCCTGGGTGAGCAGGCGCCCGGCAGTGTCGTACGTGTTCGTCACCGTCGGGGTGTTGTCCGAGAATGACGTGGTCAGGACCCGGTCGTCACCGTCGTACGTGTACGACGTGGTCCGGCCGGCGCCGTCGGATGCGGACGCGATGCGGCCGAACGCGTCGTACGTGTACGCGCGGGCTCCGAGCGCGGCGGATCCGGTGGTCGGGGTGATGCTGACCGGGGTGATGCTGGTGAGCTGCTTGTTCGTGTAGTTATACGTCGTCTTGTTCGTGCCGTTGCCGGGTGCGGTTGCGGTCGCGACCTGCCCGGCGGTGTACGTCAGCGTCGAAGTCGCCGCCGTGGTCCCGGACCCGATGCTGCTGCTGGTCTGGTTCCCGACGCCGTCATAGCCGAGCTGCACCGCATTGCCGGCGTCATCGGTGCCAGTCTGCGGCAGGTATGCCGTCGCCGCCGGCGACGCCTGATAGCCGAGGGACTGCGATGCGCCGCCGGCCGAGGCGACCTTCGTCACGGATTGACTGTTGTTCGCCCCGTACGTCGCCGTGGACGTTGGCGTGGATCCCGTTCCGACGGTTGCGGTGGCGACGCCGTTGTTCGCGGGGTTGTAGGTCCGAGACCGTTGCCGGCCTGCCGCGTCCACGGCGTTCAGGACGAGGTCGTTGCCGTCGAGCGTGTACGTCGTGTGCGCCGCCGCGGCGACCGACTGCGACTGGTCAGACCGCGGGTCGGCGACCTGCGTCGTCGTGGCGCTGGCGTAGGAGAACCGGGTCACCGCGGTACCCGCGGAGCCCGCCGTGGTGTTCCGCTGCTCCACTGCCGTCACCCGGTCGGACGAGTCGTACGTGACGACGGTCACGGCACCGTTCGGAGCGGTGATGGAGGTCAGGTCCCCATTGGTGTACCCGAACGTGGTGTGCTTGCCCGTCGCGTCGGTGTAGGTCGTGATGTCACCGTTGCTGTTCTTCGCCCACGACACCGAACGCGTGCTCGAGCCGCTGGTCTGCGAGAACGTCTGCGTGCTGTTCGCGTACGAGGAGTTCGCCGTCTTCGCACCCGCCACACCCGCAGTCGAGACCAGCGTTGTGAGGGTGTACCCGTCGGGGGCGTTGAAGCTGATCTGGTTCCCGTTGCGGTCCACGACCGAGGTCGGCTGCCCGGCGAGGTTGAAGTGGACGACCTGGTTCGTCGTCCAACCCTTCAGCTGATACTCGTAGCTCGTGCCCGACGTGTTCACCCGCGACAGGGTCTGCTGCAGACCTGCCGGGCTCGTGAACACGCCCGCTGTTCCCGTCGACGTGAACTGCCATGCCGTACCGGCGGCGTCGGTGTAGACCACGCCGGCGGCGTTCGCCGAGAGGTCCCCCGCGCCGGCGAGGGCGTACTGCCACCGGTTCGCGTCCATCGTGTTGCTGTTCGCCACGTTGCCCGCCCGCGAGTTGTACGCAGCACCAATGACAGTGTTCTGCGTCGCACCGGGCGGCGATGTTGCGAACACGCGCAAACCCCTCAGAGGCTGCCTGTCAGCTAAGCCGGCCCCATGTCGACGCTGTGCAACCAGGGAGCACGCTACGGAGCATCCCTCACCACCACACCCCCGCAAACGGGGGTAGGGATCGCCTCGCCGTCATTGCAGTCGCCTAAGCGCTTGCAACCCTGCCTCGGTAGCCGATCGCCTACCGCACACGTGCGGCCATTTTTGGGAGCCCGCAAGGATCCGGGGATCTCGGTGCCTCAACAGACCCGTCCGGCGATGTATGCGGCAATCGGACCCTCAGTGAGACACAGCGCGGCGCCCCGGTGACACGCTCGAGCTCCGCAATCAGAACGCGAAGGCGCTCTGCCGTGCGAACCGACCGCCACCGCGTCTTCCTGGGCGAGTGATCCCTATTCGCCTTCTCGGGGATCCGATTCGGTCTGCGTCGTCAGGGCGGCTGCGAGGTCGGATTCAGAGGGCAGGGCAGCGCGGACCGCGGGTGGGAGGAGGTCGTAGCTGGCGACCCCGATCGGGGTCTGCTGCCCCGCGAGGGAGTACCGGACCACGGCATCGTTCTTGTCGGCGACCAGCAGCAGGCCGACCGTGTCAGCGTGCTGGGCCCGGCGGAGCTGGTCGTCGACGAGTGCGACGTAGAAGCCGAGCTGTCCGAGGTACTCCGGCTTGAACTTCCCGGTCTTGAGTTCGATCACGACGTACCGGAGCTGCTCGACGTGGAAGAACAGCAGGTCGACGTAGAAGTCGTCCCCGTCCACGTCGAAGTGCACCTGCCGGCCCACGAACGCGAAGCCCTCGCCGAGCTCGCGGAGGGTGTCGATGATCCGGTCGACGAGCGCCTGCTCGAGGTGGCGTTCCTTCGCATCCCCGTCGAGGGCGAGGAAGTCCAGCACGTACGGGTCCTTCGTGAGCTGCTGCGCCAGATCCGACTCCCCCGGCGGGAGCACCTCGACGAAGTTCGTCGGCGCCGCCTGCAGCCGGGTGTGCGCCTCGGACCGGATCTGGTGATCGAGCACGTTCCGGGACCAACCGTGCGCGGCCGCCTGGCCGGCGTACCAGTCACGGAGCTCGTGGTCATCGAGCCGGTCGAGGAGCACGGTGATATGCCCCCATGGCAATTGTCCAACAGCCTGTTGGACAACTGCATCCCCCGGCCACTCCCCCGCGAACCGGCGCACGTAGAACAGGTTCGCGCGGGAGAGCCCCTTCATCTCCGGGAACTCCGCACGCAGGTCCGTCGCGAGCCGGCCGATGACATTGCTCCCCCATCCATCCTCGCCCTGGCGCTGCAGGATGGTCGCGCCGATTCCCCAATAGAGACGGATGAGCTCTGTGTTCACGCGCCGCTGCGCCGTGAACCGGGCAGCACGCACCTGCTGCTTCAGCTCAGCGAGAGCAGCGGTATACCCGGATACGGCTGGCGACGAATCAGACATCACGCTCAGTCTGCCCGACTAGCCGATCGGAAGAAGAACGAACGCAGCATTCTACGAGATCAGCTATGCCAGGGTGGACACGACCCCCGAGCGAAAGGCGACCCCCACCATGGCGCAGAAAGTCACCACGCACCTCGTCGATGACCTCACCGGCGACACCATCGAAGACGGCAAGGGCCGCACCGTGTCCTTCTCTTTCGACGGCGGCCACTACGAAATCGATCTCACCGACGACAACGCCGACGCCCTCCGCGAAGCGTTCTCCGACTATGTCGCCGCCGCCCGCAAGGTCGCGGGCCGATCCGGCCGCGGTACTGCCGGGAGCGCGCCGAAGCGTGGGAACGCGGAAGAGCTCGCGAAGATCCGCGAGTGGGCAAACGCGAACGGCCACGAGGTCTCCTCCCGCGGCCGCATCAACCAGGCCGTCCGCGACGCCTACGACGCCGCGCACTGACGCCACTCCCCCAACGAAAGCAGCCGGCTACCCCTCGGGGCTGGCCGGCTGCTTTCGCTCACGCCGATACCGCGCTCTTATGTCAGACGCGAAGCACTTCAGCCCGCTTCCCCCATGACAGATGTTTCTTCCTCTGTGGCCGGCTCCTCGTCTGTAGGACGCTGCAGGGACTCTTCGTCGCGGTTCAGAGCGCGCAATTGCACCAAACGGGTATGGCCGTACGGCGTGAGTGTCCAGTAGTTGGAAGTATCCTTAACGGATCTTGTCTTCTGTGAATGACGAATCAAGCCGAGAGCATCGAACTGAAGCAGAACTGTCTGAAAGTCCTCATCGGAGACGTCCACGCCGGAGAGGTTTGCAGAATAGTTTGACACTTCATTCGATTCCGCATATTCTTTTGCTTTCGCCCGGAATATCTCACGTAAGTCAGCAATGTAATCGATACGGGCCACGGCGGCGAGGTCCTCCTCGAGCGTTTTTTCGCTCGCTTCCTGCATCATACGGAGACCCAGGTATCCAAAAACGCGATCCCATGTGAGTTCGACCTCCGTCCACACCCCGATATTGCGGCTATACCCACCCTGCTTCCGCCAGTTACCTTTGGCGTACACCGGTAAGGAGAACTTTCCAGTGCCCTGTGCAAGGAGCTCGGAGCCGACGGGCGCCTCAGTACGCACCTCATTGAGTTGGCGCTTCAGCGATTCGATTTCCGATTGCGCTTTGGCGAGGGCTTCGAGCGATTCCTTGCTCGAAAGTTGATCAGCGCGAACCCAGCCAACCGCCGGATAGCGACGCCTGAACGAATTCCAGCTCAACGCAACTTTACCGGCAAGATCCTCGGGCGTCGCCCAATACTTTACATGTTTAGTCTTTTCCACCTTCTTCCGGAAAAGATTGAGCTTTTCGCGCCTCGCATCCGAGTCCTCAGCTTGCTCCGCCAGCAATTTACCCGGCGCTCCATGCAGAAAAGCCATCACTGGCTTCCCGAGGGAAACCGCGGTATCAAACTCCCGCTCGGTATAGCTGATCTCAAGATCGGGGTCAACGGAACCGTATTTACCTCCGATTATCAGGAGGTAATAATCCGAATCTCGGATCACATCTTCGATCAAAGTCCACGCGTCATCGTCAGCTGCTGGAAACATCTCCATCCCGGCGGGGAACGCGTCAAGATTGAGCAGGGCAGAAACCACGGCAGATCGTGGCTCCTTCAGGTCCAGAAACGTAGAGCTCACAAACACTTGGTAGCGGGTTTCAGACTCCATGTTCCAACTCTAGAGGAACCTTCGCGTTGAGGTGCTGCTTAACAGCTGCCGATTCAGTCTGACCTGATTTCGGGTCCCCCGCACGACGTCCGCTTCGAGAGGGGATGTTCGGAGTCAACTGCTCTGCGATGGCTGCAGTCTTCTCGAGCGCAAGCTCTTCAACGTCGCCAAGATTAGTGCCGCCCGTCGGCATAGTTCCGGCAACATGAAAGTGCAGATGTGGGATCGCTTGATGCGCCGCCGTCCCGTTGTTCTGCCACACGGCGATGCCGGGGCGTTGGTATGTTCGATCGATCGTAACCGCCGCGTCCCGGACCGCAAGCATGAGGTCTTCCGCCTCAGAGTCCACGAGGTCGAGCAGCGTCGGGACATGTCGCGTGGGAAGCACCAGGAGGTGCCCAATGCCACGTTGTTCTTGAGTGACCAAGACGGCGACCCGAGGTTCGGCCCAGAGAATGGCATACGGACGTGTGCCAGCGAGGTAGGAGCAGAACGCGCAGCTGTCGGCCTCGGGGAGTTGCAGCGCTGAGTCGCTCATGAGGGCCTCAGGGAGTTCAAAAAAGCCTGTATCTCAAGATGGTCCAGAGAGTCGTATTCGTTGGCAGGCGCGACGATGACCAGCTCGTCGCAGACCTTTTGCGCGCGGGAGGCGAGCATGAAAGAAAGCGCGATGAACCGGACCGAGTCAGCCGACGGCAGTACGGAAGACAGCTTTGATTGTCCGCCACCGATCATCGGCACACAGACCCTTCCTCCGTTGCTCTCGCTACGAACGATCTTCCACAGCTCACTGAGGCTGTTCCAGACACCATCGGTCGTTGACGAGGCGCTGCTCTTGTTGTCCATCCGTGTATACGCCACGAGGAAGAAGCGGCGAGCGTTCTGACGGAGCGTGACGGTGGTTCCAAGCTGGTATCGCTCGGTCTTGCCCTGCTTGCCGGCAATGCTTCCTACGGTGGGGACGGACGCCAGCTCGGCGGTGATGTCACTGTCCAGCTTGGGCAAGTCGCCACCGTAGACGCGGTTGAGGAACTGCCCCTGCACGCTGCGCGGTTCGATGTGCGGCGGTGCTGTGTCGAATGTGTCACTGGCGCCGATGATGAGGTGTGCGTCGTGCTGGTCGAACAGATCGCCTCGCAGGAGTGAGATCTTTGTCGTTGGCGCCTGATATCGGGTGGCGATTGGCCGTGGCCATGCCCGGGCAACGCCGTAGACCAGTGCTGCGAGGATGCCTACCCAGCCCGTCCAGGCGCTGCTGGTGAAGAAGTCTGGATTGAAGAGTGCGACGACGCCGCCGACAGCCGCAAGCGCGCCGAACAGCGCGAACGCCTGTGTCGTGAGGATCTTCCAGAACCGGCCGGTCCGGATGTCCCGCAGGAACGGCTCCATCAGAGCCCGAGATCGGTGTAGACGCGCTCTTTGTAGTAGTGGGGGCCTGTCTCGCTCGACTTCGCATACACGGAGGCATAGTTGTCCAAAGCGAACTTGATGATTGCTGGCTGGAAGGAGACGGACAACGTGTAGTAGTCCGCATCGAGCAGAGGCTTCGGGATGAAGTTGCGATCGATGTGTCGGTCGCCGTCGAGGTTGGCCACCACGACCGGCAAGTTGAACTCGGCCATCACCTTGACTTCATGTGCGAGGAAAGACGTCCCGTTCGATCCCTTACGCCGCGCGTCGGCGCTCCCAAGGAGGACGACCTGCTTGGCGTTCTTCATCCGGTCTCGCAGGTTGCGCTTGATCGTCTCGGGCTGGCTTGAGTCGAGCGAGACGAACAGGTCGTGCGCGTCGTAGAAGTTGAAGTCGATGTTCTTGTTCTCGCGCCACGCTTCCATGAGCCGGTAGGAGCGGATGTCCTCGCTGGCGAAGGCGACATAGGTCTTGTTGCGGTAGCTCATGGTGTCCTCGGGTTCCTCGATGTGAGAGCAATTCATATCATGCACTTCCGACAGGACCAGACTCTCCTCACCTCGAAAGGTTGTCAATGTGTCGCTACCCGCCGGGCTGAGCCGACTCGTGACCTAGCCGCTGGCAGATGCTCATTCAGATGCGCGCACTGCGTCGCAATCCCGTGATGGACCTGGTCGTAGCGCAAGCCGGCTGCCCGAGCGCGTCGACATCGCCGCGATCAGGACAACTCCGTCGACACGTCGTTCTGGGGTATGCCCCAGCGCTACAGGTGCGCTGCTGTTCGTTTCGCGTAGTTCTAGGGTGCTGTTCCGCCGTTTTGCTACAGGAGTGTGCGAGGGTCTAGGAGTGGTGCAACACAAGACGCAGACCGTCGCCTACGTTCGGGTGAGCTCAATCGATCAGAACCTCGACCGGCAGCTCGAGGCCGTAGGCGACGTCGACCGGCTGTTCGAAGAGAAGATCTCTGGCGGCTCCCGCACCGACCGAACTGCGCTGCTCGACTGCATCGGATACGTCCGCGACGGCGACACCGTCCGAGTCGCATCGATGGACCGGCTCGCCCGCTCCCTCGGTGACCTGCGCGATATCGTCGACGAGATCACCGCCAAGGGCGCTTCCGTCGAGTTCGTCAAAGAGCAGCAGACCTACAGCCGCGACACCAACGACGCGATTGGCCGGCTCATGCTCAACCTCCTCGGCGCCTTCGCCGAGTTCGAACGCACCCTCATCCGCGAACGCCAACGCGAAGGGATTCGTATCGCCAAGGCCGCCGGCAAGTACAGCGGCCGCTCCCGGAAACTCACCGACGACCAGATCACCGAAGCACGCCGACTCATCAGCACCGGTGTCCCGAAGACCGTTGTCGCCCGTCAGCTCAGCGTCGACCGCACGACGCTCTATCGGATGCTCGCTACCTCCACCGCACTCTCCCCCGCGACGCCCACTGCTGAGCACCCCGAGGGCAAGCGCCAAACCGTGTAGCGTTTGGCGCCCCTTCACCGGGCATTTTTGCGGGACAGGCATACGGCAATACCCCTGGTCAGGCGGCAGGTGGCAAGGGAGCCCATCGAGGGCGACGGCTGTCGTGTAGCGGTGGACGACCGGCTTGCGGGACGCGTTCCTCAACCCGAGACCGCCGTGATCGGTACGGTCAATACATGGGAGAACGCGAGCCGGGCGCCGTGGTGATTCGGCCTGCAGCCGTCGATGATGCGGAGAGCATCGGACGCGTCCACGCCGCATCCTGGCGAGAGACCTACGGTCACTTCGTAGACGACCCAAATGCCAACCCCTGGTTCGACGTCGACCGGCGGATCGAGATGTGGCGTTCGAACCTCGATCAGGCGGCGTTCTTTACCGCGGTCGCGGTGGACCAGACGGGCATCTTGGGGTTCGCTGCAGTACAAGCCACTGCGGAGCCTGATGCTGTCCGTCCCGAAGAGCTCACCATGCTCTACGTGCTCGCGCGTGCGCATGGAGGCGGAGCTGGTCAGGCGCTTCTAGACGCCGCGCTCGGTGGACGGCCGGCATCGCTCTGGGTCGCCGCCGACAACCCGCGCGCTCGTGCGTTCTATCGACGGAACGGCTTCGCACCTGATGGCGCCACATCCAGCTTTGGCCCCGTCGAGACGACCGTGCGCCTCGTCCGCTGATCGATCCCCTACCGGAACGACCACGAGCGACCGAGACGGCGTTCGGTAGCCAACCGGCTATCGGACAGCGAGCGGCGGCCTGCTTGCAGGACGCAGGATCAGGTGGTGAGGGCGATCTGGGTCGCGCGGGTGACCACGGCGAGCGGGTCAGCGGCACCGGTGACGAAGACCGTGATGACCGTTGACCAGTGGACGCCGCTGAGTACCGCTACTGCTCCTGCGGCGGATCCGTTCACGAGGACGGTGCCCGCAGTGGTCGATCCGTCCGGCACCGATGCGCGGAAGGACCTGGCAGTCTCACGGCTGGCTGCTGTGAGGAGCGCTTCTCGGTACGTGCTGTTCACCGGCTCATTGAGGAGATCACCGAGGAGCGCAGTGTTGATGTCGCTGCAGGCCTGCCGAGCGGTCGTCGTGCGCGTTGTCGTCAGGCGGTCGTTCAGAGCAGCGAGACCAGCTGCAACACTGCTGTCGCCACCAAGTCGGCGGATCTGTGCGTCGACACCAGAGCGATCCTGAGCGACCGGTAGCGTCGTCACACTCGGGTCGTTCCGGGCAGCGATCGCAGGGAGAACTGCGGCGAGAAGAACGTCCGCGGGTACCTCGGCTTCGCCCTTGTAGGTCGAGAGTGCACCAGTTGCGCCACTCATCACACAGGTACTGACGGTTGCCCGCTCGGTCTGCTCCAGCGCAAGCAACGCGCTTTCCATGGTCGTCGTCGGACGGGCGCTCGACGACGGCGCGGTGAGGACCGGCGCCTCGTCAGTTGACGCAGCTGCACTCGGTTCCTGCGTCTTGCTCGGTGTGACCGCGCCAGTGTTCGACGCTTGGGCGCAACCGCTCAAGATCAGGCCCGACACGGCGACAGCAAGCACCTGGCTGATCGCGCGATGCAGGGACCCACGCGTGCAGACAGTCATTTGAGTGACCGTATCGTTGTTCCGTGACCCGCTCGCTCCGCCGCCCCACCGTCCGTTCGATCACCTTGGCGGTGCTGGTCACCACGAGCGTGGCCCTCGCGGGCTGTTCCGCGTCTCCGGAACCGACCGCGCCACACACGACTCCGGCGGCCTCTCGGACTCCACAGGCGATCACTGCCGCAGAGTTCTCCGAGCGCCTGGCCGCCTACGAGCGGAAGCACAACCTCCGTGTACGGGTCGATGCCATCGACACCGGGAACGACCATCACCTGGGCTTCCGTGCCACTGAGCCTGTGTCGCTCAACGTGCGCGGATTCACCGCAGCTGTGCTCGTGCTCGCAGACGCCTCCGACGATCAGCTTTCGGCGCCCTCCGAAGGTACGGCCGAGCAGGAAGCCGGCAGGACTCTCCTGGACACCGTCAGCGCTGCGCTGCAGACCAGCGCGCCGGAGGCCCAGCAGACGCTCGTGGCCTGGCTCGGCGGCGACGGCGCCTTCCGTCGTCGCGCTGACGCACTCCTCGATCTCCCGTCTGCCAGGCCGTCAGCGCGGAGCCTTGCGACCCTCCTCGACGACGCCGTCTACGGCGAAGCGCTTGCCCCTGAACGGCGGAGCACCCTGCGAAACATACTGCTCAACAGCACGGGTTCCACTGCGGCCGCAGCCGGCACCGACGCACCATGGGAAGTAGCCGGGGTCAGCGACACCAGCCAAACCGGCAGCCTCATGGAGGTCAGCACTCTCGAAGTGCCCTACCGCGCCTCGGGCGACGCGGCCCCCGTCGTGCTCGCGACCGTCGTCACCGGCGCTGCCGACCCAGAGGCTGCGAACCGTGCGGCCCAGGAGGTGTCCCGTCTCGTCACCCATGCACTTCCACCGACGCGCTGACCCTCCGACTGTCGCGTTTCAGTAACCGATCCTTCACAGGTGCAACCGCAATGCTTGCGCGTGCGCTTGCCGACGATCCCCGCGCGACGTCGGTCAGCGTCAGACCGGCCCCTAGCTGCAGGCCGGCAGCGTCCGGTTCGTCCGTCGGGCTCGCGGAAGGGGCTGACCGCCGCCGCGTGATTCGCTAGTTTCAACCGAGGGAGGCGGAGATGACGAGTCCAGGGTGGTTGGGGGCGATCGGCTGCGCTCTGCTCGTGCTCCTCGTTGACGTGGCGATCTGGGGTGTTGTGTCGATCGCGACGAATGGAATGGGTCGGAATCACGCGGCTGGCATTCGATTGCCGTCGCTGATGCACAGCGACGAGGCCTGGCGAGCCGGCCATCTTGCCGCGCGGAGAGTTATGCGGCCGTTCTTGATCGCGGCGGCGATCGTCGTGGTCGTGTCGATCCCAGCGCAACTGGCGCCAGCGCTCTACGTCGTGCTGCTCGGGCTTTCCCTCGCCTGCACGCTGGCCGCTCTCGGGGCAGGTGCGCTGTCCGCGTCCCGGGCTGCTCGCCGAATCACTCGGGACGGCTGATGACCTGAGCCTCCTCGACACCCGTTGCGCGCCCTCAGCGACCCCGTTGCGTGATGCGGGGCATCTGCCTAGAACTATCGGCATGCGAGAGCGCGGTTGCACCGGATTAAGCCTGATCCATCAGGCCGTCGATGGTCGATCACTTCCCGAGCGGCCGAGTCCGCATATGGATCGGTGAACGGTCGGCCGCGAGTCGGGAGCAGTCGCGCATCGATAGCCGCTCGCGCTACACGGCGCCCTCTGATCGGCCGGTCCGGTCAGGTTCAGCGGCAGGTCGCCTGGGTGAACTTCGCCTTCGAGACTCCGCTGCGGGTGAACGTGAACTCGAGCGCACCCGTCTCGCCCTCACCGAGGGCGTAGAGGGTGTCGTTCGACGACGCGACGACCGTGCCTGCACTGTCTAGGCCGTTGACGCCAACGTAGACGCCTGACGGGCAGGCGTCGTACGCGTAGACCTTCGCCTTGAAACAGGAGCCGAACGAGTACTCGCAGCCACCCTCGAAGCCGTCGTCGCCTCGGCTGAGCCACTTCAGCGCGATGCCGGACCCTGCATCCTGGAACCCGGCAGGCAGGTCCGGAGCGGTCTCCACCAGAGCGGTGTCGTCGTCTGGGTCGGAGGCAGTGGCGGTCTCCGTGCCGGGAGCGTCGACGCTCACGGCGACCATTGTCACGATGAGGGCGACGGTGGGGATGGCGATGATGGTGAACCACCAGCCCACGGGAAGGACCTGACGGGACTTCCTCACCGGCCGGGGCTGCTCGATGGCGTCGAACCCGGGGTCACCCTCGTTCAACCATGTGCGGCCGGTCCAGTACCGCCACGTGTTTCGCTTCCACCCGTGCTCGTGCCAGCCGACACGGCGAACGTTGTTGTTCGCCCCTGTCTTCGCGCCAGGATCAGGGGATGCCACCGCGGCCGGCTCCGCTTGGGCTGCGTACTCGCGCGGTCCGGCCGCCGTTGCTTCTGCCGCGGAAGACAGCTCGGAGCCGCTCGCCTCGACGTCCTCCCGACTGGCGCGCTCGGCGATCCACTCCGAGCCGTCCCAGTAACGTTCGCGGCTAGTGACCGCCGAGGGGTACCAGCCAGCAGGCGCAGCGGGTGGGGCGTCGTCGTCGTGCACAGGAGCCTTTCACAGAGGGAACCGTGCAAGCCTAAGAGAGACGACGGGCGCTCAATACCCCTGATTCGGGGTATCGGGCAGCCGCAATGCTGAACGCATGCGGGGTCACGGCAACGCCCTCTCCGGTCATCGGTCCCCTACTGGAACGACCACGAGCGATCGAGGCGACGTTCGGTAGCCCACCGGCTTACGGGCATCCTCGCAACTGGTGAGGTCAGCTTCCGCGTCGGCTTCACCAAGAAGCCAGAGCGTCACGATCGTGCCCCCTTCGCGTCGCGCGGGATACTTGATTTGATGGATAACCAGTCCGATGAAGAGCTTCGTCGCTTTGCACAGCAGCTCGGCAACCGACAGATACGACGGCGTCTCGACATCCACCGCTCAGACGACGAGATTGAGGCACTCCTTGCCAATCCGGCGGCTCTTCGTCAGGAGCACGAACGCTGGAAGGCACGGAGCTCGAAGACCGAGCGGTCTGTCGAGGAGCGGACCGTTCAAATGGTGCAGCAGCACTCCGTCGGCTGCGGTCCGCTGGTGGTCGGACTTCTCGCCGTGGTCATAGGCGTCGTACTCGGCACCACGTACTTGCAGTCCGCACTGATTGAAGACCTTGTGTACCAGGGTCAGTGCTCCCGAGCGGTCCTAGGCGCCGTGCACTGCCTTGATCAGATCTACGCGTGGCAACCCGACGTGGGTGACTGGCTGTCTATTGGCGCGGCAGTTCTGTTCTTCCTTGTGGCTCTTGGCGGCCTCTGCCTTATGACTGTGCCCTACGCTCGGAATCATCTACGCAACGAGCGGGCTCGCCATGCAGGCGCCCGGCCGTAGCCGGGGCAACTGCGTTCGTTCTCAACCGCTCGCCGCAAGACGCCGCGCCGAGGACTAAGAACGTCCGGGACTGCTGCAGGTTCAGTCGCAACGCGAGCCCAGCCCACGAAGAGCAGAACCCCCGCAGCAGAGCGGCTGCGGGGGCTCGAGAGGCAATGGGGATGCCTCAGCGTCAGTTCTTCGACATGCGCACAGTCGTGGAGGTTCCGGCGATGCTGACAGGGAAGCTGATCTCGTCCTTATCGAACACGAAGTCCTTCGTGTCGTCGGTCGAAGCGAGGAGCGCGCTGTCGGTCGCTGCTTTGTCTCGGGTTGACGTCCACGTGTAAGGCGTCTTGGCGTCCTTCGGTGCCGTGAAGGTGCCGACCCAGAACAACGACGTGGTGTCGCCGTTGTCGGTGATGAACTTCACGGTGATCGTGTTGCCCGTGATGGTGGCGGCGGTCCAGCCGTCGTCACTCTTGGTGTTGTTCTGCTTCCAATCGCCGATGAGGTCAGGAGCCGGTGTTGGTGTGGGCGTCGGGGCGGTTTTGGCGACGGCGGATTCTGTTGTGTCGAGCGCGGGTCCGGCCTGCTCGGAGTTGCTGCAGCCGGTCAGGGCGAGTACTGCGGCGAGTGCGAGGGGCGCGATGAGCTTCTTCATGGTGCGCCCATCGTCGCAGGCCGTGATCGATGCTCACCACCTTGAGGGTGAACGGTGCGGACTCGCGTATGACCATTTTCATTTTGCACCGTGAGAAGCGCGGGACCTGGGCCTACTTCCCTCTCGTCCCCGGCGCGCTCGTCACAGTCCCTGCGCGCTGAGCGGCCTAGCCGCGGCCGGTAGAGGATCCTCTTACGGGCACTCACTTCCCTAACCGGTTTCCCCGAAGACGGGGCTACGACCGCCGGTAGGACCGCAGCCGAAGACTGTTTGAGACGACCAGGGTTGAGGACAGCGCCATCGCGGCGGCAGCGATGAGCGGGTTGAGGAGCCCGGCGGCAGCAAGTGGGATCGCGGCGATGTTGTAGCCGAACGCCCAGAACAGATTGGTGCGGATGGTCCGAAGGGTCGCGCGGGAGAGCTGGACCGCATCGACGACCGCGCGCAGGTCTTCACGGACGATGATGACGTCGGCGGCCTTCATGGCGATGTCGGTGCCTTGCACGACGGCGACGCCGAGCGTTGCGGTTGCCAGTGCTGCGGAGTCGTTGACGCCATCACCGACCATCGCGACGTGGTGGCCGGCTGCTTGGAGCTGGGCGATGCGTTCGGCCTTTTCGTCGGGCAGGACCCGGGCGATGACCTCGTCGACGCCGACCTCCGCACCGACAGCGGCGGCCGTGGTCTCGGAGTCTCCGGAGAGCAGGACGGTGCGGAGGCCGAGGGCGCGCAGCTGAGCGACGGCCTCGGCTGCGCCGGGACGCAGCGTGTCCGTCACGGTGAGCACCGCGGCGACGTCTCCGTCGACGGCGAGCAGCACCACGGTCGCACCGGTCGCTTCGCGCTGCTCGACAACCGCAGCCACACGATCGTCGACGGCCACGCCTGATTGCTCGAGGAGCTCGCGGCGGCCGATCACACAGTGGCGGCCGCCGATGATGCCGGCCGCGCCGAGTCCGGTGTGCGCGGTGAATTCGGCGACCGGCTCCAGCGTGCCGAGCTGGATGCTGGCTGCGCTGGTGATCGCCTTCCCGATGGGGTGTTCCGATGCTGCTTCGAGGGCACCGGCGAGGGTGAGGGCGGTGTCGGCGTCGGTGGTGAAGGTGTCGATGGCGGTGAGGGTCATTTGGCCGGTGGTGAGGGTGCCGGTCTTGTCGAGGACGACGGTGTCGATGCGGCCGCTTGCTTCGAGGGCGTCGGGGCCCTTGATGAGGACGCCGAGCTGCCCGCCGCGTCCGACGCCGACCATGAGCGCTGTCGGGGTCGCCAAGCCGAGGGCGCACGGGCAGGCGATGATGAGGACGGCGACGCCGTTCGCGATTGCTGTGCCGGCGGCGGCACCGCTGATGAGCCAACCGGCGGCGACGAGGATCGCGATGCCGATCACGACGGGCACGAACACGCTCGTGACCCGGTCGACGGTGCGCTGCACGGCGGCCTTGCGGCGTTGGGCGTCGTCCGCGACGGCGGCCATCTGCGCCAGGCGGGTGCGGGTGCCGACGGCGTCGGCACGGATGATGAGCCGGCCGCCCTGCACCAGCGTGCCACCGATGACGATCGTTCCAGCCGCAGCCTCGACGGGAATGGACTCGCCGGTCATCGCGGACACGTCGAGCGTTGCAGCCCCGTCGGTGACGGTCCCGTCGACGGGGATGCGGCCACCGGGGCGAACGACGACGAAGTTCCCGACCCGGACGGCGCTGACCGGGACGGTGCGCTCCTCGCCGTCGGTGAGGAGCCTTGCTTCGGTGACACCGAGGTCACCGATGGCTTCGAGAACGTCGGCGGCTCGACGGCGGCTGCGGCTCTCGAAGTACCGACCAGCGAGCTGGAAGGTCACCATGCCGGCGGCGACGTCGAGGTAGATCGAGTCCGCTCCGGCAGGGGTCTTCCCGAACCCGAGCCAGTACCCGGGGGTGGTGGCGGGGTCGACGAGGAGGGTCCAGAGCGCCCATCCGAAGGACACGACGGCGCCGAGGGAGACGAGGGTGTCCATGCTGGTGCTGCGGTGCCGCAGCCCGCGGAGTGTTGCCTTGTGGAACGGCCAGGCTGCCCAGGTGACGATCGGGACGGCCAGGAGCACGCACAGTGCCTGCCAGCCGGGGAACCGCCATGCGGGCACGAGCGCCAGGATGATCGTGATGTCGCACAGCGGGATCGTCAGCAGTGCCGCGACGGCGAGCCGCCGGCGGAGGGTCGTAGTGCGGGTCTCGGCGGCACGGGCGGACCAGGCGTCATCGCCTGGGGTGTGGACGGCGGCGGTGTAGCCGGCGCGTTCGACCTGTGCGATCGCGGTCGCGGCGTCGTCGGGTCCGAGACCTGCGACGGTGGCACGCTCGGTGGCGAAGTTCACCGACGCAGTGACACCGTCGAGCTTGCCCAGCTTGCGTTCGATCGCGTTGGCGCAGGCGGAGCAGGTCATCCCACCGATGTCGAGCTCGAGCCGCTGCTCGGCCTGCTGGTCGATTCGGGATGGGGTGGTGGTGGTCACGGCTGCTCCCGGTGGTCTGTGACGGTCAGCGTCGGCCGGTCGTCGGCGCCCTCATGCTCGGTCGACCGCGCAGGCGACGCCGGATCAGTCGAATCGTGCTGTACCGCGGCTGCGGCTGCGCCGTCGCGGGTGGTGAGCTTGCTGAGCATGGCGTTGTACTGCTCGTAGTCGTCGTCGAGGCCTCCGTCGGCGTGCCGGTCGATACGCTTCGCTTGCCGGGTGTCCTGCTTCGCCCACTGGGTGACGAGGGCAATGACGACGACGATCAGCGGCAGCTCCCCGGCAGCCCAGGCGACGCCGCCAGCGACGTACTGGTCGTGGGCGAGGCTGCCGATCCACGGCACGTCGAGGTACTGGAAGTACGTGCCGGCGAGGAGGTCGGTGCTGGTCATCACGACGACGCCGAAGAACGCGTGGAAGGGCATCGCGGCAAGGACCAGGCCGAGCTTGCCGATGTGCGGCAGGGGCCGGGGTGGGGCGTCGACACCGATGATGAGGGCGTAGAAGACGTAGCCGATGGCGAGGTAGTGCAGCGTCATCGCCTGGTGCGCCCAGTGGTACCGCATCGCCCAGTCGAAGAACGGGGTGAGGTAGATCACGTAGTACGACCCCACGAACACGGCGAGGACGTACATCGGGTTGTACGTGACCCGCAGCAGCTTCGAATGCGTCAGCGCGACGAGCCACTCGTGGGGGCCGGCGAACGTGTCGCGGCGGTGTGCGGTGGTGGCGCGGAGGAACAGGGTGATAGGGCCGCCGAGGACGAGCAGGAGCGGGCCGAGCATGTTCAGGCTCATGTGCAGGCCCATGTGCACGGCGAACGACGCCGACGAGTACGGGCCGACCCCGGACGAGGTGGTGATGATCACCGACACCCAGCCGAGCATCCACGCGCTGGTGCGGCCGTTCGACCAGCGGTCACCGCGACGTCGGAGCCGGATCACCGCGGCCGCGTAGGCGAGGATCCCGACGACCGCGATGACGAGGAAGAGGATGTTCGCCCGGCCTGCGGTCCAGAGGGTGATCGGGGTGAGTGGGGTGTTGACCTGGTAACCGAGGAAGAGCTGCTGCCCGTCGGTGGGGACGAAGTACACCGGCGGTGGGATCCGCGTCATCACGACGCCGATCCCTGCCGCGATGAGGAGCACCGTCAGGAGCACGGCCGGGGCGGTGCGGGTGGCGAACCAGGTCCGGCGGAGCAGGATCGGTCCGGCAACCGCGGCGACAAGGGCGAGCTGCACGGCGAAGAAACCCCCGGTTGGTGCCGCCCAAAGCGGAGTGCCGGCGAGTTCGACTGCAGCGATGATGACCGATCCGGCCGTCCAGGTGACCCACGCGGTGACGGCGAGGATGCGGTGTCGGCGGATGGTGGTGATGCCGGGTCGGTTCGCCTGCCAACGGCGGGTGAGGGCTGCGGTGGCACCGATCCAGATCCCGAGGGCGGGAGCGGCGAACATGGCGGCGTCGCCGCCGAAGTCGTGATTGGGACCGACGAGGACCTGCGTGACGAGGACCGGTGCGAGGAGTCCGATGATGCCGATGCCCGTGAGGAGCAGCGTGCTGACCCAGCTGCGGACAAGGTAGGCGGCGACGAGGATCGTCACCGCGATGCACGCGACGACGATCCACGCGCCGGGGAGGTAGCTGGCTTGCACCAGGTAGCCGATCGCGCCCGGGGTGAGGAGCTTCGTCAGCGGCTGCCCGCCGGCGTCCGCGGCGTCGACGGGGACCAGCAGCACCGCGGCGAGCAGCCAGACAGTGGCCGCGGGGCGGACAAGTCGGAGGTCACGCTGGGTGTCGATGAGTGTGCGGGAGCGGCGCGGCGTGAGGAACGCGGCGACGACGAGGCCACCGACGGTGAGGCCGCCGGTGACGTCGGCGGTGAGGCGAAGCAGGGCGCTCAGCATCGACGTGAGCATGCCCGGGTAGCCGCGACTCAGCCGGTCGTACGATGAGGAACCGAGCAGCTCGACCGCGACCACGACGATGACGACCGCGATGATGGCGCCTGCCCATGGCAGCGCGCGCACCACTGTGCCCGACCGTTCCGCGGCGGCAACTGCCGTCAGCCGGTCAAGGGCGGCCGGGGCGGTGTCAGGCATTGGCGAGCTCGTAGCCTGCCTCGTCGATGGCTTCCGCGACCGCGGCAGCATCCGGCTGAGCCTGCGCGGTGACGACGACGAGGCCGGTCGCAGCGTCCGCGGTGACGGAGTCGACACCGGCGATCGCTTCGAGCTCACCGACGACGCGGCGTTCACAGTGCTCGCAGGTCATCCCGACGACGTGGTACTCGAAGCGCTCCATGTGCTCATTCTACAAAACGTAGAAGGTAGTGCGCGCCTTGGTCAGCGGGAGCGAACGAGCGGGGCGAGCCGACGGCGGTGCGGCCACGTCTTCACCGGGGCGCCGGCCAAGCGGGTAGCGCGAAGCGCGAGACCCGGGTTCGGGTCGATGTGGTCCATCAGCGTCAGCGCGTTGCAGACCGTTGCCGGGCCGCAGACACGGGCTGCTGCGTCGTCGGCGACGAGCTCGATCAGTAGCGCGACTGTGCGCCGGAACTCTCGGGCGGTCCGGAGCCGCGGAAACGCCGCTGCGTTCAGGGCTGCGACTCGGGCGATGAGGTCATGGCGGCCGCGGACATGGGCGCGCTCGTGCTCGATCACGGCGCGGACGCAGCCGCGGGGCATCGCGTCCTCGACGCCGGTCGAGATCAGCACGCGACCGTCGGCGGTGGAGCAGGCGATCGGGTCCGCCGTGCGGAGATACGCGACCTCCTGTCCACCGATGCGTTCGACACGCACCGTGGAGCGGGCGACCAGGAGCGTGACCGCGACATCGGTGCGGTGCTTCGCCGCTGAAATCGGTTCCGCGTTCGCGACGAGGAGCGCGGCAACGCCGCCGGCGACGCCGAGGCCGCACCAGGCAAAGAGGCCAGCGGCAGGAGCGCCGAGCCCGTGCAGGTGTGCGTTCGAGGCGACGATGACCGCGGCGATCCCCACGCTCAGCAGCAGCGACCCGGCAGCAACGATCAATGCCGCCAACCAGGAGCGGAGCGCGATCTGCGGGTGGTGCAGCCACCAGGCGCCGCGGGTGAGGAGGAACGGCGCGAGCAGAGTGACCACGACTGCGAGGACCACGAGCGCAAGGACGGTGATCACGCCGCCGATTCTCGCATCACACGCGTGCGGGGTCGACCCCCGCCGTATTGAGCGCGGCCCGGAGCACGTTGAGGTCCTCAGCGCCGAGCGCGCCGGTGAAGCGTTGCAGGACCGCAGTGCGGTCGCTGGAGCGGCCGAGCACTTCCGCCATCGAGTCAGCCGTCTCAGCCGGGTCAGCCCTGGTTGCCCGGTACACCTTCGTGGTGGAGTCCCGCTCGACGAGGCCTTTCTTCTCCAGCCGAGCAAGGACGGTCAGGACCGTCGTCGATGCCAGCGGGTCGCCGTCCTCGGCGAGAGCATCCCGGACCTCTCGGCCGGTCTGCGCGGCCTCCTGCGCCCAGAGCAGCTGCAGCACACTCGCTTCGAGGGACCCGTGCGCTCGGCGCGGACTCACGAGCGCTCCCCGATCTTCTCGACCATGCGCCGATTCTACATAAAGTAGAAATCGACTTCTACAACTTGTAGAGTGACGCCGCCCGCCCTTGCGACGAGAGGTTCCCCCTTCGTGTCACACAGCCTGCCGCTGTCCGTCCTACTCACGGTGTTGTTCACCGTGACGGCGCTCGGATACCTCGGCTTCGCGTTCCGACCCGGCAGCAGCGGCGTCTCCCGGGTGAGCGATGTCTTCCACGTGCTGATGAGCGTCGCGATGCTGGCGATGCCGTGGTCGTGGGGTATGACCCTTGCCCCGCCCGTCCTACAGATCATCGTCTTCGCTCTCGCCACGGTGTTCTACATCGTGCTGACGCTCGGCCACGGCCAGTACGGAGGCCATGAGCACCACGGCCCCGGCGGCTCGAGCCTCCTCGTGCTCGGGTACCACGTGGTGATGATGGCGGCGATGGTCGTCATGGGCGTGATGATGCTGCCCATGGCCGGCGGCGCAGCGATGTCGATGCCGGAGATGGACATGACCGGTAGCGGGCACGGCGCGCACGTCTCCTGGTCGGGGTGGACGCCGATCTCGTGGGTTCTCGTCACCCTGTTCGCCGCCGCGACCGTCTGGCTGCTGGTGCGCCTGCTCGCGTCGGCGCGGATCCGGCAACACCCGCTGGCGCGCCTGGACGGCGTGCTTCTGCTGCTGATGAGTGCCGGCATGGCGCTCGCGTTCATCCCCACGAGCTGAGGACCGAGAAAAGCCATGACCGCCACCGACAACCGCCCCACCACCACAGCCCCCGCTGCGCCGACCGTGCCAGCCGCACGGAAGCCGCGGCGGGGCTGGTTCGGGCAGTTCCTGCTGCGCCTGCACTTCTACGCCGGACTCTTCATCGGCCCGTTCATCCTCATCGCCGCGCTCTCCGGCGCCGTGTATGCGCTCGGCTCGACGATCGAGCAAGGCATGTACCGGCACGAGCTCACCGCACCCTCGATTGCTGCCGCGAAGCCGCTCGCGGAGCAGATTGACGCCGCGCAGGCCTACATGGACCAGCACCACCCCGAGGACACCCTCGCCGCCGTCCGCCCAGCACCCGAGCAGGGCGCCACGACGCGGGTGATGTACTCGGAGGCTGGGCTGATGGACTCGCAGAACCGTGCGGTCTTCATCGACCCCGGCACCGCAGAGGTCCGCGGCGACCTGCTCGTCTACGGCACCTCCGGTGCGCTGCCGTTCCGCACCTGGGTCGACACGTTCCACCGGTCCCTGTTCCTCGGCGACATCGGCCGCCTCTACTCCGAGACCGCCGCGTCCTGGCTCGGCGTCGTCGCCCTCGCCGGTCTTGGCTTGTGGGTGATCCGGATCCGGAAGACGCGCGCCAAGCGCGACATGGTCCGTCCCGCACGCGGTGTCCGCGGCTACCGGCGGCTCTTCTCCTGGCATGCCTCCACCGGGGTGTGGCTGCTCCTCGGGGCGCTGTTCCTGTCCGCGACCGGGATCACCTGGTCCCAGTACGGCGGCGGCAACGTCGACCAGCTCCGATCCGCCCTCAGCTGGGGCACCCCCGCGCTGACCACCACCCTTGCCGGCGCGGATGCTGCTCCTGTCGGCGGCGAGCACGCCGCCCACCACGGCAGCACCGCAGCAGGGACCGATGCGGAACGGGCAACCGTCACCCCGGCCCTGTTCGACGATGTCCTCGCCGCGGCGAAGGACGCGAACATCCGCTCCTCCGAGCTGCAGATCACCCCGCCGGCGACCGCGGATCAGGCTTGGACGGTGGCGGAGATCAAGCGGTCCTACCCGACCGCGGTGAACTCCGTCGCGATCGATCCGCGGGACATGAGCGTGGTGTCCGAAACGAACTTCGACACCTTCTCCATCCCAGCGAAGCTCACCCGGTGGGGTATCGACACGCACATGGGCACGATGTGGGGGCTGCCGAACCAAATCCTGCTGTTTGTCACCGCGCTCGGCATCGCCACGATGGTCGTCCTCGGCTACGTCATGTGGTGGAAGCGCCGCCCCACCGGGAAGCGCGTCGGCAAGGCGCCGGCAGCGGGCGCGCTGACGCGGGCGCCGTGGTGGGGGTCCGGGCTCGTCGCTGTCGGCGCGATCGTCATCGGTGCGTTCTTGCCCGCGCTCGGCGTCACCCTGCTCGCGTTCGTCGTCATCGACGTCCTCATCACCAACCGCACCGCTACACCGCACGCTCCTGCAGCACCCACCAAGTAACTCACCGCTGGCGACCTGTCGGCGGCACCATCACCATCTTTGAAGGAGCGCCGCATGCGCCCGACCGTCCAACGTCTCATTGCCGGCACCGGAACCGCTGCCGCGGTCCTACTGCTGGCCACCGCCTGCGCCGGCACCAGCACCAACACGCCGACCGCGTCTACGTCCACGAGCGGGAAGGCGTCCTCCGGGTACCCGGTGGCGGTCGAGAACTGTGGTCGGAAGCTCACCGTCACCAAGGAGCCGAAGCGGGTGGTGAGCCTGTGGCAGTCCAACACCGAAGCGCTCCTCGCCCTCGGCTTGCGGGACCGGATCGTCGCTGTGCAGGGTGCCTACGCCCCGTACCCGGATTCGGTCGCGAAGCAGGCGAAGGGGTTGAAGGAGATCGGCAGCAGCATGGGGTTCCCGTCGAAGGAGGTGCTGCTGAGTGAGCAGCCCGACTTCGTCACCGGGCAGGTCCTCGACGGGTTCGCGTTCGACACCAAGCAGGGCTACGCGTCCGTGGAACAGCTCGAGCAGACCGGCGCGACCGTGTACGGAGCGAACCTCTGCAAGTCGACCGATTCGCAGTCGACGAAGACATGGAACATCAACTCGGTGAAGACGACCCTCCGCGACTACGGCACGATCTTCGACGCCTCCGCGAAGGCTGACCAGGTCATCGGTCGGCTCGATGCGCAGGAGCAGAAGGTCGTCGACGCGGTCAAGGGGAAGAAGACCGTCAAGACGGCGTACTTCAACGGTGGGACCGGTCCGGTGATCGTTCTCGCGGGCGGGATCTACGACGACCTGATCAGCACCGCTGGCGGGAAGAACGTGTTCGCGAAGGACTCCGTGTACGTCAGCAAGGAAGCCTTCGCCGCCTCCGGCGCGGACGTCATCCTCGTCGGCACGTTCCCGGGGCAGGACTTCACGGCGCAGAAGGCGTTCCTGGAGAAGAACTTCCCCGACCTGCCCGCGGTCAAGGCCGGCCGGATCAGTGAAGTCCCGACGCAGGAGACCGACTCGTCGATCTCGGTGATGGTCGGGCTGACGAAGATCGCCAACGCGATCCACCCCGGCCTGAACCTGGCGGTCCCCACCTCGTGACGCAGGCCACCGCTCAGCAGCAGCCGCGGCGACGGGCTCCCCGTCGCCCGCGGCTGCTGATCGTGGTGCTCCTGATCGCGTCCATCGTCGCGGTGGTGCTCTCCGTCGCCGTCGGCAGCGTCGGCATCGCACCACTCCGGGTCCTCGATGTCATCCGCGCGCACCTACTGCCGTGGACCGGACCGGGCACCGGCGGCCTCGAGGATCAGATCGTCTGGGTGTTCCGGCTCCCGCGGGCACTCCTCGGCTTCGTCGTCGGTGCAGCCCTCGCGGTCGCGGGCGCCGTCCTGCAGGCCGTCGTCCGGAACCCCCTCGCGGACCCCTTCGTGTTCGGCGTCTCCTCGGGAGCATCCGTTGCCGCGGTCGCCGCCCTCACGCTCACCACCGGCGCGATCGCTGCCGTGTCGACGCCGGTCGCAGCGTTCGTCGGAGCGTTCATCACCACGGTGCTCGTGTTCGTCCTCGCTCAGCAAGGCGGCCGGGTCACCCCAAACCGGCTCGTCCTCGCCGGCGTCGCCCTGTCCTACCTGCTCAGCTCGATCACGAGTTACCTCGTGCTGCGCTCCAGCGGCACGAACCAGGGTGTCGGGCAGGTGCTGTCCTGGCTCGCCGGGAGCCTCGCCGCCGCGACGTGGAGCGACCTCGGCATCCCCACCGTCGTCGTCGTCGCTGCGACGGGCCTGCTGGTGCTGATGGCGCCGGTGCTGAACGCGTTCCTCACCGGTGACGAAACGGCCGCGAGCCTCGGCGTCGACGTCGGCCGGGTCCGGCTGGTGCTGTTCATCATCACCTCGCTCCTGGTCGGCGTCGTCGTCGCCGTCAGCGGATCGATCGGCTTCGTCGGCCTCGTCGTCCCGCACGCGGTGCGGATGATCATCGGATCCGACCACCGGTGGGTGCTGCCCGCCTCCGCCCTCGCCGGCGGACTGCTGCTCGTCGTCGTCGACATTGGCGCCCGCCTCGTCCTCGCCCCCACCGAAGTCCCGGTGGGGCTCCTCACCGCGGTCGTCGGCGCCCCCTTCTTCCTCTGGCTGCTCCGCCGCTCCGGACGGATCGAACGATGACGGCACCCGAGCCCGCAGCGCTGCACGTCGACGGAGTCAGCGTGAACCTCGCCGGCCGCCGCATCATCGACCAGGTCACCCTCCGCGCACGCTCCAACGTCGTCGGCCTCGTCGGTCCGAATGGCAGTGGGAAGTCCACGCTGCTGCGGACCGTGTACCGGATGCTCCGACCCGTCGAAGGGCACGTGTCCGCAGCCGGAAGCGACGTGTGGGAGAGCTCCGCCCGGGACGCAGCCCAGGTCACCGCTGCGGTCGTGCAGGACAGCCCGGCCGACCTCGAGCTCACCGTCGCTGACTGCGTTGCCACGGGACGGCTCCCCCACGGCCGGCTCCTCGGCGGGACCGGCCGCGACGATCGAGACGCCGTCGACGAAGCGATGCGGGCCGCCGGCGTCACGGAGTTCGCGGACCGAGACGTCAGCACCCTCTCCGGCGGTGAACGCCAGCGAGTACACCTCGCCCGCGCCCTGGCACAGGAGCCACGCATCCTCGTCCTCGACGAGCCGACCAACCACCTCGACATCCGACACCAGCTGCAGCTGCTCGCCCTCGTCCGGAACCTGCAGATCACGACCCTGGTCACCCTCCACGACCTCAACCTCGCCGCCGCGTACTGCGACGAGATCGTCATGCTCGAGCACGGCCGCGTCATCGCATCAGGAACCCCGGAGCTCGTCCTCACACCAGCGCTGCTGGACCGCGTGTTCGGCGTCCGCGCCGACACACTCGTCAACCCCCTCACCGGACGACTCCAACTCGTCTACACCGACCACTGACCGTCCCGCCCCACGTAGCGAACGACTGAGGAGCACCAGCCATGCACGAGCCAGAAGACCACAGCACCGACACCTCGGCGCTGCCGGGGCACACCCCAACCCCGGACAGCGCAGCCAGCACCCTTTTCACTGCAGCTGACGGTGACACGGCGAAGCAGCACGCCGTCGACCGGTCGATCGCGGCCCACCACACCCTCGCCGCAATGCCGGGCGTCCAGTTCGCCTCCGACGCCACGATTGCGATCGTCCTGCACCCGGGCTTCGAACTCCTCGACGTGGTCGGGCCGTTCCACTTCCTCGCCGGTACCGGAGCTACCGTGCACCTCGCGACCACCAGCGACACCCTCGACCCCGTTCCCAGCGGCGGCGGCGTCACCCTCACCCCCACCATCACCCTGAACGACGTCAACGCCCCACTCGCAGTGCTCCTCGTTCCCGGCGGCGACACCGGGATCCTCCTCCGCGACACCCGAGCCATCGCGAACATCCAACGACTGAGCGAGGACGCCCGATACGTCACGAGCGTCTGCTCCGGGTCCATCGCCCTGGCAGCGGCAGGGCTCCTCGACGGACGCCGCGCAACCTCACACTGGTCCGTCCGGCACCTGCTCCCCGGATACGGCGCCATCGACGTCAACGAGCGCGTCGTCGAGGACGGAAACCGCCTCACCGCTGCCGGCGTCACCGCAGGCATGGACCTCGGCATCCACCTGGTCTCCTACCTCTGCGGGGACGCCCTCGCCCGATTCGCCGTGCTCGGCGCCGAGTACGCACCCGAACCGCCCTTCGAGACCGGCACCCCGGAACGAGCAGGAGCAGACCTCACCGCCCTGTCCCGCGACTTCCTCGCCCCACTCGAAGAAGAACTCCGAGCTCAGCCATCGCGGTAGCCGAAGAGCGCCCGGACGGAGACCTGAAATGACGGCGAACGAGGGGGCGGGTCCGATCCTGTCGCGGGCATCGCGCTCGCTTCGATAAGTCGCTGGCTGGCCTGTGCGAACGGGTCACGCTCGTTTCTCTCCGGCCGTGGTCACGCAGCGATGCGCCGGCGCTCCTCGCCGCCCGTTGGTCGAGCCCTAACCTGGACACACCCTTCACCGGAGCGGACCTGTCAGACGAAGCGCAGGCCGTCACCTACATTGACAACTTCCCACCGTTCAGCGACTCGGCGAAGAACTGGGCCGTCATCGAGGACGGCGTCGCCGTCAGGAACGTCGGACTCTCCGCGATCGCCACAGCAGCCGGCTTCGTAGCAGAACGAATGGAACGCCAGAAGGTGCGCTACGGCGCTGAGCGCGACGTCGAGACCCACGCACGCGGGCAAGCGACTCTGATACGACCACAAGAGCTCTTGCGTTCCAGACTGCCCGGTGAAGGATCGGCTATCGAGACGCGTGGGAACACGCGAAGCGGCCCTGCTGCGCGTACGCGCAGCAGGGCCGCTTCGTCTTGGTGGGGCTGCGGGCGCTTAGAAGCCGCCGGCGGGGCGTACCTGGTAGTGCTCCTCGAGTGCGGTGACCTCGTCTGCGGTGAGGTCTATGTCAACGGCCGCGGCCGCATCGTCGAGGTGGTGCGGCTTCGTCGCGCCGATGATGGGTGCGCTCACGACCGGGTTGTTGAGGACCCAAGCCATCGCGATCTGCGCCATCGGCACGTCCCGGGCCTCGGCGATCTGCTGCACGGCGTCGATGACGGGTCGGTCACGCTCCGTGTCGGCGAAGAAGCTGTTACCAACCGGGTCGTCGGAGGAACGCTTGGTCTGCTCACCGGCGGGGCGCGCGACACGGCCCTTGGCGAGGGGGCTGTAAGGGATGCTGCCGACGCCCTGGTCGGCGAGGAGGCCGAACATCTCACGCTCTTCCTCGCGGTACAGCAGGGAATACTGGTCCTGCATGGACACGAACCGGGTCCAACCGTGCAGGTCCGCGGCGTGCTGCATGTTGGCGAACTGCCACGTCCACATCGCAGACGCGCCGATGTAGCGGGCCTTGCCGGCCTTGACGACGTCGTGGAGGGCTTCCATCGTCTCCTCGATCGGGGTCTCCGGGTCGAAGCGGTGAATCTGGTACAGGTCGACGTAGTCGGTGCCGAGACGGGTCAGGGACGCGTCGATCTGCTGCATGATCGCCTTCCGCGACAGGCCGGCGACGTGCAGGCCAGGCCCGGTGCCGGGCTTGTCGGAGAAGTGCGCCTTGGTTGCGAGGACGATCTCGTCGCGGTTGGTGAACTGGCGGATCGCTTCACCCACGATGCGCTCAGAGTCGCCGTAGGAGTAGACGTTGGCGGTGTCCCAGAAGGTGATGCCGAGGTCGAGGGCCTGTCGGAAGTAGGGCAGCGCCTCGTCCTTGGGGAGGGACCACTGCAGGTGGCCACTGGCGGGGTCGCCGAAGCTCATGCAGCCGAGCGCGATGCTGCTGACCTTCAGTCCGGAGTTGCCGAGTCGGGTGTACTTCACGGATGGGTCCTTTCGACGGGCACGACGATCAGCGGCAAGGTTCTGCCAGGTCGTCGAGCGGGTGCGGGCGACTCATGGTTCGGTCGTTCGGGGTTCCTTCACGCTCGCGGCGTCCTTCGTCGCAGCCCAGTGCGCAAGGAGTTGCAGGCTGTCGTCGGAGGGCGATCCCGGAACTGCGATGTAGGTAATCAGGGCGAGCCCGCTTCGAGAGCTGACGTCCAGTGACTCGAACGTCAGGTCGAGGTCTCCGACGATCGGGTGGTGCACGAGCTTCTCACCCGCACGGTGCTCCCGCACGGTGTGACTGGCCCAGAGCGTGCGGAATGCCTCGCTTGCCAGTGACAGCTCCCCGACAAGGGCAGCGAGTGCACGGTCCGCCGGGGCACGGGCCGCCTCAGTGCGGAGCACCGCGACGCTCTGCTCAGCGACGCTGTGCCAGTCGCGGTAGAAGTCGCGCGAGCGAGGGTCGAGGAAGATGTACCGGCCGAAGTTCACCGGCCGGCTCGGAGTACCGAACAGGTCGAGGTAGAGCGCACGCCCCAGCGGGTTCGACGCGACCACGTCGAGCGTGGTGTTCTGCACGATCACCGGCATGCCCGTCATGGCGTCCACAATCTGCTGCACCCCCGCACTCACGCTGCCCGGTTGTGATCGCTGCGCAGAGCGCCGCGGCCGAAGGTGGGTGGGCGCGTTGGCGGCTCGAACGAGGTCGGCCAGGTGGGTCGCTTCCACGTCGTCGAGGAGCAGAGCACGAGCGACACCGTCGAGGACGCTGTCAGAGACGCCGGTCGCGTTGCCCCGTTCGAGGCGTGTGTAGTACTCGGTGCTGATCCCGGCGACGAGGGCCACTTCCTCACGGCGCAGCCCAGCAACTCGGCGGCGTCCGCCGAAGTCCGGCAGGCCAATCTGCTCCGGCAGGAGCCTGGCCCGCCGTGATGTAAGGAAATCGCGAATCTCCGCCTGAGTGTCCACGCCCCGACGGTACGTCACCGGCTTGCCCGCAGGGGGTCCCTGTCAGTGACCGTGTAGACGGAGTCTGTTTCCGGCCGTGACGGCGTCGTTCACTTGCGGTGTTCCCGATCGAAAGGCACACCCATGACTGACTCCACCGTTTGGTTCATCACCGGCGCAGCACGCGGGATGGGCATCGACCTGACCCGGGCCGCCCTCGCCGCCGGCCACCGCGTCGTTGCCACCGCGCGTGACGCTGCGAAGGTCACCGAGGTGTTCGGCGAGCGGGAGGACCTGCTGGCAGTGTCGCTCGACATCACCGACGAAGACGCGGCGCGGGCCGCCGCGGTCGCCGCGGTCTCCCGCTTCGGACGGATCGACGTGCTGGTCAACAACGCTGGCCTGTTCTACGCAGGGTTCTTCGAGGAGATCAGCCCTGAGCAGATGCGGCAGCAGATGGAAACGAACTTCTTCGGCCCGCTCAACGTCACCCGGGCGGTCCTGCCCGTCATGCGTCGTCAGCGCAGCGGGCAGGTCGTCACGATCAGCTCGACCGCCGGCCTCGTCGGTCAGGAGTTCGTCGCGGCGTACTGCGCGTCGAAGTTCGCCCTCGAAGGGTGGATGGAGTCCATCCGGTACGACCTCGCGCCGTACGGTGTCTCGACCATGATCGTCGAGCCTGGCTTCTTCCGGACCGAGCTACTCGTCGAAGGAGCTTCCACCATCTGGCCGGAGCTGTCCATCGACGACTACGCCGAGCGCACCGCGACGACCATCGAGGCGTGGAAGAGCATGAACGGCAAGCAGGGCGGTGATCCCACCAAGCTCGCTGCTGGCCTGGTCTCGTTGATCGATTCCGACGAGCCGCCGCTGCGATGGGTCGCGGGCGCCGATGCCGTGCAGACCGGTGTCGACAAAGCCAACCTGCTCCTGCAGCAGGTCGCCGCACACGAGGAGCTGTCCTCCTCACTCGCTCACGACGACTGACCCCCTCGATCGGCTACCGGACGTCCCCACGACCGTCCGGTAGCCGATCGTCTAAAGAGACGCCCCTTGGGTGTGGTCACCGATCAGAACTGCGCGGAGAAGCCGCCGTCGGGTCGTAGTAGCTGACCGCGTCAAGCAGTGGTCAGGTCTTCAACTGCCGCCCAGAGGTCGGCTTCGCGTGCGGGGTCGTAGGACTCGATGGAGGAACGCTCCACCGTTCCCTTGTCGACGTAGGCTCCCGTCGGAGCCGACGTCTTGCCGAGGACTACGTCAGCGAGGTGCCGGCCGGCATCGTCCAGGCTGGTAGCCATCGGAGTGGCGGCCATGAGCGGCATGATGCGCCCCATCATGAACCGGGACAGCGCATCCGCATTCCTCGCGAGTCCGGTTCCGGGCACGAACCCGGGGTTGTAGCCGACGACGTCCACGGCCGCGGGGAGTCGGCGGGCGTACTCGTGGATGAGGTAGATCGCGGCGAGCTTGCTGGTGGAGTACGCGGTGCGGCCGGCGCCGGTGGTCGACGGCTTGGGGAACGCTCCTGGCTTCGCGAGGGCGTACGGGTCCTGCCAGACCGGCCCGGGCACCATTCCCATGTTGTGCTTGAAGTCACCGAAGTGCGTGTCGCTGACGGTGATCGTGATCCGCGAACCTGCCTGGAAGTGCTCCGTGAGAGCACGAATGAAGACGTGGTTGGCGAGCACGTTCACGGTGAACGTCGCCTCGAGCCCGTCTGCGCCCGCTGTCAGCGCGTTCGTGTACTGGATGCCGGCGTTGCCCACGAATCCCGTCAATGGCGGCAGCTGCCCACTGCGCAGCTGCTCTGCGATCTCCGCCGCCGCTCGACGCACGCTGACCAGGGATCCGAGGTCCGCGGACACGGACGACACTGTTCGTCCGCCACGTCCGAGCTGTGCCGCGAGTTCAGTGCCACTGTCCCCCCGGGCGATCACCACCAGGTGGACGTGCGGGTCGGCGGCGAGGATGCGTTCGGCGGCGAGGCGGCCGATGCCGCGACTCGCGCCCGTCATCACCAGCGTATGGGTTGCAGTCATGTCAGGAGTCCTTCGTGTGCGGTGCACCGGGCGGTGCGTCGTCAATTCTGATGAGCACCACGGCGACGGACCAGTGCCCTGCACGTCGGTGGGACCGGTGGTACCACCACCGATCGCGGCACGAGGGGCGAGGATGAGGACATGGACTTCAGCAGCGACACGCTCGGCGGATTGATCCGAGCCTGGCGCGACCGGCTCGCACCTCAAGACGCTGGGATCACCGTTGCCCCGAGCCGGCGTGCGACCGGACTCCGTCGCGAGGAACTCGCGAGTCTCGCAGGCCTCTCCGTCGACTACGTCGTGCGCTTGGAACAGGGCCGCGCACGGAACCCGTCAGCGCAGGTCATCGGCGCGATGGCTCGGGCGCTGCACCTGACGAACACCGAACGCGACCACCTGTACCGCGTCGCAGGGCTCCTCCCACCCGCCGACGACCAGGTCAGCACCCACATCCCCCCGGGGGTGCAACGCCTCGTCGCACGTCTTGACGGTCAACCCCTCGCGGTGTTCTCCGCCGAGTGGGACCTCCTTGCGTGGAACCCGCACTGGTCCGCCCTCCAAGGTGACCCGATCGCGATACCCGTCGCCGAGCGCAACCTCGCACGAGCAGTCTTCGGCGACGGTGAAGCCCGCCGGTCACTACGGCCGTCGCGTTCCGAGAACGGCTCAGAGCAGTTCGAAGCAGCGATCGTCGCGGACCTGCGGACGGCGGTCACCACATACCCCGCCGACGCGAGTCTCCGGCACCTCGTCCGCGAGCTGCGCACCACCAGCCGCACCTTCGATGCTCACTGGAAGCGCGCGTCGGTCGGGCGTCACACCACTGACCGCAAGACCATCGCCCACCCCGACGTCGGGACCATGACGCTCGACTGCGACGTCGTCACCGTCCCGGGATCGGACCTTCGGATCATCGTCTACTCGGCCGCTGCCGGCAGCTCCGACGCCGAGAAACTCGCCTTCGTCGGCGTGACCCGGAACGCGCACATCACCACATCCGCCTGACGCCCCGGGTGCGGGCAACACCACCCAGCACGTCCCGGTCAACGATCGGCTAACGAGACCGCCGTGGCGCCGTCGGAACGGCGACAAGATGTTCGGTCTGATCGAGTGACACGCGCGCCGTCGCCGAGACTCGTGAGCGGAGTTGGCGACAAGTAGTGAGTCCGTCGACAGGCGGAGCAGTCGGCGACAACAAAGAAGGGCCGTCGGCGGATGCCGACGGCCCTTCTGGTGCTGATGCTGCGTTGCTCCGACGCTACTCCCGCTCGAGCTCGTCCGAGTCGTGCACCGCCGTGTCCCCGTTGAACAGCTCGGGGAACCGCCGGCGACGCTCGGCAAGGCCGACCGCCGGCACCGCGACCGGCTCAGCAGCCGGTGACACCAGCGCCCGATCGAGCACGCCAGCCAGACGCGACGAGTCCCCCGTCGCCTGGCTGTAGAAGCGGGCCCAGACGAACTCGTCCCGGAGTGGTGCCCCGATCTTGAACGCCTCGGTGTCGAGGCGGTAGCCGGCGTGCTCGGCGAGCTGCGAGAAGAACACGAACTGAGTCCGGGTGTTGCCCTCGCGGAAGCTGTGCACGACGTTGAGCTCGGCCCACGCCTCGGCGTACTCCGTGACGAACTCGTCGCGGCCGAGCCCGGTCAGGAACTGCTTCCGCGCCAGGCGTCGGTACTGCAGCGCCGCCGCGTCAGCGATTGCGTCCGCCGGGTAGTAGCCGTAGGCGACCTTCGGGGCGTTCGGGTCACCGGGTGCGTACTTGACGACGTCCGGGCCGGCCTTCGTCATGCGGCCGACGGGGCCGACGCGCTCCTGTCCTGCCCACTCGTACACGTCCTGGAAGATGTGCCGGCGGATGGCCTTCATGTGGTCGTAGTCGAACGAACCGTCGATCGGGGCGTGCCGCCAGTTCCGCGAGCCGGAAGAGGGCGTGCGCCTCTTCTTCCTCGCGCAGCCCCGTCTCCGTGGTCTCGCCCAACTTGTTGCGCAGGACGTCGGTGGCCCGGGATGAAGTAGTCATCCCAGGACCGGAATCGCGTCGCCACGCCTACTTCGTGCGGTGGCCGCGACGAAGCGCGTTGCGACGCGCGATGGCCTCGTCCGCGGAGATCTCCCCTGCGGCGACGAGCCGGGCGAGCGCGCGCGTGTCCTGGTCCGTGACCTCATGTCCAGCAGCGCCGAGCGCGGCGTCGGCGAAGTCCATGCGGCACTGCACCTCGGCATCGCTGACGGGCAGCGGGGTGCCGCTGCGACCTGCGGGTCGCGGCTGGTTGACGGTCATGGGGACTCCATTCGGTCGGGTCGAGTCTACCGGCGGGGCCGGTTCTGGAGGGTCGGTGAGGGGCTGGGGGCGGAGGTGCACGAGCTCGCGCGCTCCGGATGGCAAGGTGGCGAAGCCACCACCGTCGGGGCGTGGACATCACGCGCGCTGGCAATCTCGATGCCGCGGGCGTGCCCATCGAGGCCGGCGCTGGTCCGGCTCAGAACGGCAGCCACGCCTCGAGCGCGAGTCGCTGGCCCTGAGCGCCGAGCTGGACACCCTTGCGGTCGGCGTCGCGCTGCAGCATCGCCATGCCCGGGTGCCCGAACGGGAAGAGCATCGCGCCCCAGACGACGAGCGTCGGGATCCCGGCGTCCTTCGCCTTGCCCGCGCAGTCCCACGTGCCGCGGGAGGTGTTCTTCCGGTCCTCCCCCCGAGGCCGCGTGCAGGCCGTGGGTCGGGAGCGCGATTCGACACGCCCGAAAACCGAATTTTAACGAAATCTAATTCCACTCGCGAACGAGCAGAATCGGCCGCCTTCGGATTCGGTGGTTACGGGTAGGCAGTCGCGATTATCTAGCCTCCCAGGTATGACCACCCCAGATGACCCTCAGTACACCCCCACCCTACGGCACGAGAGCGCCGTTGCCGCGACCTCGGCAGAAGGCGAGCTACTGCTTGCGCTCCGGACTCTCGGCGCAGAGGGGGACTACCTCGTGCGCGGCCTCGCGACGCTGATTGAGAGCATGCCGCCCGTCCTTCCGCGAGCGGTCCAATCTCAGCACAGCAGGGGCCTCGTCGAGGCTGGCGTGATGACAGCCGAGGAGGTGGCTGCGGCTGAAGATAAGTTAGCCCAGGGCGTCCTGCAGCTCGTCGAGTTGAGCGGTTGGCTTGCGAGTGCCTGGGAGACAGTCTCGCTTCACGCCGCCTCGAAGTTCCTGCACCGAGCCCCAGAAGACATTCTCGGAGCGGCCGAGCGGGGCGAGCTGCTGATGGTCGAAATCGGCGGCGAACCACGGTTCCCGACGTGGCAGTTCACTACTCGCCCGGTCGGGCACGTGCTGCCGCACCTCCCCGAGCTGTTGCCATCTCTGCTCGAGCGGTGGCAGCCATTCTCAATCGGTCGCTTCTTCGCCACCAGGCAGGCAAACCTGATCGACGAGGGCATGAAGACTCCGGCGGCGTGGCTCGAGGACGGCGGCGACGCCCAGAACGTCCTCGACATCGTCGAGGGAGGACAGTACCGATGACCGAGCGCCCTGCCCTCTGGTTCATGAACGACGACGGCGAGCTTCACCGCTACAGGCGCGACAAGGCGGTCTCGGAGGAAGACCTGCGCCTCTTCATCGAGGCCCATCCCGAGACCCTTGGCGACGTGATCATTCTCGGCCGGGACGTCAAGACGCACGGCCACGGGGACGTAGACCTCGTCGCAATCGACTCTGACGGCCAGCTCTGGGTGATCGAACTCAAGCTCAAGTCGGCGACCCGAAAGATCATGGAGCAGACAATCGGTTACGCCTCCTGGGGCAAGTCAGCAAGTTTGCGAGACCTCGCCAACCTGTACGCGGCGTACTCGGGCGGTACCTCGCTCTCGGACGAGTTCGAGCGCCGGTTCGGCAAGCGCCTTCCCGGGCGTGCCGAGCGGGGCCTGATCGTTGCAACCGTCGCGTCCAAGACCGATGAGCACGCCCACTGCCAGCTCGAATGGCTAGAGGGACACGGCGGCCCTGTCCGCGCCTACGAGTACGCGTTTCTCTACGCGGACGGGATCGGGATCGAGGGATTCGAGATGCAACGCGTCTGCTTGCATGGTCATGACCGGTGATTGCAACGCCGTTCGGCGTGAAGGCGTCGGCACCCCGATCCACAACAAGGCGGTGCCGGCTCGAGCGATCTGGACGGATGCTAGCCACTGGCGCGGTGGCCACACCTGGGCATGGGTCGATGACGTCGGCAACTTCGCCCATGGAAGAGGCATGGGGTTCGCCATCGACAACAACGAGGCAGAGCTCTGGGCGATCGTCGAAGGGCTCCGGGCGGTGCCGGACGGATCCTCCGTGCACGTCACCACTGATAGTGAAACAGCGGCGGCACTCATGCCGCCGTTCGCGGAAGTCAACGGCGTCCTCGCAAAGCCGATGCGGAACTCCGAGCTCTACCGCGAATGCTTCGAGGACCTCGCTGCCGTCACTGTGAACAAGACGGTCGTCGTTCACTGGCGCAAGGGACACCAGCCGGCAGGCAGAAACGTCGCAGCCGATCGACTCGCAACCGCTGCTCGGTGGGAGGACACCACGTTTGACGACTGGACGCGAGATTGGAAGCACGCTCTTGATGCGCTCAAGGATGGAGCTGAGCTCCACGCGCCCTGCTCGTGCGGGTTGCGGCTGCGGATGCAGTGACAGGGACGAGGGCTGGATGCCGAGCGGACGCCCCGCAGCCTCAGGACCTACGGGAGCCACAACGCCGGCGAACGCTCACAGGGCGTCCTGAGTCTCGGTCTGCTTCGGCGTCTTCTTCGTTGTCTCCCACGGTCGGAGGGGGTTGGGCCGCCCGTGATGCTATGTGCGGTTGCGGTCTTTTCGGGTCCCCGCCTGTCAGCATGCGCCGCTACGCAAGCTCGAAGCCTTCGGGGAGTTCCACGTCAAGTAGACGGAGGAGGTCCGGCCCGGAAATGGTCGCCGTGAGGTCCACGGTCGGGGTGGCGTCCTCAGCCCAGTCGTCGATGTAAGCCTCCACATCCGCCTTGGCGGCGCCAAGGGCTGCGAGCCGGGCTTCGACTGTCTTTCGGATGTGCTCCTCCCAAGCGGTCCGACGCTCGGACGCGGCGCGACTCTCCGCTTCTTCCTCGGGCGTGTACCGGGGGGGCTTCGGCCGGATGTGTTCCGCCCAGGTGGACACGATGTTCTTCGGCCAGACGACGATGGCGACTGCCCCGTCGGGAAGGATGCGGTTACCGAGGTTCTCGGTGATGAGGGACTGGTCGAGGTCTTTGAGCTCTTCGAGTCGGCGGGCTGCTTCATCGGCGGAGTCCGCCTTCGTCCACTGAATGGCGAGCATCCCAGGTGTCTTCGGAGCATCACCTCGGACGTACCCGACCTCGAGCTGCTGCCCGCGGGCGTCGAACGTGGAGTATCGCTCCTTCGCGGTGACCTCGGTGCGCGGCTCCAGGATGAGGACCGGCATGCGCCGGAAGTTCGCCTCATACAGGTAGACCGTGTGACCGGGCATGTGTTTGCGCTGCATCGTCGCCCCTCGCTCAGTGGTTCCAGTCAGCGTAGAGGCGACGACCGACGGCCAGTCGCGTCGAGATGCCGCGGCAAGCCGTTGCCGGATGCGTCCGGCGTGCTGCTCGTACACGCCAATCGCCTGTTCGCGGTGACGGGCGTTCGGGCTGACACCTCCTTCCCGCAGCAGGGTCCCTTCCTTGGCAGCGTTCTCGTCGGCCAGGCGCTTCATTCGCCCCAGCGTCTCCATCCACAGGTCCTCGCGGCCGAGCGGAGCTTCGCGGACCTGACGCGAGTTGTGGCGAGCGGCCTTGTCGAGCATCTCAGGGGTTGCTTTCGGGTGCTCGGCAATGGCGAGCATGAAGTCGCCTTCTGCTTCGGTATCGACGATCTCCTGCAGCACCTCGACGCTCTGCCGTGCGTCACAGGCGGCGGCGACGTTCGCCCAGTAGTCATGAGATGTGAGGTTGTGCGGTAGCAATCCGGTGCGCCGATGAACCTCGAAGCCGTCCGCATCGGCGTCGAAGCGAAAGCGGGCTCAGTTGCGGAGGGAGAGCCTGCGGACCCGTCGGTGAGGTTCTTGCCGATGATGAACCCGGATGAGGTGGAACCGTCAGCCACCTCCTCGCCGCGCTGGACGAACCTGCTGTCGTCCCTTGTCGGTAGCGATCCGGCAAGATGAGCGAAAGCCAACGAAGAAGGGGAAAGTGCGATGACGCAGACGGTGGGCGAACGCCTGGCTGAGACGAAGGCGACCGGAGCCGTGTCCGAGGAGGTGTTTCGCGCGTATGCAGCGAGCGACGTCAGCAACTACTCCAGCTGGGGCATCTGGGGGAAGACGACGAGCGACCTCAGCGTCTTCTACATGGAGAACAAGCCGTGGGAGCGTCTGCGGTCGGACGTGTTCTTCATGGGTGGGAACACTGGGAAGTTGGGCCCGGAGGGGCTAGGTAAGTTCCAGAACTTCCACGCTAAGGGCCACGGCGGGGACGGCAGCCTGCGGAACGCCTTGACTGGCGGGCTCGTGGAAGGCGCGTACCTAACCGACATCGTCAAGGACTACCCGACGACCGACTCTGGGCCGCTGCTGAAAGCCATCGCCGCTGGCGACGTCGACGTGCACAAGCACGTGGTCGAGCCGCTGGAGGAGGAGCTGCGGCTCGTGAACAGCCCCGAGCAGGTCACAATCATCCTCCTCGGTGGGAGCACGGTCAATGTGTGGAACGCCGTCTCCTCGTACCTGCCGACCGAGGTTGCGCGTCGGCTGACGATCCTCAAGGGCGTTCGCCATCACTCCGCCAGCGGGAGCCCGTTGGAGACCCTGGCGGCCGTGCTCGCCGCCCCGCTGGACGCCCACGTGCACGTCACCGCCTGATGACCACGGAACGCAGGACGCCCCGCAGCCGGTTCGGCGGCGGGGCGTTGGTCGTTAGTGGTTAGTGGATGCCGAGTTCTTCGAGCGCGACCATGACGGCGGGGATGAGGAGCGCGAACGTTTGCCGGCTGACTTCGACGTTGGTGTCCTGCCATGCTTGTGCGTATTGCACCCTCTGCAGCGCCAAGTCCGCGGTGCCGTACTGGTTAAGGAGCTGCAGCCAGGCGGTGGCGGGGAGGCCGTGGTCTCGAGGCTCTTTCTCGAGGAGTTTGGACCTTCACCAGGTCGTGGCCGTAGCCGCCGAGTTCGCCGGTAGCTTTGATAATCGGAGCGAGAATGTGCGTGGCCTCGTCGATACTCAATGGACCGGAGGATTACACCCGATTCAACGGAGGTCGGAACGCACTGCGAAGCCGGCCCTCCATTGCGGCAGCGTCCTGCTCGGTTCGCGTCCGCAGCCAGGACACGTCGCAGCCCAGCAGCCAGCTTCGGCCAGTTTCGCGAGCCTCGCAGCGCTGGTCAGCGTCTTTTTCGCCTGGATCGGCGTCGGCACGCTGGTGTTCTTCACGTAGCCGAAGCGCGTGAACCTGCCACCCGTGTACGGTCAACCGCCGAGCACGTCGCGGTTACGCTTCGACAATGACCACACCGCACGCCTCCGACTCGCTGGCTCAGCGCGATGCCGAGCCCTGATCATCGCGGCGGTCGCTGCGTACGTCGACGTCCCGCTCGCGCCAGCACGCATCACATTCGAGAGCGGCGTGCGGGTCGAGATCGATGGCGCCTCCAAGGACCGGACGGTGCTGGTGGAGGCGTACGCGCACACCGGCGTGCTGCGAGGCGGTCAGCCGAAAAAGCTCGCGACCGACGCGTTCAAGCTGGCCTGGGCAGGGCAGAAGCTCGGCTCGGCGCGGCTCGTCATCGCCGTGATCGACGAGGACGTCGAGCAGTACCTGCTCCAACCGAAGGCATGGCTGACCGAGGCGCTGCGTGACAGCGCCGTCGAGGTCGTTCGTGTCTCGATCGACGAGGACGCTCGCACCCGAGTCGTGGACGCGCAACGGCTACAGACGATGTCGCCGTCGAAGTAAGCCCTGACCGCAACGAGGAACCCCGACCGCCTGCGACCGCGGGGTCCCCGTCGTCTTCGGGCGTGCGTCTGAATCAGTGGCCGTCGACGTCGCCGGTCAGGATCACGCCGGTCACACCGGCATCGAGCTCGTCGTGGAGCACACCCACGATGAACTCCTCGACGCCCAGGCTCAGCAGGTGCTGCACAGCGCGCTCATGGTCCTGCAGCCACGGTTGCCACTCGTCGTGTAGGAACGCCTCGACCTGCCCGTTTTCGTGCACGATGATCGCGCCGACGTTCTCCAGGATCCCGTCCTCGTCGAGGCGCACGGCGAGCACCAGCGGCTCAGCGTCCTCGCGTACCGGCTCGACGGTCAGCTCACCGGGCAGCGGCCACGCTGACCGGCGCACCTCGAGGTTCGACATGTGCAGGTGCGGCTCGCTGTCGTCGGTCGCGAGCTCGAGCGTTCCGTCGAGGAACCGGTCGTCGACCTCGTGCACACGGTCGTGGAGCGCCGGCTGGTACGTCCACCAGCGCTCGTGCACGGCGCGGAGCCAGGCCTGCGTCTGGATCGCGGTGCCGACGGCGGCGCCGACGAGCTGGGGCGCGTTGCCGGGGAGGCCGACGACCTCGAACTCGCCCTCGTCGGTCTGGATGGTGAGCGTGCCGGTGTCTGGGTCGGCGTCGACGTGGAGGAGGCCGGCCGGCGCGCCAGCCGAGATGTGCGCCGGGAGCGCCGGCGGCAGCGCGAACGGCACCGCGAGGGCCGGCTCTTCAGCTGCGCGGTCGAGTATCTCGCTGACCCACATCTCGCCGTGGCGGGTTCCGGGCGAGGGCGCGTCCTCGGCGGTGCGCGCAGCGATCAGGTCGGCGGCACGCTCGTGCGCCTCATGCGGATCCGCGTTGACGCCGACGAGCACGCCGGTGTCGGCCCACGGTGCGAGGTTGATTGCGCCGAGGTCGTCGTCGGACAGCGCGATGTTCCAGTGCGCGGGGTCGGCGAGCACGAACGCTGCCGTGCGACCAGCGGGCCCGTTCTGCACGGCGGTGACGATCGCCGGGGCCAGGTGCGGCAGATCCTCGAAGCCGTGCCCGACCTCGATGCGATCGATGATCAGGAGGTCATCGCGTTCGAGGACTTCGGCGGCGCCGGCGAAGAGGCTGACGAACGGCCCGCCGTTCGGGTCGGTGCCCGTCACGACGGACAGGTAGGCGCCCTGAGCGTCGGAGGTCTGCAGCGCCTCGACGATCTCCTCGACCTCGTCGGGCGCGCGCACGGTGAACGCCGTGACCCGCGCGACAGGGGCAGCCTCAGCCTCGTCATCCGTGAGCGGCACGCGCACCTCGATCACCCACCGGTCGACGTCGAAGGACGGGTAGCCGTCGCCGTCCTCATCCGCGATGGTGATGTGCACCAGGCGCAGTCGTCGGTCCCACGCGTCGTGCACGGTGCGGACGAGGGCTGATCGGTCTGTTGCGTCGGAGCTCACGCGCCCACCGTACTGAGGGGTGAGCGTTCGGTCACCACCAGGTGCCGCGGTAGGTGGGCTTGTAGACCGAGTGGCCGTCCTCGCCTTGCTCCTCGAAGAGGAACCCGTCCTCGACGAGCTGGTGCAGCCAGAGCGCGATGACCTTGAAGATGCCCTTCTGGAGGGGAACACCGTGCTTGCGCAGTGTCGAGGAGACCTGCGGCGGCCCGAACAGAACGCCCTCGTTCGAGGCGAGGTGGTGGAAGAACGCCAGGCACTTCCACCGTTCCGGGACGTAGTTCTCCCAGCCGAGGTTCCGGTCGCGATGTCCGTTGAGGTAGGGGTGCAGGAGCCGCACCGCCGGGTGCTCGGTTCCCCAGGGCTCAGGACCGTCGAGCGCGCGGCGGATGCCGTCGGCCATCAGGACCCGCCGGCGCTTCGCGCGCTCGTCCTCCGCGGCGCGCTCGGCACGAGCGATGCGCTCGCGCTCGGCTGCCTGGGCCAGCTTGAGCTCGAAGAGCCGTTGCTGCTCCTCGTTGTAGGTCGCAAGGCTGGCCTCGGAGCGGATGAGCAAGTCGATGCGGTCGGAGGTGAGGGCCGGGGTCCCGATCCAGAAGTCACCGAGCGGCTGAACTTCGAGCGACGATCCCGTGCCTCGGCCGAGGACATTGACCGGGTGCTCGTGGAGAGGCTCCCCAGTCTCGGCCGACAGCGGATGGTGCTGTTGAACAGCGATGGCGAGCTGCGCGATGTCGGGATTGATGAACAGCAGCGGGACACCGGTGGCGACCACAGCATCGAGGGCCGGATTCGACTTCAACCTCAGATCGGCGTCGAGCTTGAGCTGCTTCCTGGTGTGGCCGAAGAACCACACATCGCGAACGCCTCGGGCACTGTAGCGCTCGTGTCTGTCGGACCACGCGTCGGAGGTGAGTGGCGAGTACTGCACCTCGAACGCAACGCGCTCACCTGACGGATGAGTGATGAGCAGGTCGGCCCGGCTCTCACCGTCCGAGCTGGTGTACTGCTCGCGCTTGACGTGGCAGTTCGGGTAGCGACGGACGAGCCACGATTCGATCAGGGCGCACCCCTGCGAGTGAAAAAGCGACTCGGGCCCATGGCCGCCGGAGGACGAGCGATGGCGCAGGTGGTCGCGCTTGATGGTGCTGTGGACGGTCGTGAGCTGCGCGTCGCAGCCGGGCACCGGGCAGGTGACGTTCGCGACGACGTGGTCGCGCTGCTCGGTGGCCTGGTTCTCCTCGAGTTAGAACAGGCCCCCGGTGCTCCGGTCGAGACCCCACAGGAATCTGGGGTCCCCGTCGGTCTGGAACGTCGCGAGCAGCGCCGCGTGGTCGAAGGCAAAGGACTGCTCCACAGAAGCTGACCGTAGCCGGAACCTGTGACATCGTCAGGTCCCCATCGTGGGGTTGGAAGACGAAGATCCCCGCTGCGCGGGTCTCATCGTATGGGGCGGATAACCGCCGCCGTCAGCTGTAGTCCCCACCGTCGTTGAGCTGGCCGCGGAGCGCCGCCATGACGCTCCGGAGGAGTCGCTGGTGTCGGAAAGGTCCGAGGACGCGATTCCGGCGAGCGATCGGATCTTCGCGACGTCATGGCTGGTCACTCGTCTGGGCGGGGCAGCAGCTCGGCGCGCAACGCCTGGTCCTCGCGGTCATCCACGAGCCCGTCGAGCGGTACCTCCTGCCCCCGAGGCGTGGTTGACCAAAGCGCTTCGACATAGCCAGGTGGGGGTCATCCGTGTCGCGATCGATGGCGCGCGCAGGCGCGGGTCGAGTCGGCGCAGCGACTGCAGACGATGACTGGGGGCGCTCGAGCGAATATAGCGACGACCGAGCCATCTTCGGGGGCTGGACGGTCTCGCCTCACAACGAGACGATGACTCCATGGACATCAAGGGCCGAGACGGCACCGCGACACTCACCGACGAGTACCTCGAGTTCCGCTTCAGCTTCGGCGTGCGCACCACGAAACTCACCAGGAGCGTCCGAGTGCCGTTGACCAGGGTCGAGCGGCTCGAATACGACGACAATCAGCTGCGAGTCCGCGCGAAGGGCTGGTCGTTCACGCCCGAACCGAAAGCCGACGGCCTGACGTTCCGATTCAATCCCGACGGCAGCGGCGACGAACTCGCGGCGACGCTGTCGGAGGCGACAGGTGTGCCGTTCACCGACCTCACGACCGGAGATCTCCAATGGCGCGAGGAGTGGAAGGAACAGATGCGGCGCGAGCGACCGCAGCGTCGGCTCGTCGCGCCGGCGGGCAGTTTCCAGGGCTACTACTTCGAGGGCCGCAACCTCGTACACGGCGCATCGCGCTGGGCGGTGGCCGGAGCGACGGCATCCGTCGACGGCACATCGTCGGAGCGCTCATCGACCGGCCGCACGATCGGGGGCGCGCTCGTCGGCGGCGTCCTCGCTGGAGGAGCGGGTGCCGTCGTCGGCGCCATGGCCGGGTCCGGCGCGACGAAGGACACTTCGAAGCGCTACCTCACCATCGTGACCACCGACGGCACCGTCGTCATCCTGTTCCCCCCGATGCTCGAGACACAGGCTCGAGCCTTCGCTGCGCGCGTGAACTCGTGGGGACGCTGATGCCGTGGACGCGGCAGGCATCCGTGGTCCTGCTCGCAGCGCTTGGCGTAGCCGCCCTCGCAGGCTGCTCGACTACTCCGGAGCCGGCGCACGAGCCGCTCAGCACACGTCCCGCTGGGATGAGCACAGACGCAGAGCAGTTCCTCGGCGGCGCATGGGCGACGAAGCCGACCGAGGGCTGCGACAACGACTCGTCTGCGGCGAAGACGTACTGCTGGACCGTTGAGGTCAGCCATGACTCTGCGTGCAGGAAGGGCTTCGCCTTCGAGTGGCAGTGGGAGGACGAGTACGGCGACGTCAAGCTCACCGGGCGCGAGCGCCTGAAGTCGATGCGCTCGGGGCACTTCCAGACGGTGCCGTTCAACATCTTCACGAAGAGCTCGAACGGTGCCTACACCCCGAGCGTCGGTGCAGGCGGCGAGGCAACGGTGACGAGCGCCCGCTGCATCTGAGCGGCACAGGGCCCGATCCCGAACGAGTGCCGCTCGAACGCGGAGTCGAGACACGTGGGTGGTGCTCCGTACGCTAACCACGTGGGGAAGATCAACTGGCGCGGCCTCTGGGGGCGGACGAGTCGCGCCATCGAGTTCGAGCGCGGCGACCAGCCGCGGAACGTCAGCGTCGACACTGCGCTCATCATTGAGGCCGCTCGGCACGTGGTGACGACGCGGGTCGCGACGCGCGCGTCGCTCGTCCGACACCTGCAGGTCGCGCCAACGGTGGCCGATCAGCTCCTCGCGCGCCTCGAGCACTGCGAGGTGATCGCGTCGGCGGCCCCGGGGCAAGCGCACCGCGTGCTGTCGACTTCGGGCGAGCTGCCCGGCATCATCGACGAGTTCCGTCACCGGGAGCATTGCGACGCACAGTAGGGCGATGCTGCGGCTTGAGGGTCGCTCGTCTCGCCTACGGTGGAAGTATGCCCGAGACCAAGACCGTCCACATCTGGATGCTTGACGGACGGTCGCTCTGCGATCGCCGCCCGTTCCCGTCGCACCGCGGCGACAGCGAGGAGCAGTACGCGGCCGCGATAGCAGAAACCGAGAGCGCGCCGGCGTGCGGTGCGTGTCTTGTGCTCGCCGCCCGGATCCGCCGCGAGGCGGCCGCGATCATCGAGCGCCACCCCGCGGTGCAGCCGGAGCGTGCCAGCGACGCTTGGGAGAGCCTCCGCGAGACGCGATGGGCACACTACTTCGATCTCGACGCGTTCAGCGGCGCCGCTGAGCACGTCGACGAGAACACGAAGTTCGACTCGATGAAGGAGCCGCTGCACCAGAACACGGTGATGGAGCTCGTCGAGCAGTGGGACGAGGAAGTCCTCAGGACGGGCATCGCGCGCGAGGAGCTCGGCGGCAAGAGCACGCCACGGGTGTCCTGATGGTCTGGGACTTCCTCCGCGGACTCGCGAACGCGGTGCGGACCGACGGCAATGGCGCCGAGAGCGGCTACGACGCCTCGAAGCTCGAGCACTTTCACTGGAGGTGCGAGTGCGGCAGTCACTCGCGAGGCGGATGGGTGCTTCGGTCGGATGCCGAGCAGGGAGCATTCCTACACCGCAACAGGAAGGGACTGCCGCACCCTGAGCCCGAGATCTACTCCACTCCGACCGGCCTGGAGTAGCCCGGAAGCTACATCGGCTCTTCGCGGATGATCTCGACACGCCGCGTCTCGCCCGGACGGAGCGGGCGCTCCGGCGTCTGCGGCTGCGGCTGCGACGGGCCGTACGGTTCCTCGCGGACGATCTGTGTGACCGTGCGCGCTCGGCCACCGGCCGGTGAAGTTCGGCGACCAGGCCGCGGCGACGACGGGGTGGAGGACGCCGTGCGCGTGGACGCGTTGCGCACGGCCGCCCGAAGGTCTTCTGCCGCCCGATTCCGGGAAGCTGCCGGTCGTCGCGGCGGCTCGGCCGCCTGGGGAGAGCCCACCTAGAAGTGCGGAGACAGAACGGCTGCAATCGCGTGGCCGTCGCCGAAGCCGTCCCAGCGGACGAAGATCTGCTTGTCGCGGTCTCGAAAGATGTGGGTGAGCAGCACGCCGCGGGTGCCGCCGGGCACCGTCACTAAGTGGCTGACGATGCCGTGAGGGGCCGAGACCGTCGGGGTGCAACCCTCGTGGCATCGCACGTCAGCCAGGCATCCGGCTGGGGAGCGCTTCGGTACCTGTACACGCTCCGCGGCGGCGGGATGATCCACACGAACGACGCACACGGGAAGACCGAGCAGTGGCAGCTCACGCAGATGCGCGTCAGCGAGCACACCGACTTCCCGCGGTCACGAGCGCGTGAAGCACATCGAGTCGGTCGTCTATTACGTTCATGACTCTCATGACCAGGCCGCTCTCGAGCCGGACGGACCATTCGAGCTTTTCGCGGGTGATCTCGGTGCCCACTTGCTCACCAGCGTGACGAACGACGCGGCTACCGTGTCGGCGAGCGACCGCACGTGCCGCACGTACCGCGTTCGAAGTAAAACTCCTTCATGTGCGTGTGCGCGCATACCCGCGCGTGGAGATCTCACGAGGAAGCTGTACCTGCGGTTCATCTCCCCTCGTCCAAGACCTAGGTTCTCGAAAAATCAACATCTAGCCGCATTGGACACCATCGAATGGTGCGGTCGGGATCTACGGCTTGCGCCGAGTGCGCAACTGACGTAGCCGCAAACACTTTCGCCCCACGCCGTCGAACGTCGTGGCGCGATTCATCCATCATCTGCAAGAGTTGGCGCGCATCCCGCGCCGAATAGGAGAGACCTCAAATGGCACAACGCGTTACCACCACCCTGATCGACGACATCTCCGGTGAGACCATCAACGACGGCGAAGGTCGCACCGTGCAGTTCGGGTTCGACGGCCAGGCGTACGAGATCGACCTCTCCGACGACAACGTCGACGCATTCCGCGAGAAGATCTCCGACTTCATCGCAGCCGCTCGGAAGACCAGCGGCAGCCGCACGGTGAGAGGCGCCGGCACTGCTACGAAGCCCGGACGCACCGACCCCGACGAGCTTGCGAAGATCCGCGAATGGGCGTCGAAGAACGGGCACGAGGTCTCGTCCCGCGGTCGCATCGCCCAGGCTGTCCGCGACGCCTACAACGCCGCGCACTAATCGCCGGCGGCCCCAGCGGCGCCTCTCAGCGTTGAGGCGGCGCCGCTCGGTGCTTCACCGCGGCCCGCCAGACGACGGGGCGCTGAGGATGACCTCGCCAGTCCCACCGGACCTCGACGGCGTCCTGAGTCATGGCGACGGCCTCGCCGGCCACACGGCGCTCGAACGTCCGGAACTGCAGCCAGACCCACACCGGCAGCGGTTCTTCGAGCTTGCGCCAGTCGGAGCCGGCTGCCTCCGCTGAGAGGGAGAGGGCGTCGCTTCCGACGAGAACTTCCTCTGCTGTCCCCGACCGAGGCGGCTTCCAGATCTCCCCCGCCGGCATGCCGGTCAGCGCTCCCGACCGGCGACGGTCACCGCCCCGGCCCAGACCCACACCCGGTACGACGAGCCGTCGCGCCTGGTGACCTCGACCTGGCGAGCTCGATCCGTGTAGGCGACGACCACCGCGCGCTCTTGCACCGACTGCTCCGGAAAGCGCAACCAGACGTCGACGGGCTCACCGTCCGTGACCTCGCAGACGGGATCGTCCGCGAGCTCGTCCTTGGTGAGCGTGACCGGCCGAGGCCTGGTCAGGAACTCGTTGATCGCGGCACGGCTGACGTCGGTGCCGTGCCTCGCGTTCTTGCCCATGGGGCCATCATCGCACTCAATCGAACGTTTGTTCGACTAGCGCTGGCGCCTTAGCGGCATGGCCAGCCTCGCCGAATCGCTACGCTCGGCCCATGCTCCTCAGCACTCCTCGCGGCTTCCGCGATCCGGCACGCGTTGCCGAGCGGCGTCAGCTGCTTGGCACCGCCGAGGACACCCTCCCTCTCGAGGCTTGGGCTCGCGACGTCGAGGATCGGCGGCGTGCGCGTCAGCCGGAGATCGTCGTGCCGCACTTCGACCCCGCTGAGACAGGCGTCCGGTCGCAGGTCCTGCTGCTGCTCGAGGCGCCGGGCCCGAAGAGCGTCCCGGAGTGGGGCGGCTCCGGGTTCATCTCGGTCGACAACGACGACCCGACGGCGCAGAACCTCTGGCGCACGCGCGACGAGGTTGGCCTCCACCGCGGAGTCCTCGCATGGAACATCGTGCCCTGGGTCCTCGGACGCGCGTCCGTGAAGCCGACGCCCGTGGACCTCGCTCAGGGCGCCGTCGAACTGCGGGGGCTCCTCGGGCTCCTGCCTGACCTCCGCGCCATCGTCCTGTCGGGCCAGAAGGCTCAGGCTGGCTAGGACACCTACCTCGACCTCGCGATCGGCGATCGCTACCGAGTGCTGCGCACCGTGCACCCAGCCGGTCAGTCGTTCGCGCAAGCCGGCGCGAAGGAGCACTTCATCGCGACGCTGACCAAGGCCGCGACGTTTGTCGACCAACCGGACAGCTGACCTCCTCCGAGCGGTCTCGGATCCTGTGTAGCGTCGCGGCATGAACTGGTGGGAAGCTCCGTGGTGGGCCGGAGTGCAAGGCGTCACCTCCATCCTGGGCGCCTTTGCCATCCCCGGCATACCCCCGGTGCTCGACGCCCGCTCAGATCCTGAGACGCTCGAGCTCCGCGTTCCTCGCGACCTGCTGCCTTCGGTGTGGATCGGCGTCGAGTGGGTCGTCCCGCGCCGATACGGCTCCTTTGCCGCGGCCGCTCGCGTCGAGGTGAAGCAAAACGGTGCCTACGAGCGCTGGGAGATCTCCCGCTGGTGGCGTTGGCCCCGGAAGGAAGCCGGTCGTTGGATCCGAGGACGCGACATCAGCGTGCGAAGTCCGCTGCGCGGTCCTCGCTGATCTTCATGCAAAGCGCGCTCGCGCGGCCTCTGCAACGAAAGTGTCCCCGCCGAAGAGGAAGTGCTCGCGTCTGAGGTTGCACCATCGGTGCGTCGCACGAAGGTTGTCGAGTTCGTCGCCGCCACCCTCGGTTACGCGAACGATGTGATCGACAGCCGGTGCACGATCGTCGAACGGTAGCGCCTCACGGTCGATCGGAATCTCGCAGATCTGGCACACCCAGCCGTCGCGCTCCAGGACGATCGGACGGTTCCTTTGGAACTGCGGTGTCACGTCCCTCGATCGCGCCTGAGGCGCGAGCCGGAGCCGCGGGGGAGCGTCTCCTCGAGCTTGCTTGCACCTCGAGCACCCGCATCCAACCGGTCTTCCGGAGTGGTCGATGATTTTCCGTCGGCAGTCTTCATGATCGCGCGCGAAGCCAGCGGAGATCTCTTCCCACTCGCCAGTGACATGCGCGAGGAATCGCTCGTCATGACTCAACGGCAACGCGCCATCACATCCGTCGCAGCGACCGGTGCGAGCAGCCATGTACAGGAGGCGACACTCGTCAGAGCAGTACTTCCGGTTGCGAAGGTGCGTTGGATACGCGACTCCGCACCCACCGCAACGGAACGCGGCGAGAGGTCGATCCGCTGCAAGAGGGCGAGACATCAATCTCCGATCGTGGTCTGACTTTTCTCGACCGTAGCGGCCCCGTCGGCGCGTAGTACGACCCACGGATACGGTTTCGGGTGCGACTCCATCACGACGCGCGAGGCACGTTCGCTCGCACATCGCCAGCCTGGGCCTCGTCGAGCTCCCAGCGCTCGTAGTCCACGTGCCCTGGGTACATCGAGCGCAGGTAGTCCCGCACCACCTTCCCCGGCCGGGACTCGTTCGTGTAGCCGAGCTGGGCTGCCAGCTCTCGTGGTGTGTACGTCGTCATCGTTGCTCTCCCTCGCCTTCTCGCCCGAGCAGCCGTCGAAGCCAGCCCGGTCGCGTCCCGGTCTCGGTGCTCGCTTCCGGCACTGGGGGCTCCCCCGGCACCGGCGACGGCAAGCTCACCGTCACGGTCAGCTCGCGCTCCGCCGGGTCAGGCATCGGTGTCATCGGCCGGTCCGACGGCACGTAGTTGTCTGGCACCACGAACCCGCCGCAGTTGACGACCTCGCCGGCAGCGCTGATGGTGACACTCTGCACGTGCAGCGTCCCGTCGTCGAAGTCGAACGGACTCGCGCTGTCGCGTGCGTACGCGGTCTCCTCGCGGAGGTTCTTCGACCAGGTGAGCCGCCCCACCGTGCCTGCGACCGACGATGCCCACCAGTGAGCACCGTCCCACTTGACACGGAGCTCGTCGCCGACGCGCACCTCGCGCATGTGCTCGGTCACGCTCGAGCGGTAGAGGTTCGACGCCCGCGGCGTCCCGCGACCCGCGTAGACGCTCGCCAGGAGCCCCGTCATCCCGAAGCGACGGTCGCCGTTCTTGTGCACGGAGCCGAGCTGCGGGTGGCCGTCAGCGACTGCGGGCGACGTCACGACACTCCCTGACTCCTCGTCACGGACGGGACTCGCAGACCGCCGTGTCCGGGAACACGCCGCAGACGATCTCGAGGTCCTCTTCGCCGGTGGCTCGCGTCATGCCGAGCACACTCGGGTGCTTCGCGAACGCCTTGTTCCAGTCATCGGCGTCCCGGCACATGTCGAGGCTCCGCTCGACGTAGAAGTCAGCGTTGTAGTCCGCGTCGGAAGCCTGCTGCTCGGCCTGCTCCATCGCCATCGTGCACTTGGCGGTCGGCCCGATGGCCGTGCCGATCTTGACCGCGCCGATGATACCGCCGAGTACGGCGAGGGTCAGCACGGGCAGCAAGATCGCGCTCCCCCATGGCAGCAGCTGCTTCCGCTTCACGACCGGGCGAGCCTCAGGCGCAGCCTCTCCGTCTTGAAGCCACCGCTGACCGGTCCAGTAGCGGTAGGTGTCCAAGCGCCACGGGTGCAGATGCCACCCGATGCGCCGACCCGACTGCCGAGGATCCGTCATGACGCGATTCTCGCAGAGATCGCCGGACCCGGTAGTCCCTCGCGACCGCCACCGTCGTCAGGTACCACGAGCCCGCCTTCGAGCTCGCACACAATCGTGTCGTTGAACTCACTACTTGTCCCGGATGCAGCCTCTCGAACCTGGCCTCGGGATGCGAGTCGCCGGAGCTCGGCAAGCATCCTCCGAGAGTCATCCTACGTTCACGCTCCGGATCGCCGCGGAAGCGAAGAAGACCATCCGGGATCACCTTGAGCGCCGATTTGGGTTCTCGAGCTCTACCATTTACCCGGACCTATTCGGACTAGCAAACGAGGTTCTGAAGACCAAGCCGTAACGTAGGGTCGAGCGCAGGACGCGCACTAGCCTCTCCCCCATGGAAGCGTTTGAGCAGTTCGTGGCGCTAGCGATGGAGACGGAAGGCCTGGTGGTCTCGAGCGCGCTGAAGTTCCCAGTCAGACGTCGCACTCGGAAGGCCGCGTACGAGGAGTGGCAGACCCATGGCTTCGAGGTTGATCTCGTGGGCGCCCGTGCCGACCGGCTCGTGCTGGTCACGGTGAAGTCCTTCTTCGGGTCCCGCGGCGTGGTCGCGTCCCACGTTCGCGGGGAAACCGCCGAACAACGATTCAACGCGCTGTACGCACTGATCAATGACAGCGTGGTACGAGACGCGGTGGTTCAGGGCGCCGCCGAGCGGTTCGGCTTTGCAGTCGACCAGGTCGAGCTACGGCTGTACGTCGGCCGGTTTGCGGGTGGCACGAACGAGGCGGAAGTTCGACAGTGGTGCGCCACGCAAGTGGTCGGCGCAGGGCCAATAACGGTGGTTGGCGCGACCGAGGTGGTCAAGACGGTTCGTACGGTCGCGCAGTCAAAGCAGTACCGGGATGACGCAGTCCTCGCGACGCTGAAGCTTCTGGACGTAGCCGGTGCACTGACCTGACGCCGGCCTTCACCCCGGCGACGACCTGGACGAGTCGAGCCAAGGTGATCGCAACCGGCAGCCTCTCCCGCGGTCCTCTAGGTTGGCAGCATGAAGCCATTGAAGGTTGCTCGGGAACAGCAGATCGCGGTGTTCGGCGAGTCCGGCAGCGGGAAGACCGTGTTGCTCTCGTCGTTCTACGGCGCCGCACAAGAACCAGCCTTCATCAAGAAGAGTCTGTACAAGATCACCGCGGACACGGCCGCGCAGGGCCTGCGGCTGCATCAAAACTACCTCGGCATGAAGAACTCTGGCGCGACCCCGGCCACGAACCGGTTTTCGGCCACGAAGTACGTGTTCTCAGTCAAGCAGCGCCCCAACCCTGTGTCCAAGGGCAAGAAGGCAGCAGCCGAGGAACTGCGGCTGGTGTGGCACGACTACCCCGGCGAGTGGTTTGAGGAAGAACCGTCAACCGAGGAAGAACTTGACCGACGTGCGGAGACGTTCAGAGGGCTGGTCACGTCCGATGTGGCAGTGCTGCTCGTGGACGGGCAACGACTCGTTGACAACACTGGTGAGGAAGAGCGGTATCTCAAAGCCCTGCTGACCAACTACATCGCCCACGTGTCCAGGGTCCGCAACGAGCTCCTGCCAGTTGGGCATCGACTTGTCCGGTTCCCCAGGGTCTGGATCCTCGGACTGTCGAAGGCGGACCTCTTGCCGGCGCTGAATGCGACAGCGTTCAGGGACCTGCTGGTGGAGAAGGTTGGGCAGGAGATGACGCTCTTGCGGGAGGAGCTTGCGGCGTTCGCTGAGGAGCCGGAGGCGTTCTCGTTGGGTGAGGACTTCGTCCTGCTTTCCTCAGCGAAGTTCGAACCGGGCCGGATCGACTTCGGCGAGCAGATCGGGGTGCCGCTGATGCTGCCGATCGCCGCGATGCTGCCGCTCTCGCGGCAGCTGCGCTGGGCGAAAGCGGTCCGCCACGGCGGGAAGGTCGCAACCGAACTCATGAAAAACGCCGGAACCGCGATCTCGTTCCTCAGCGCGTTCGCCGGAAAGCTTCCGGGCAAGCTCAAGCTGCTCCCCGCCCTCGTGCCGTTCGTCGTCGACCCGCTCATCGAGCACGGCACGGAGAAGCTGCAGGATGCGTACGACAAGGCAGCAGACCGCCACGACTTCCTCACCGCCGTGCTGCTCGGCTTCCGCCTCGATCTCAACCGTGCTGTAGAGAACGACGTCCTCATCGAGAGTCCGAAGTGAATCTCATCTGGGCCACCCGAGGGAGAACCTGGGGGTTCCGGTTCCTTCGCACTGGCGGCCTAGAGAATCCGCTCGAGGTGTACGAGGACGCGTTCGTCGGTTTGGATGGAGCTCCTCTTGCGTTTACCCAGCGGGCCGCGACGCTCGCGGTGCGGTTCCCTGATCCGGAGCAGCGGAAGGACCGCGCCGGCCGGGTCATCCCCCACGAGTTCGTCGTGCTTGCCCCCGATCACCTTCGCTTTGCCGACTACGACAGCGCGCGTGCTGAACTCTGGCACGCGGTCGAGACGGAATACGCCTCGATCTGGGACCAGCCAGGCACCTTAAGGAGTCAGTAACCCTGCCCAGTCGCTGAAGCGATCGAGGTGGCGCCCACTCTCACAGGACCGTCGTTCTCGAGCTAGCTAAGGAACGATCCGATGAGCCAGATTGGCACCATCACGACGACTACTAGCAGCAGGACAACCATCAACACCGCATCGATGATCGCCCAGAACGTGTCGACAAGAACCCGAAGCGGCCAGAAGACCGCGTGAGATAGCCTGCTGCGCTCCTGCCTCCCGCGCCTTCGCTGACGCACTGCCCGAAGGCGATCCAGCAAGTTGCGCATCAGTGTCGTGCAGCCGTTCGGCGGCCGAGGCATCAGAGCGTCCTCGCGGAACCGCTGCCAGCAACAGTCGTTCCTCTGGCCGACGTATGCCGTAAGAAGGTGGCGGGGTTCACTTTCGCAGACTAGGCCAAGGAAGCCGATGCTGCATCATCGTCTCGCACGGCAGGGACCTAGCGCCGTCCTTCCCCTCAGATGCCGCGGGCGTTGTACCGATGAGGGCCAGAGAACCAGAGCCCGCTCTCCCACGACCGTCGATACTCACCGAGGTAGCCGACGTCGTGAGCAAATACGCGAACGCGCCACGTCGGCCGGTAACGAGCAGGCAGCCCCAGTCCCTCTCGAAGGACGCGGAACGCGGTGCCGAACGACTCGACCTCGAGGACTGCCCACTCTGCCTCGGCTTCCGCATACCATCGATACGCACCGACAGGATCTTGCTCAATTTCCTTCAGGTGGTCACCCATCTCGAGGTGAAGGCCGAATGGCCCCCATGATCTCAGCAATAGGTGCTTGTTGTCCGTCAACCAACGGCTCCATCGCGAGTCAGGCGGCACTGACGAGGCAGCATCCTGCTTCGGGTAGATCGATGTGGGGTTTTGCCCTCCAGGTGCGGCCATCGACCAAGCCAGATAGCTCTCGATAGCGCCGTCGTGATCCCAGACGGATCGGAGCAGATCAAGTCTCGGGTGCTCAGCGTGCTCGCGACCCTCAGCCATCCACCACTGAAGACCGAGAACGTGCCGGCGCCACCCAAGCACGTAGGTCATGTATCCCTGCAGAGCGGTCCAGTACCCGAGCGACGGCGATGACGTTCGATCGACGCCAGCGGCGGGCCGCTCTGGAAAACGGGCGCGTTCCGGGTCCGCGAGGGCACTGAACACGTATCGCATCGCCCACGTCCAGTTGAGGCTGCCAGAGCCAGGCCCGGTCTGGTGAGTGTGCGCGCTCAGCGCAGGGTCCTCGTGAGCGGGGAACCGCTGCACGAACTTCGGTTTGGCCATCCCTTGTCCTATCTCAACGCGCGCCGGTCCCGGGATGCGCAGCGCGAGCGGATCGGCATCAACGCTACTTGCCGAGTCGTCGCGGCGCCGTGCCGTCTACTACGAACACAGGCGCACGGCGCTCCACTCGCAGATCGCAGGACGCCACACAAGTCAAATAGGCTGCTTGCTACGGGCGAGCCCTCGTCCGAGGGGAACCATCAGCACGAACCACCGGCTACGCAGTTTTTCCCAGCTAGCGCAAGACTAGGACACAGACATGGCGAGACTCAGCCTGAAGGCGATCGAGGAGCGTGTTGCACCTCTCGCGAGCCGAGAGACGTACGACCGGGAGTTCATCTTCGATCTGCTAATGGCCTTCGGGAAGCCGCAGGGCAACGTTACAAGACTGCGCAACGGCTCACTGAACGTGGCCGTCGATCCCGAGACTGAAGTAGCACAAAAGAGCGTCGTCTACTTCAGCGAAACCGACGGCGACCCGCTGCACATCGTGGAGGAGAGGAAGACATCCCCCGCCGTCGTCCGCTACAGCACCCGATTTGTCATCGCAACCGACTACATCGACATCGTCGCCCACGACATCAAGACGAACGAAACGATTGGCTTCCCGATTCGGGAGATTGACCAGCACTTTACCTTCTTCTTGCCTTGGGCCGGCATGGAAAAAGCACAGTACGTTGCGGAGTCTCACGCCGACGTCAAGGCGGCCGAGCGCATGGGCAAGCTTTTCGACGAGTTGCTGCACGCGAACCCAGGGATCTTCGACGACGAGCGCGGACGTCACTCACTCAACGTCTTCTTCACCCGGCTGCTGTTTTGCTTTTTCGCCGAAGACACCGGAATCTTCAGCGAGAATCAGTTCACAAACGCGGTTGGATCTCAGACGCAGCCCGACGGCTCAGATCTCGCCGAGTTCATGACCGATCTGTTCGCAGCGCTGGACACCGCGGATCCCGCGGACAAACCGAACCACCTCGTCGAGTTCCCGTACGTGAACGGCCGGCTGTTCACCGTGAAGGATGATCAGGTGGTGCCTCGCTTCACTAAGCGTGCTCGCGACGAATTGATCGCATCCGGAACACTCATCTGGCGCGACATCAATCCCGACATCTTCGGCTCGATGTTCCAGGCGATCGTAACGCCGGGTAAACGTAGCGACCTGGGGCAGCACTACACGTCGGTGCCGAACATCTTGAAAACAATTGAGCCACTATTCCTCGACGCTCTCAAAGCGGAGCTCGACTCAGCTTACAAAAGCGAGCGGCGTCTCGTTCGTCTGCTCGACAGGGTTGCCTCGATAAAGGTATTCGATCCGGCCTGCGGATCCGGCAACTTCCTCGTCATCGCATACAAGGAACTCCGCAAGCTTGAGCACGCAATTCTCGAACGACTCGCCGACCTTAGTCCGATGCACCAAGTACTCTGGGCCGAATCCAAAATTAGTATCGAGAACTTCTACGGCATAGAGCTGGACGACTTCGCGACTGAAGTTGCAGTGCTATCGCTGTGGATTGCCAAGCACCAGATGAACAGCGAGTTCCGCGACAAATTTGGCGTCTCGATTCCGCTGATCCCCCTCAAGGAGTCCGGTCAGATTCGGGCGGGCAACGCCGCCCGCGTCGACTGGAACGAAGTATGCTCGAACGACGGCGATTCCGAAATCTATCTAATTAGCAATCCGCCGTACTACGGTTCCAAGCGACAGACGTCCGAACAGAAGGCAGACTATGCCTACGTCTTTGGCGAACGCCCGCACTCCAGGAACCTCAATTATATAGCACTATGGTTCATCAAGGGCGCCGACTACATCCAAGGAACGCGTGCCCAACTTGCATTTGTTACGACCAAAACAGTGACCCAAGGTGAACACGTTGGTCTGATGTTCCCAACGATCTTTGCAATGAACTTGGAGATAGGTTTTGCCTATCCCGGTTTTCAATGGGACAACAACGCCAAGAACAATGCTGACGTCACAGTTGCGGTGATTGGTCTGCGACGTGCTAGCAATGACACTAAGTACATTTATGACAAAGGTCTGCGAATTGCAACCGCCAACATAAATGGGTACCTCGCGGACGGCTCCAACGTGTTCGTCACGGCCAGGAGAAATCCGCTTTCGGCATTGCCTGCGATGTCGTTCGGCAGTATGCCCAACGACGGCGGTGGACTTGTACTCAGCGATGTCGAGCGCGATCGGCTGCTAGAAGAAAACCCGGAAGCGGCCGCCTATCTCAAGCGTTTCCTCGGCGCAAGTGAGTTTATTGCTGGCGAGGATCGGTTCGCGCTTTGGATCGACGACTCAGCGGTAGAGTCCGCATGCGCCGTGCCGTGGATCGCTGATCGTGTCGAGCGGGTAAGGCAGAACCGCAAGGAGAGTGGGCGTGAGGCAACACGAAAGCTCGCATCCTTGCCGCACCGCTTCGGTGAGATTAGATATGAAGCGACTGAGTCAATCATGGTGCCCAGCATCTCTTCAGGCCTGCGCAAGTACATCCCTATGGGCTACCTAGATCCTGATACGGTGATCTCCAACAAGGGCTTCGCGATCTACAGAGCGGAACCATGGTTATTCGCAATATTGACGTCGCAGATGCATATGTCCTGGGTAAACGCCGTGTCAGGCCGAATGCGAATTAATTACCAATACTCGAATACCATCGTCTACAACAACTTCCCCGTCCCGCCGCTGTCAGCCGCTCTCAAGGAGTCGCTCACGGCCGCGGCGCTTCGCGTGCTCGATGTGCGCGAGTACCACTGTGAACAGACGCTGGCGGAGCTTTACGATCCGGAAGGGATGCCGCCCGACCTTCGAGAGGCGCACGCGGCGATCGATTTACTGGTCGACTCGATCTACTCGCAGAAGCGGTACGAGACGGACGAACAGCGCCTGTCTGACCTGTTCGCGCTGTACGAGCGTATGACTGCCGAGGAAGCCGCGAAGGCCCCGGCTCAGAAGACCCGGAGGACCGCGGAATGACCACGATCAACCAGCCCGTGAACATAGTCGACGTGACGTACGCGCAGACCAAGGCGTCGGTGAACACTGACCCGCTAGGGATGCGGGAGATGCAGCAACGCGTCTTCGAGCAGCGCGACGCGCAGCACCTGCTGGTCAAAGCCCCGCCCGCGTCGGGCAAGTCCCGCGCATTGATGTTCGTGGCGCTGGACAAGCTCTACAACCAGGGCCGCAAGAAGGTCATCGTGGCGGTGCCGGAGCGCTCGATCGGTGCCTCGTTTGAGTCGACTGCTCTCACGAAGCACGGCTTTTGGGCTGACTGGGAGGTCAAGGACGAACACAACCTGTGCGACGCCGGCTCGTCGGTGGGGAAGGTCGACGCATTTATCGACTTCCTCGAGGGCCCAGACGCGGTGCTCGTGTGCACCCACGCGACGCTTCGCTTCGCCTTCGAGAAGCTAGCCCCGGAGTCGTTCAACGGTACGGTACTGGCCATCGACGAGTTCCACCATGTGTCGGCGGACACGGAAACGTCGCGGCTGGGTGCGTTACTTCGAGACGTGATGAACGGTTCGGACGTGCACATCGTGGCTATGACCGGTTCGTACTTCCGCGGCGATTCGGTGCCGGTGCTGTCACCCGAGGATGAAGCGAAGTTCACCCCGGTGACCTTCAACTATTACGACCAGCTCAACGGGTACGAGTTCTTGCACTCGCTCGGCATCGGGCACCACTTCTACCAGGGCCGGTACACGGACGCGATTGACCAGGTGCTCGACCTGGATAAGAAGACGATTGTTCACATCCCGAGCGTGAACTCCGGCGAGTCCACGAAGGACAAGATTGAAGAGGTCGGCCGGATCATCGACGCGATTGGTCACGTCGAGTCGACCGATCCCGACACAGGCATCATCAGCGTGCGCCGCGAGGACACCGGTGAAATCGTACGGGTGGCGGACCTAGTCGACGACACCGATCAGAAGAAGCGCGGCGACACACTGCACTACCTGTCCCACACCGGGTCGAAGGAACGCGACGGGGTAGACATCATCATCGCCCTCGGCATGGCCAAGGAGGGGTTCGACTGGCCCTTCGCCGAGCACGCCCTGACCGTCGGCTACCGGGCTTCCCTCACCGAGGTGATCCAGATCATCGGTCGCGTGACCCGAGACAGCCCCGGCAAGTCACACGCGCAGTTCACGAACCTCATCGCCGAGCCGGACGCATCGCAGGGCGAGGTGAAGGTGTCGGTGAACAACATGCTGAAGGCGATCACGGCGTCGCTGCTCATGGAGCAGGTGCTCGCACCGAACTTCAACTTCAAGACGAAGAAGTCCGACGACGACGAGCCTGCGAAGAAGGGCGAGCTGAAGATTAAGGGCTTTAAGGAGCCCTCGAGCGACCGTGTGAAGCAGATCGTCGCGACGGACCTGAACGACCTAAAAGCGACGATCCTGCAGGACGACACCTTCGCACGGGCCGCCGCGGGCTCCGTCGACGCCGAGACGACGAACAAGGTGCTGATCCCGAAGATTATCCGTGAGAAGTACCCGGATCTGACCGAGGAGCAGATCGAAGAGGTACGCCAGCAGGTCGTCGTGGACTCGGTCATCAAGAACGGCGAGGTCCGCGAGGTCGGCGACAAGCGCTTCATCAAGATGGCCGAGAAGTTCGTCAACATCGACGAGCTGAACATCAACCTCATCGACTCGGTGAACCCGTTCCAGCGGGCTTTCGAGGTGCTGTCGAAATCGGTCACGCCCTCAGTGCTCCGACTGATCCAGGACACGATCACGTCGACGAAGATCGAGTTCTCGGAGGAGGAAGCGCTGGCGGTGTACCCAAAGATCAAGACCTGGGTGCAGGTGCATGGCAGGCGCCCCGATCCGCGGTCAGACGACCCGGCGGAGAAGCGCATGGCCGCGGCGCTGTTGTTCCTGCAGAAGCTGAAGCAGCAGCGCGAAGCCGAGAAGGCCGCGACGGAGACGGTGGTCGAATGAGCGAGAACGAGACCAGTGAGACATCAGCACCGCTGAGCCTCGACGACATCCTCGACGACGAGCTGCTGATCGCTCCCGAGAAGCCGAAGAAGATCACCTCATCGGACCGCCTCGAGCGGGCCTTCCTCGAGATCGTCGAGTTCCGGCGGACCGAGAAGCGGCTTCCCAGCTCGCAGACGCGCGAGATCGCCGAGCGCAAGCTCGGCGCGCGCCTGGACGGGTTCCTGGCCGACGAGGCGAAGGCAGAGGCGGTCAAGCACCTCGATGAGTTCGGCCTCCTCGAAGCTGCCGAAGCGCCGGCCTCCATCGACGACCTGCTGGAAAGCGATGACCTCGACGAGCTGCTGGGCGATGGCTCCGGGATCCTCGACGTGTCCGACTTGCTGGTGATCAAGCGTCCTGAGTCGGCCGAGTCCGTAGCCCAGCGCGTGAAGGCGAAGGACTTCGAGCAGTTCGAGCCGCTGTTCAAGGCCAAGCACGCTGAGCTGCGCGATGGCACCTTCACTCTGAAGCCGTTCACGGGCATGGACCTGATCCGCGAGGGCGTGTTCTTCGTCCTCAACGGCGTCATGTGCTTCGTCGCCGAGGTCGGCGAAAAGGTCGATTTGGTGATCGGCGGCGAATCGCGCAAAAAGCAGCGTCTGCGCCTGGTGTTCGAGAATGGCACTGAATCGGCGATGTACGACAAGAGTCTCCAGACGCGCATGTACGAGGCCCAGGGTCAGGTGCTCGCCCGCACGGGGCACGACGCCAGCGCCATCCTCGATGCGGACATCGAGAGCGGGCACATCTACGTGCTGCAGTCGATGAGCGCCGATCCACTAATCGCGAACATCGAGGACTTGCACAAGATCGGCTTCTCGACCACGAGCGTCGAGCAGCGCGTGAAGGGCGCATCGACATCGCCCACCTACCTGATGGCTCCAGTTAGGATCGTGGCCGATTACAGGGTGTACAACGTCAAGGCGTCGGCATTGGAGGCTCTGCTGCACCGGGTGTTCGCCGACGTTCGCCTCGATCTCACTCAAGTCGATCGGAAGGGGCGCGACTACGACCCGTCCGAGTGGTTCGTCGTACCCCGCCATGTCATCAATCGAGCCGTCGCCATGATCATGTCGGGCGAGATCGTCGATTACGTCTACGACCGCAACTCCCGTCAGCTCGTGCGCGTTCCGGCTTGCTGAAGGGGTGATGCCGCTACGAATATGACCTGTCCCGCCTGGCCAGCGCCTGGTGGTCGACTTCGGCGTGCGCCAGGTCGCTTGTCGCCCGTCGCGGGAGCGCTAGAGGCTTGTAGGAGCGGCACCGGAGTCGATCTTCGACGCGGATAAGGGTCGACGCGCATCGACAGAGGCGTATCGCAACGCGGCGCCGTGAGCGAGCGCGGCAGCCTTCACACGCTTCGGCAGCTCGCGCAGCCGGTTGACCGCTGCCCGGTTGTTGCGATACTGCACAGCCAGGAACCAACCATGGCCCGATCCGTCCGACCTCAGGTAGCTGATCAGTTGGTCTTCGAGCCCGTTCCAAAACTTGCCATTGTGCAGCTTTTTGATCTCGATGAGGACACGAATGGTCGTGCCGGAGGATGCTTTGAAGTCGACTGGACCGCGCCCGAGCTCGACCTCGCGGTCGAGTTCGACGTCGAACTGTCTGAGGTACTGCTGAGCCATCCCCAGGAAGCTGAGTTGCACGGCTTGCTCGGGCTTCTCGGATCCGTCGTCGTTCCACAGTAAGGACCAACCGCGTTGCTGCTCGACGAAGTGCCGGAACCGCTCAATGACCTCCGCGATGAGATCGAGAAGCTCCTCAGAGGACGCCACGCTGCGGAAGGGGAGCGCGTTTTCGACTGCGAAGGCAGCCGGGTCGCGGTCCCACTGCACAACGCCAAGTCGATCAGCGCCGAAATCGTAGCCGCTGAGGTCCGGTCGGGAGGTCTGTTCCCGCGCCCAGTCGCGGACCCGATCGGGGTGACGGCGCGCGAATTCGACGATGCTGGACTTCGAGACAGCCTGTCCAACGGGAAGGTTCAGCGAGAGCCGAATGTCCTCGTTGAAGTGCGAGTCGAACCAGTCTTCCGCGTTCAAGGTCGGTATCTCTCCGAGGATTCGTTCGGGGAGAAGGATGATCGGACGTCCCGTTGCCGGATTGGACGGGAGCTCGACGACCTCGTCAACCCAACGTGCATGTTCGACCGAGACTCGCGCGTGTCGGACCTTGTGACCGACAAGAGGCAGGTCGTGTCTGCGAGCGACAGCTTGGGTGTAGGAGATGAATCGGGCCTTCAAGACGTTGACGGCAGCGTCCGAGATGCGGTCTGCACCCAGTCCTTCGTTGAGGATACCGATCTCTTCGATGTGCTCAGGAGTGACGAGTCCAGCGGCGATCGCGACAGCGATGCCGTCGACCATTCGACCCGCGAACTTGTCTCCTGCGCCAGAACCGCGAGTCCCCGATTCGGTGTAGCCCAGGCCCACCTCGTATGGCTCGGGGAACGTCAGAAGCCGCCGCGCAGCCTGCGCCGAGACGGAGCTTGGTCCCGAAGCTTTGGCGACAAGCTCGTAGCAGTGAACGAAGTGAGCGATCAGCTCTGCGTGCGCCTCCGCCCATTCTTCGCCGGCTTCTAGCAGCAGCAGCGGGTCCACGAAGAGGCGAGTGTCGATCGTCATGTGTGGATCGAACCAGTCATCGGCTTCGTCACGCTCGATACCGAAGTGTTCCGAGAACCGCATCGCATCCCCCAAGTCTGTGCGGGCGTTCCGTGACGTCCGCAGGGACACCTGTCCGTCCTGCGGGGCCGTGCCCGATCAATCCTCGACTGTACGGAGTTGCGGCTGGAACTCCCGCTTGCCACGCAGCTAGGGACAGGACCGGCGCCTGGCAAACTGGCGACGATCGGAGGGAGCCGGTGACTGTGAGCGAGAGCCCCGTCACGTGCCAGCGCGCCGCTTGCTCGCGCGCGCCCGCGTGAGCCCGTAGATGCCCGGTGAACACTACGCACCCCCCTTTCGTATTGTGTCACCGGACACCGCCGTCAGGTGCGTCAGCGCCGAGGTCTCCATCGCCGCCTCGGTCGTCGGATCGAGGCCGGAGCGGTCCCCGATCGCGAGTCCGCGCAGCAGCGCCGCTCCGGGCTGCGGCAGGTCGGCCGTGGCCCGGACGAACGCCTGCCGCGCGGTGTCGGTGGCGCCGAGCAGCCCGTCGGGCGGCACCGACGACGGCGTCCCGCGCAGGAACGCCACGAACGCGGTTGCGGAACCGGGTTCGTCCGGCTGCACGGCGGCGGTCACGGTGACCCGGGCACCAGCCGCCAGCACGGCGCCCGGTGCGTCGCCGTGCTGGTCGGGGACGAGCCGGACCGGCACCCGGAGCCCGTCGAGATCGTCCGCGCGCACCAGCTTCGCGGTGACGGAGCGGTCCCCCGGCAAGAGGTCGCGGGTCAGCACCGCCTCGACGTCGACGTGCCCCGCCCCCGGACCGGCGACGAGCGCACGCAGCGGTTCCGGGGCCCGCCGGGACTCCCCCACGAGGACCGACACCGCGAGCAGTGTCGTCAGGGACCCCGCGACGAGCAGCAGTCCGGCGACGACCGGCACGACCCCGGCGCCCCGACGCCACCGGAGCACGCTGCCGCTGACGCCGGTCAGGAGCGCTGTGGCCCCACCGACCACGGGTGCCACGTCGGGCACGCCGACGAGCAGGGCGGTCGCGATCCAGGCGACCGCCACCGGCACCGCGACCCGCAGGTCGATCGCACTCGGTGCGAGCTGCACCGTCGCCCCTCAGACCCGCACGCGACCGCGGAGCTCGGCGAACCGCACGTCGCCGATGCCGCTGACGTCGAGCAGGTCCTCGACCGCGGTGAACCGGCCGTGCTCGTCACGCCAGGCGATGATCCGCCCGGCCAGCCCGGGTCCGATCCCGGGCAGGGTCTCGAGCGCGGTTTGGTCGGCGGTGTTCAGGTCGACGACGGTGGACCCCTCGGCCCCGGTGCCCGCAGTGCCACCGCTGCCCCCTGCCCCGGCAGCGGCAGTCGGCCCGGCGGCAGCACCGTCTGCCATCAGCCCGAGCGCCTCGGGCACCTCCTGTTGCCCGAGGCGCGGCACGTACAACCGCTCGCCGTCCGTCAGCACCCGGGCCAGGTTCAGGCGGTCGAGGTCGGCGTCGTCGGTGGCGCCACCGGCACGTTCGAGCGCGTCCCCGACCCGGCTCGATGTCGGCAACTCGACCACACCGCTCCGCCGCACCGCCCCGAGCACGTGCACCACGACCCGCCCGGCACCCGTGTCCGCGCCGACACCCGGAGCAGACGAAGCCCCGACACCGGCACCGGCACCAGCAGGGGCCGACGGCGACGGCGACGGCGCGCCCGACGCCCCACCCGCACCGGCCGTCGGCGCGCCACGCACGACGATGCCACCCGTGCCCCCGGCGCCCTCGCCACCACCCGACACGAGCGCCCCGACGAGGACCACCACGACGGCGACCACCACCACGACCGCCGCCAGCACCACGGCGGCCCGTGGGGACAACGCGAGACGGGACCACCAGGGTCCGGGAGACGACGGGGACGACATGTGCGGAACGCTACGGAGCCCGGCCGATCGGCCGGGCTCCGGAGGTCACACCCGTGGACGGGTGCCGCGAACGCCCCTGCTGTGGAGGGACGACGCCAGGGACGGTCGCTACCCCTTGATGGCGATGTTCACGAGCTTCGGCGCCCGGACGATCACCTTCACGATCTCGCGGTCACCGATGTACCGCTGCACGTTGGCCGACGACCGCGCGAGCTGCTCGAGCTCGTCCGGCTCGATCGACTTCGACACCTCGAACGAATCACGCACCTTGCCGTTGACCTGCACGACGGCCGTCAGGGTCTCCTGCACGAGCAGCGTCGGGTCGGCCTTCCGCCAGCCGTACGTGGCGACGGTGGCCTCGTAGCCCAGCTTCTCCCACATCTCCTCGCCGGTGTACGGCGCGAAGACGCTCAGGCCGAGCGCGATGGTCTCGACGGCCTCGCGCACGGCGGGGTCACCGGCGCCGGGCCCGCTGTCGATCGCCTTGCGGGTGACGTTGACCAGGTCCATCAGTCGCGCGATCACGACGTTGAACTTGAACGACTCCATCATCCCGGGGGCGTCGGCGAGGAACCGGTGCGTGACCTGGCGGAGTGCCCGGTCGCCGTCGGCCCACACGGCGTCCCGTGCGGACGTGACGTCGAGCGCCAGGCGGTACGCCCGCGCCAGGAACCGAGCCGAGGCGGACGGTGAGACGTCCTCCCAGTTGATGTCGTCCTCGGGCGGGCCGGCGAAGCCCATCACCAGGCGGATGGCGTCGACGCCGTTCGCGTCGAGCTCGTCGCCGAGCGAGACGCCGCCCTTCGACTTCGACATCTTCGAGCCACCGGACAGCACCATGCCCTGGTTGAGCAGCGCCGAGAACGGCTCGGTGAAGTCGAGGTACCCGAGGTCGAACAGCACCTTGGTGACGAAGCGGGCGTACAGCAGGTGCAGGATCGCGTGCTCGATGCCGCCGATGTACTGGTCGACGGGAGCCCAGCGGCGCGCGGCTGCCGGGTCGAACGCCTGGGTGTCGTCGTTCGCCGACAGGAACCGCAGGAAGTACCACGACGAGTCGACGAAGGTGTCCATCGTGTCGGTGTCGCGGAGCGCCGGGGTGCCGTCGACGGGGTTCGGGACGTTCACCCAGTCGGTCGCGCCACCGAGCGGGGACGTGCCCTTCGGCTTGAGGTCGAGCCCCTCGGTGTCCGGCAGCACGATCGGCAGCTGGTCCTCGGGCACCGGGTGCTCGGTGCCGTCGGCACCGTGGATGATCGGGATCGGGGTGCCCCAGAAGCGCTGGCGCGAGATGAGCCAGTCGCGCAGGCGGTAGGTCTTGGCGGCACGGCCGGTACCGCGTTCCTCGAGCAGCGCGATCGCCGCGGTGATGGCGTGCTGCTTCGACATGCCGTCGAGCGGCCCGGAGTTGATCATCCGGCCCTGGCCCGTCAGCGCTTCGCCGGTGGCGACCGGGTCGAGGGTCGGCACGTCGAAGTCGTCGAGCGTCGCGCCCTCGGGGATGACGGGGATCGCCCCGGTGACGGCGGCGTTCGTGTCGACGACCACCTTGACGGGCAGGTCGAACGCACGCGCGAAGTCGAGGTCGCGCTGGTCGTGCGCCGGCACGGCCATCACGGCGCCGTGGCCGTAGTCGGCGAGCACGTAGTCGGCGGCCCAGATCGGCAGGCGTTCCCCCGTGAGCGGGTGGATCGCGGACCGGCCGAGCGGCACGCCGGTCTTCGGGCGATCGGCGTTCTGCCGGTCGATCTCCGAGGTCTTCTGGGTGGCGACCAGGTACGAATCGAACGCAGCACGGACGTCGTCCGGAGCAGACGAAACGAGCTCAGCCGCCAGGTCGGAGTCCGGCGCGACGACCAGGAACGTCGCCCCGTGGATCGTGTCCGGACGGGTGGTGAAGACCGTGACCGGCTCGTCGCGGCCCTCGATCACGAAGTCGACGTCGGCACCGACCGAGCGGCCGATCCAGTTGCGCTGCTGCGCGATGACCTTCGCCGGCCACCGCCCCTCGAGCTGGTTCAGGTCGTCGAGCAGCCGGTCGGCGTACTCGGTGATCTTGAAGTACCACTGCGTGAGCTTCTTCTTCACGACGACGGCGCCGGAGCGGTCCGAGGTGCCGTCGGGCAGGACCTGCTCGTTGGCGAGCACGGTCTGGTCCACCGGGTCCCAGTTCACCCAGCTGTCCTTGCGGTACGCCAGGCCCTTCTCGTACATCTTCAGGAAGAGCCACTGGTTCCACTTGTAGTACTCGGGGTCCGAGGTGTGGATCTCGGTGGTCCAGTCGAACGACGGCGCGTAGCGCTTGAAGGACGCCTTCTGCTGCTCGATGTTCGCGTAGGTCCAGTCCTTCGGGTCCACCCCGCGCTTGATCGCCGCGTTCTCGGCCGGCAGCCCGAAGGAGTCCCAGCCGATCGGGTGCAGCACGTTGAAGCCCTGCTGACGCCAGTAGCGCGCGACGAAGTCCCCGAGCGCCCAGTTCTCGGCGTGTCCCATGTGCAGGTCGCCGGACGGGTACGGGAACATCTCGAGGATGTACTTGCGCGGACGGGTGTCGTCGAGGTCGGTGGTGAAGAGCCCGAGCTCTTCCCAGCGGGGCTGCCACTTCTCCTGGATACGACGGAAGTCGTAGGCGTTCGGGTCCTCGGCGTGCTGCTCGGTGGTCACGGTCGTCAACGATACAAGCCGGGAGGCCCGTCCCGCGTCCGCCTGTCGGCTCACCCTGCGAGCAGGCGTCCGTCCCGCATCCGCAGGGTGCGGTCGACCAGGTCCGGCGCCACCGGGACGTGCGACACGATGACGACCGTCCGACCCGCTGCGCGGGCCGTGGTGACGAGGTCACGCAGCACGGCGTCACCGAGGTCCGGGTCGACGTCGGCGGTCGGTTCGTCGAGCACCAGCACCGGGAACGCGTGCAGCAGTGCGCGGGCGAGCGCGAGCCGGTGCGCCTGGCCGCCGGACACGAGCACGCCGCGTTCCCCGACCGAGGCGTCCAGCCCGCCCCGTCGGACGACCCAGTCCCCCAGGCCGACCCGGTCGAGCACGGCGAGCAGTTCGGCGTCGGTCGCGGTCTCGCGGGCGAAGAGCAGGTTCTGCCGCACCGACTGGTCGAACACGAACGGGTCCTGTTCGATCAGGCCGACCCGCGCCCGCACCGCGTCCGGGTGCATCGCCTTCGCCTCGACGCCGTCGAGCGTGTAGGAGCCCTCGTGCTCCACGAACCGGACGAGCGCGTCGACCAGGGTCGACTTGCCGGCACCGCTCGGCCCCTGGAGCACGACGACCTCGCCGGGCGCGAGCGTGAACGAGACCCCGTCGACCGCGGGCTCGGCCGCCCCCGGCCAGCGGATCGTCAGGTCGTGGACGGCGAGTGTGACCGCACCCTCGACCACCAGCGACGCTGGGTCGGCGTCCTCGTCGGGCTCTGGGACGATGCCGACGGGCACCTCGGCGGGCACGACCTGCTCGACCCGTTCCGCCGCGGCACGCACGCGGCGGAGCGTCAGGACGGCGAGCGGGACGGTCCCGACGACCTCGAAGAGCGCCAGCGGCACGAAGACCGCCAGCGCCCAGAGCGGACCGTCGAGCGCACCGGACACCACGGCGGGGGCACCGACGGCGAGGATCCCGATCACCGCACCGCCACCGACCAGGCCGACCAGGGCACCGACGAGCGACTCGACCGAGCCACGGCGACGGACGGCCCGGGTGACGCCGGCGTCGAGCCGGGCGATGTGCGCGAGCCGCTCGTCGAGGGTGCCGTAGGCGGCGAAGACGTCGAGCGTCCGGACGGTGTCGAGCACGAGGTCCGCGACGCGACCCCGGTCTGCGGCGGTCTCGCGGTCGGAGCGCTCGGCGATCGACCGGGTGACGACGGTGCCGACCAGGGCCGCGACCGCCAGCGCGAGGAGGAGCACGATCGCCGCCGGCACCGACACGAGCGCCACGGCGATGACCGACAGCACCGCGACGACCCCGGCGGAGACGAGCGGGCCGACGACGCGGATCGGCAGGTCCTGCAGCCGATCGGTGTCGGTGACCAGGCGCGTCATGAGGTCGCCGCGTCCGGTCCGCCCGAGTCCGGCGGGCGCGATCGACGCCAGCCGCCGGTACATCTCCGTCCGCACCACGGCCAGTTGCCGGAAGGACGCATCGTGCCCGGCGAGCCGGTCGACGTACCGCAGCACGGCCCGCCCGAGAGCGAAGGCGCGCACGCCGACCATCACGAGCGTCAGGTACAGGATCGGCGGGTGCTCGGCGGCACGGGTGATCAGGTAGCCGCTCGCGGCGAGGAGCGCGACGCCACAGACCGCGCTGAGCGACCCGGCGGCGACCGCCTTCGCCCAACCGGACCCGTGCGGCATCGCGAGCCGCAGGACGGAGCGGCCACGGGCCTCCCGGCTCATGCGCGCACCCCCCTGCGGACCGTCACGGAACCGCCGACGCGGACGTCCACGCGGACGTCGGCCGCGGCGACGACCGCCGGTCGGTGGCTGGCGACCACGACGACCGCGCCGTCGGCCGCCAGGCCACGGGCGGCCGCGACGACCCGCGCCTCGGCCTCGGCGTCCAGCGCGGACGTCGGCTCGTCGAGCAGCACGAGGGGCGTGGCTGCGCGGCGCGCGCGGTACAGCGCGCGGGCGACGGCGACACGCTGTGCCTGGCCGCCGGACAGTCCGCTGCCACCGGCACCGACCTGGAGGCCCGGGTCGAGTCCCAGCCCCGCGTCGCCCAGGGCGGTGCGCACGTCGGCGTCCTCGGGGGTCGCGCTGAGCGCGACGTTCTCGGCGATCGTCCCGCGGACGAGACGCGGCCGCTGGTCGGCCCACGTGGTGCGCTCGGCGACGGAGGCACCGGCCGGGCCGGGCACGGTGACGGCACCGTCGTGCGGCAGGACACCGCGGAGCGCCGCGATGATGCTCGACTTGCCGGAGCCGCTCGGGCCGGCGAGCACGACGACGGTGCCGGGCTCGGCGTGCAGGTCGAACGGTCCGATCACGACGTCGGGTCGGCGGACGGTGAGCCCGCGGACGTCCAGGGCGGTGGCGGGTGCTGCGGTGTCCGTGTCGGTCCGGCTGCCGCCGCTGCTGCCGGTCGCGGACGGCGATGCGGTCTCGTCGTGGGCCAGCACGTCGAGCACCGCGGCCGAGGCCTCGACGCCGTCCTGGGCGGCGTGGAAGTCGGCGCCGACCTGGCGGATGGGGGCGAAGGCCTCCGGGGCCAGGACGAGCACGAACATCGCGGCGCCGAGGCCGAGCGAGCCGTCGACCAGGCGGATGCCGATCGAGACGGCGACCAGTGCGACGGACAGGCTCGCGGCGAGCTCGAGCGCGAAGCCGCTCACGAACGACAGCCGGAGCACGCCGATCGTGCCGCGGCGGTACTCGTCGGTGACCGCCCCGATGCGACCGACCTGGCGGCGCGCACGGCCGAAGACCTTGAGCGTGGCGAGCCCCTCGACGGCTTCGGTGAAGGCGCCACCGAGCTTCGCGAGGGCGTCCGACTGCTTCCGCTGCAGGGACTGCGTCGCCAGGCCGATCAGGATCATGAAGACCGGGATCACCGGCAGGGCGAACAGGATGATCAGCCCGCTCGTCAGGTCGCCCAGGCCGATCGCGACCAGGAGCATCGGCGTCGCGATCGCGGTGAGCGCGAGCTGCGGCAGGTACCGGCCGAAGTAGGCGTCGAGTGCGTCGAGCCCGGGGCCGAGCGTGGTGGCGAAGCCGGCGCTCGACCGGCCGGCCAGCCACGACGGACCACGCTCGGCGGCGCGGGCGAGCACCGTCGTGCGCATCTCGCTCTTCACCTTCGCAGCAGCGCGTGCCGCCAGGTCGTCGGTCGCCCAGGCGGCCACCGCGCGCAGGACGAACGCGCCGCCGAGCAGTGCGAGCGCCTGCCCGAACGCCGCCGGGACCGTACCGTCGCCGACGGCGTCGACCCCGAGGGTGACGGCCGCGGCGATCCCCCACGCGATCGCGATGGTCGCGAGCGTGCGGAGGACGCCGGTGCCGGCGGCAGCGACGATGAAGCCGCGCGCCGTCCGGGACAACCGCAGGAGTCGGGGGTCGAGGGGCTTCATCGTCGTCCGCCTAGTGCGCGGCCGCGGTGACCTGGGCGCGGGAGACGCGCTTGCGGAACACCCAGTAGGTCCAGGCCTGGTACGCGAAGACCAGGGGCACGAAGATCAGCGCGACCCAGCTCATGACGGTCAGCGTGTACGCCCCGGACGAGGCGTTGTACACGTTCAGGCTGTTGGCGACGTCGTTCGACGCCGGCATGACGTCGGGGAAGATCGCCGTGAACATCGCGAGCACGATCGCGGCGATGGTGACCGCCATCAGCGTGAAGGCGCGCCCCTCCTTGCCCCAGGCGTTGCAGAGCACCGCGAGGACCAGGGCGAGGGCGGCGACCACGGAGAGCACCAGCGAGGCCGGGGTGGCCCGGACGAAGGCCATCGACACCAGGAACGCGGCTCCGACGACGATCGTGACGATGCCGGCCCGGGTCGCCAGCCGCTTGGCGCGGACGCGGATCTCGCCCTCGGTCTTCAGCGCGACGAAGACGACCCCGTGGGTGAAGAACACCAGCAGCGTCGCGGCACCGGTCAGCAGCGCGAACGGGTTGAGCAGGTCGAAGATCGTGCCGGTGTAGTTGTGCCCGGCGTCCATCGGGATGCCACGGACGACGTTGCCGAACGCGACGCCCCACAGGAACGACGGCACGGCACTGCCGACGATGATCATCAGGTCGAAGCGGCGCTTCCACTCGAGGTGCTTGTTCTGGTGCCGGTACTCGAATGACACCCCTCGGACGATGAGTGCAGCGAGGATGAGCAGCAGCGCCAGGTAGAACCCGGAGAACATCGTGGCGTACCACTCCGGGAACGCCGCGAACAGGCAGGCCCCGGCGACGATGACCCAGGTCTCGTTGAGGTCCCAGACCGGGCCGATGGTGTTGATCAGGACCCGACGGTCGGTGTCGTCCTTGCCGAGGAACGGCAGGGACATACCGACACCGAAGTCGAATCCGTCGAGGACGAAGTAGCCGACGAAGAAGACGCCGACGATCGCGAACCAGAGAACGGGGAGATCCATCAGGCAGCGTCCATTTCTAGTAGACCGTCACTTCGTGCTTGACCTCGCCGGTCTCCTCGTCGACCTCGTCCGGGTCGGCGGGCCCCTCTTGCGCGACCTTCTTGATGAGCTTGAACTCGACGACGGCCAGCGAGCCGTAGATCAGGGTGAAGACCAGCAGCGAGATGAGGACCTCGAGCCCGGTCACGTTCGGCGACACACCGTCCTTCGTCTGGAGCAGCCCGAACACGAGCCACGGCTGGCGGCCCATCTCGGTGAAGACCCAGCCGACGATCATCGCGGCCATCGGCAGCGGCACGGTCCAGGTGGCGATGCGCCACACCCAGCGCTGCGTCGGGAACCGGCCCTTGCGGGTCAGCCACAGCCCGACCAGCGAGACCATGACCGCGCCGACGCCGAGGGCGATCATCCAGCGGAACGACCAGTAGGTGACCCAGATGATCGGCTTGTAGTCGCCGGGGCCGTACACCTGCGTGTACTGCGCCTGCAGGTCGTTGATGCCCTCGACCGTGCCGTTGAACGTGTGCGTCGACAGGAACGACAGCAGGTACGGCACCCGGATCGAGAACAGCTCGTGCACACCGTCGGGGGTACCGAGCGTGAAGATCGAGAACGAGGCGTCCTTACCGGTCGCGGTGTTGTACAGCGCCTCGGCCGCCGCCATCTTCATCGGCTGCGTGTCGACCATCGTCAGTCCGAGCTGGTCGCCGGTCAGGACGGTCAGCGCGCCGGCCGCGAGCATCGTCCACATGCCGAACTTGAGCGCCGGCATCATCGTCTCGAGGTTCTGGTTGCGGGCCAGGTGGTAGGCCGCGACCGAGATGATGACCGCCGCGGCGACCATGAAGCAGGCGAAGAGCGTGTGCGGGAACGCGGCCAGGGCGACCTTGTTGCCGAGCACCGCCCAGATGTCGGTGAGCTCCGCACGACCCTTGGCCTCGTTCATCGCGAAGCCGACCGGGTGCTGCATGAACGCGTTCGCGGCGATGATGAAGTACGCGGACATGATCGTGCCGGCGCTGACGCACCAGATGCTCGCCAGGTGCAGGCCCTTGGGCAGGCGGTCCCAGCCGAAGATCCAGATGCCGATGAACGCCGCCTCGAAGAAGAACGCCAGGATCCCCTCGAGCGCGAGCGGTGCGCCGAAGACGTCACCGACGAAGCGCGAGTAGTTCGACCAGTTCATGCCGAACTGGAACTCCTGCACGATGCCCGTCACGACACCCATCGCGAAGTTGATCAGGAAGATCCGCCCGAAGAACCGCGTCAGCTGCAGGTAGTGCGCGCGGCCGGTCCGGTACCAGGCGGTCTGGAACACGGCCACCACGGCTGCCATGCCGATCGTCAGCGGGACGAAGAGGAAGTGGTAGATGGTCGTCAGACCGAACTGCCACCGCGACAGGAGGAGCGGATCGAGGAGGTCGTTCATGCGGCGATTCCGAGACGGGTGGCCGCGCGCTGTTCGTGCACGTCAGTTGCTTCCTGTGGAACGGATACATCAGGTGTCACAGCCCTTGGGACACCACAAACGCTATCGCGCCGCGCCCCAGTTCGACAACTTGTAGAACCGCCCTGTGCACAAACGTGCACAGCCTCTGCACGGCACAACCGTGCGGAACCGATGTTCGCGCTGGCCACTCCGTGAACGACGACAGGCGCCGGGTAGATACCCGACGCCTGTCGTTTTACTTTCCGCCAGGTGCTAGAGCAGACCCTCGGCCTTGAGCCAGTCCTCGGCGATGGTGGACGCCTTCTCCTTGTCGGCCGTGCTCTTGGTGTTGAGCTCGATCAGAGCCTCGGTCGTGAGCTTCTCGTTGACCGAGTCGATCGCGTCCGCAGCCTTCTCGTCGACCTTCTTCGAGACGACCGGCACGACGTTCTGCGGCAGGATCAGGTTCTCCGGGTCCTTCAGCGTGACGAAGCCGTTCGCCTTGATGCTCGGGTCGGCCGTGTAGATGTCCGCCAGCTGGACGGTGTCGTCCTTGAGCGCCTTGACGGTCAGGGCGCCACCACCGTCCTCGATCGCCTTGAAGTCGACGTCGACGCCGTAGACCGACTTGAGCCCCTTCGGCCCGTACGGCCGCGTCTGGTTCTCGGAGTTGGCCCCCACGGTGAGCTTCTCGTCGACGTTCTTCAGGTCGGCGAGGCTCGTGACGTCGTTGTCCTCGGAGAACTTCTTCGTGACGGTGTAGCTGTCCTGGTCGGTCGCGTCGGCCTCGTCGAGGACCCGGAGGCCCTTCGGCAGGGCCTTGTCGAGCCCGTCGTCGATCTGGTCGGCGGTCTTCGCGTCCGAGTCCTTGTCGAAGTACTGCAGCAGGTTGCCGCTGTACTCGGGCATGACGTCGATGGCGCCCTTCTCGAGCTGCGGGATGTAGACCTCACGCTGCCCGATGTTGAAGTTGCGCTTCACGTCGAAGCCGTCCTTCTCGAGGACCTGGGCGTAGAGCTCGGCGATGATCTCGTTCGAGTAGTACTGCTGCGATCCGACGACGATGGTCTTCGAGTCGGACGAATCGCTGGAGCCGCTGTCGAGCGGGTCGCTCGACGCGCAGCCGGCGAGGGCGGCGACGACGCCCACCGCCATCGCGGCGGCGACACCGGCGCGGATCTTGGGTGCTGTGATCACGAGGGATTTCCTTCCGGGAGTGGATTGCGGGCTCGCTCACGCGACCCCTGACGCTGTCGGGCCGACGGGTCCGCGGTGCCCTTCGGCACCGCCGCCCGCTGCAGCACGGCGAACACGATCTCGAACGCGATCGCGAGGGCGATCACGAGGATGGAGGCGCCGAGCATCTCGGCGTAGTCCTGGGTCTTCAGGCCGAGGAAGAAGTACCCGCCGAGGCCACCGGCCCCGACGTACGCGGCGAGCGTGGCCGTTGCGACGACCTGCAGCACAGCGGCACGGATGCCGCCGATCAGGAGCGGGAGCCCGAGCGGGATCTCGACCTTCCACAGGATCTGCCAGCCGGTCATGCCCTGGGCCTTCGCGGCGTCGACGACCCCCGGGTCGACGGACTCGATGCCGGAGTACGCACCTGCGAGCACCGACGGGATCGCCAGGATGACGAGGGCGAGCAAGGGAGCCTGCAGCCCGATGCCGAGCAGCAGCCCGAACAGCGAGAGCACGCCGAGCGTCGGGAGCGCCCGCACCCCGCCGGACACGGCGATCGAGAAGCCACGAGCACGGCGCGTGTGGCCGATCGCGTACCCGACCGGCACGGCGATGACGGCGGCGATGAGCACCGCGAGCAGGGTGATCCAGACGTGCTCCCAGAGGCGCTGGGGGATGCCGTTGTAGCCGCCGTAGTTCGCGGGGTCGAACACCCACGCGAAGGCCTGTCCGATGATCACGAGGAGACCTCCGCTGCTTGCAGGACCCGGCGGGCCTGTCGGCGTGACACCGAGTTCGTCCGGGTCCACGGCATGACCAGCCGCCCGAGCAGCACGAGGAGGCCGTCGAGGGCGAAGGCGAGCACGAGCACCATCACGATGCCGGAGAGGATCTCCTCGTAGATCCCGCGCCCCAGGCCGTCGGTGAACAGGAGACCGAGGCTCGGGATGCCGAGGACCGCGCCGACCGTGGTCAGCGAGATCGTGGAGACCGAGACCACCCGGAGCCCGGCCAGCAGGACCGGACCGGCGAGCGGGAGCTCCACCCGGAAGAACCGCTGCGCCGGTGAGTAGCCCATGGCGGTCGAGGCGGACTTGGTCTCGGAGTCGACCGAGGTCAGCCCGTCGACCGTGGACCGGACCATCAGTGCGAGGCCGTACAGCGTCAAGCCGATGACGACGTTGATCGGGCTCTGCAGGCCGGTGCCGATGATGCTCGGCAGCGCGACGAACAGGGCGAGCGACGGGATGGCGTAGAGCAGACCGGCGAGGGTCACGATACTGCTGCCCACACCCGATGCGAAGCGCGACCCACCGGGGCGCTGCAGCCGGACCACCAGCCACCCGATCGGGATCGACAGCAGGAACGCGACGATGATCGGCGGGATCGCGATCGCGAGGTGGGAGAGGGTGTTGTCCCAGATCGTGTCGAGGTTCGCCAGCACCCACTTCACCGGGTGCCCCCACCCTGCGCCGGAGCACCCGGTGCGTCGTGCGACGCTCCGGCCTCTGCTGCTCGAGCGTCGGACTGCGGCACGGCCTCGGCGGCGTCGACGACCCCGACGGGACCCGTCAGTACGCCGGCCGCGCGGCCTTCACCGTCGACGACGATCGGACCCGTCGGTGTCTGCTCGACACGGAGTGCGCGGCGCCCGCGGCCGGCACCGATGAACGTGGCAACGAAGTCGTCGGCGGGCGCGGCGAGGATCTCGGCCGGCGTCCCCTGCTGGGCGATCTCGCCGCCCTTCTTGAGGATGACGACCTGGTCGCCGAGCTTGAACGCCTCGTCGATGTCGTGCGTCACGAACACGACGGTCTTGCCGAGTTCACGCTGCAGGCGGATGAGCTCGTCCTGCAGGTCGTTCCGCACCAGGGGGTCCACCGCACCGAACGGCTCGTCCATGAGCAGGATGTTCGGGTCGACGGCCAGCCCGCGGGCCACACCGACGCGCTGCTGCTGGCCGCCGGAGAGCTGTGACGGGTAGCGGTCGGCGAAGGCACGGTCGAGCCCGACGGTGTCCATGAGCTCGAGGGCGCGCTTCCGCGCGTCGGCCTTGGAGACGCCGGTCAGCAGCGGGACGGTCGCGATGTTGTCGACGACCTTGCGGTGCGGCAGCAGTCCGGAGTTCTGCATGACGTACCCGATGTGGCGACGGAGCTCGACGGGGTTGATCCCGGCGACGTCCGAGCCGTCGATCTCGACGGTTCCGGAGGTGGGGTCGACCATGCGGTTGATCATGCGGAGCAGCGTGGTCTTGCCACAGCCGCTGGATCCGACGAAGACGGTGGTGGTCCGGGACGGGATGACCAGATCGAAGTGCTCGACCGCAGTCGTGCCGTCCGGGTAGGTCTTGCGCACCGAGCGGAACTCGATCATGGGGTGCCCTTCTGTTCGGAGGTAGCCCGACTCCGGATGAGAGTACCCGGGGGTGCCGACATCGGTTCGCTGTGACGATCCGTGACGGACCCGCGGCGGTGCGCAGGGCGGCGGGGATGCCGACGGGCTCGACGGGATCGGCGGGGACGACGACGCCCGCGCCTCGGTGTTCGGAGGCGCGGGCGGATCGGATCGGTCACCGGCGTGTCGCGCTGGCTGACTGGGTGGTCAGGACGCGGCGATCACCGATTCCAGGTGCGCTCGGTTCATCCGGCGGTACTCCTCGATCAGCTCCGTGTCGGGGTGTTCGCGGTCGCGGTGCGCCCGTGCCAGCACCGCGTGACCGGACTCCGCGAGGACGACCCAGGCACGGGCGATGCGCTCGTCGTCCGGCAGGCCGAAGCGGTCCCGCATGATCTGGCCGACGGTCGCGCCGAGCGCGCCCATGCGGTCCTCGGCATCGCCCGTGCCGGTGTCCGCCGGGTCGCCGAAGCGGATGGCCCGGAAGCCGGGCTCGGTGCGGTACATGTCGGCGGTCATGTCGATGAGCGCGTCGTTGGCGTCCTGCCAGGTCTCGGCGCCGCTGGCGTCGAGCACCTCGACGAAGCGGGAGGCGAGCCGCTGGGTGCAGCGGATCGCGAGTGCCTCGACCACGGCGATGCGGTCCGGGAAGTACCGGTAGACGGTGCCGATCGACGCCCCCGCGCGCTCGGCGACCATGGCGGTCGTGAGCCGTTCGAACCCGATCTCGTCGATCACCGCGGCTGCGGCGTCGAGGAGGCCGGCGAGGCGCGCCGAACTGCGGGCTTGGACCGGCTCGTTCCTGAGCAGTGATGATCCCCCCGGCAGAGCGTTCGTTACCTCGGTGACGAGCACGTGTTCTCCTCTTGCGCTCCAGCGCGGTTGGTTGGTGTGACGGGGACAACTTTCGCAGAACCCGCCTGGAACGTGGCTGCGACTCACCAGTTCCGCCAGCGCGCGGATTCGTCAGCCGTCCATGGGATGATGACGCCATGCCCGACCCGACGCCCCACGAGCCGTCGTTGGCCGAGCCGCTCCTGCACCGCGCGGCCCGCATCGAGGACGCCGTCCAGGAGTTCCGCGAGCACCGTGCACGCCGTCGCGGACTGGTGCCCACGGTGGTCCCGTACACCGGCTACGGCGCGCCCGGTTGGGTGCGCATCCTCTGCCGTGTGCTGCTGACGCGCCGCGGTCTCGCCTCCGACGTCTCCTACGCCGGCGTCCGCGGCTGGAAGAGCTTCACGAGCGTCGCCGTCGACCACGCCGAGGTCACCGTCACCGCCGGCGGCGTCTCCCACGTGGTCAAGACCGACCGTGGCGGCGTCGTCGACACCATCGTCCCGATCGACCTCGAGCCCGGCTGGCGCACGGTGCGGCTGTCGGCAGGCGGTGGGCGCGACGTCGAGGCCGACGTGTTCGTCGTGCACCCGGACACCCGCTTCGGGCTGCTGTCCGACATCGACGACACCGTCATGGTGACCTCGCTCCCCCGCCCCATGCTCGCCGCCTGGAACTCGTTCGTCCTGACCGAGCACGCCCGCCGCCCGGTGCCGGGCATGTCCGTGCTGTACGAGCGGATCCTCGCGCAGCACCCCGGTTCCCCGACGGTCTACCTGTCGACGGGAGCATGGAACGTCGCCCCGACGCTGCAGCGCTTCCTGTCGCGCAACATGTACCCGTCCGGCACGCTCCTGCTCACCGACTGGGGTCCCACCCACGACCGGTTCTTCCGCAGCGGTCAACTGCACAAGCATGAGAACCTGCGGCGGCTCGCCAAGGACTTCCCGGACATCCGCTGGCTCTTGGTCGGCGACGACGGACAGCACGACGAGACCCTCTACGGCGACTTCTCGCGGGAGCACCCGGACAACGTCGCGGGCGTCGCCATCCGGCAGCTGTCCACGAGCGAAGCGGTCCTGGCCGGTGGTCGCTCGCGGGCGCAGGAACGCTCCCGTGACTCGTCGGCGCCCTGGGTGTACGCACCGGACGGCGCCGGCCTGTGGAGCGAGCTCGCGCGCGTCGGCATCATCGAGTCCGACGCCTCCGACCCGGCCTGAGCGACCCTTCATCACGATCTCGGCCCGGAGTCCCTTCGGCCGACCGCAGTGCTCGGGCATCGGGTGTTCGATCGGTCCATGAGCACCGAGCCGGCCGCACCACCCCCAGCCGCACCACACACACCGCCGAACCGCATCGAGGACCACGCCCTGATCGGCGACACCGGCACCGCTGCCCTGGTCGGCCGCGACGGGACCATCGACTGGGCGTGCCTGCCGCGCTTCGACAGCTCGTCGACCTTCGCCTCGCTGCTCGGCACCGAGGACCACGGGCACTGGACGCTGCGGCCCGTCGACGGTGACGCCACCGCCGAGTGGCGGTACCAGGGCGACACCCTGGTGCTCTCGACCGTCTGGACCACCCGTGACGGCGTGGTCGAGGTCACCGAGTTCATGCCCGTCGGAGCGCACCGCCCCTCGATCGTGCGGCGGGTGCGTGGGCTCCGCGGCACCGTCGAGCTCCGGCAGACGCTCCGGATCCGGTTCGACTACTCGCGGGCCCTGCCGTGGATCCGGCAGATCGGAGACGACGACGAACCGGCGCTGCTCGCGACGGCCGGTCCGGGCTCGGTGATCGTCCGGGGGCCGCAGTTCCGCGCCGACGACCACCGGCACACCGCCGTCACGACGGTCCACGACGGCGACGTGCTCGACACGGTGCTCACGTGGTACCCCTCGCATCGCGAACCTCCGGAGCCGCTCGACGTCGACGCGGCCCTCGCCCACACGGTGGAGTGGTGGACGGCGTGGACCGCCCCAGCGCAGACCACCGGTCGGTACGCCGACGCCGCACGACGGTCGCTGGTGTTCCTCCGCGCGATGACCCACGGCGAGACCGGTGGCGTCGTCGCAGCCGCGACCACGGGCCTGCCGGAAGACCCCGGCGGCGAACGCAACTGGGACTACCGCTACGTGTGGCTGCGCGACGCCTCCCTCGCGCTCGCGTCGCTCATCGCCCACGGCTACCGCGACGAGGCCACGCACTGGCGTGGCTGGCTGCTGCGCGCGATCGCGGGTGACCCCGCCGACGTGCAGATCGTGTACGGCATCGCCGGCGAACGCGAGCTGCCCGAACGGGAACTGCCCGAGCTGCCCGGGTACCTCGGGTCGACGCCCGTGCGCGTCGGCAACGGGGCCTCGACGCAGTACCAGGGCGACGTCTTCGGCGAGGTGCTCGCGGCACTGCACGACGCCCGCGAGCTCGGTGTCGAGGAGAACGCCGACTCCTGGGCGCTGCAGCGGGCGCTGCTCGGCTACGTCGAGGAGCACTGGCAGGAGCCGGACAACGGCATCTGGGAGATGCGCGGCCCGCGGCGCAGCTTCACCCACTCGCGGGTGATGATCTGGGCCGCGTTCGACCGCGGGGTCGCCGCGGTCGAGGAGTTCGGCCTCGCGGGCCCCGTCGACCGCTGGCGCACCCTGCGCGACACCGTCCGCGCCGAGATCGAGGAGCACGGCTGGAACGCCGCGCGCGGTTCGTTCCGCCAGCACTACGACACCGACGAGGTCGACGCGAGCCTGCTCGTCCTGCCGCAGGTCGGGTTCTGCCGCGCCGACGACCCCCGGATGACGGGCACCGTGCGCGCCATCGAGGAGGACCTGCGCGTCGGGGACGACGGCCTCGTGCTCCGCTACCGCACGACGGCCGGCTTCGACGGGCTGTCCGGCGCCGAGCACCCGTTCCTGGCGTGCTCGTTCTGGTTGGTGGAGCAGTACGCCGCCTCGGGCCGGGTCGAGGACGCGGAACGCCTGATGGACGTGCTCGTCGGGTACGCGAACGACGTCGGCATGCTCTCCGAGGAGATCGACGTCGCCACCGGGCACCACATCGGCAACACCCCGCAGGTGCTGTCGCACCTGACGCTCGTGTCGGCAGCGGACGCCATCGAGCGCGCACGTGGCGCGACCGTCGGGCACCGCACGCGGTTGCCCGTCCACGACGGCGGCACGCGGTCGTGGACCGGCGAGGGTGAGCGCGCCGGCTCCCCCGCCTGACGTCCCGCTCTCCGCCCTGAAGACGCCGTCGTCTCCGCGCGACGCCTCGAAGCCGCCGAGACGCCGCAGGATCCGGCGGCGTCTCGATGACACGACGGCGTCTTGCGATGCCCTGAAGGCGACCCCACGACGGACGGGAGGCCCGGTGCCAGCTGGCACCGGGCCTCCCGTCCGTCCGTGCGTCCGTTCAGGACGTCGGGAACGCGTCCGTCAGGACGACGACTCCCAGTCCGCCGGGCCGCGCGAACCGGCGCGGTACTCCTCGAGCGGGACCTCGTCCGCCTTCCAGGCGGCGACGACCGGCTCCACGATCTCCCAGCAGCGCTCGGCCACGTCACCGCGGATTGAGAGCAGCGGGTCGTCGTGGAAGATGCCGTTCAGGACCTCGCCGTACGGGGTGAGCTCGCCGTCGCTGAACGACGACGACAGGGTGACCTGTCCCATCTCGAACGGGTTGCCACCGCCGTTGGCCGACACCGACAGCTCGATCTCGTCCGGGTTCAGGACGATGCGCAGGGTGTCGGTCTTCGGGCGACCGCTCAGACCGGAGGGCAGGCGCGTGACCGGCTTGAAGGTGATCAGGACCTCTTTCCGGCTGGCGCCGAGGGCCTTGCCGGAGCGCAGCGTGAAGGGGACGCCGGCCCAGCGGGCGGTGTCGACCTCGACCGAGATCTCGGCGAGGGTCTCCGTCTTGCGCGACGGGTCGACGCCGTCCTCTTCCTGGTACGACGGCAGTTCCTTGCCGTCGATGGTGCCGGCCGTGTAGACCGCGCGGCGCGAGGCGATCTTCGCGTCGTCGCCCTTGAGGCGGGTGGAGCGCAGGACCCGGGCGAGCGACGAGCGGAACTCGACCGCGTCGATCGCGGCCGGGGCGTCCATCGTGACCAGGCCGAGGATCTGCAGCAGGTGCGACTGGATCATGTCGACCATCGCGCCGGCCTCGTCGTAGTACTGGGCGCGGTTCTCGAGACCGAGGGTCTCGTCGTAGAAGATGTCGACCTTCTCGATGTTCTCGGCGTTCCAGATGGGCTCGAACAGGCGGTTCGCGAAGCGCAGACCGATGATGTTCAGCACGGTGGTGCGGCCGAGGAAATGGTCGGTGCGGTGCACGCGGTCCTCGGGGACGAGCTTGAGCACGGTCTCGTTGAGGGCTTGGGCGCTGGCGACGTCGGTGCCGAAGGGCTTCTCGAAGGCCAGGGTCGTGCCCTCGGGGAGCTCGACGTGCTCGAGCGCCTCGCAGATGTCGGAGGCGATCTGCGGCGGGAGGGCGAAGTACAGGATCGGCTCGGATTCGGCCGCGGCCAGGAGCGCCTCGAGGTGCTTCGGGTCGGTGGGGTCGCCCTGGATGAACTGCGTCGACTCGATGGTCGCGTCGACCTCCGGCCCCTTGACGTCCTGCGACGCGAAGGACTGCGTGACGATGTCCTTCCACTTCTCGGGGCTGCGCTCGCTGCGGCCCGTGCCGATCAGCTGCACGGGGACTGCACGGCCGCTCTGCAGGAACGTGCCGAGGCCCGGCAGGAGCAGGCGGGAGGCGAGGTCGCCCGTCGCGCCGAAGATGATGAGGGTGCGCTTGTCGGTCACCTGAGGTGACTCCTTTCGCTGTGGTGGGAGGTCCGCTCCAGTCAAGTCGCGGGCGGGCCCGTTTGTTCCGGATCGGGACCGGAGTTCGTCTCCTGGACGCACTTCGGGCGGCACCGTTCTGGTGCCGCCCGAAGTGTCAGGTGCGCTGCAGCGCCGGGTCAGTGCCCGAAGTTGCCGCGGTAGTACTCGTAGACCCAACCGACCAGGGTGATCGCCACGAGGACGAGCCCGATCGGGACGATCCACAGGCCGGCGGCCACGCCGAGGAAGCACACGCCGACCGCGGCGGCCAGCAGGATGGGCCACCAGGACCACGGGCTGAAGTGCCCAAGCTCGGCGTCGCCGTCCTCGATGTTGGCGTCGGGGCGGTCCTCGGGCAGGACCCCGCCCTGGGACGACATGACCTTGCCGAGGTAGAAGGCGATGAACGCCGACATCAGGCCGGTGAGGCCGATCGCCACGGTGCCCACCCACTCGGGCTCGCCGTAGTAGATCAGCGCCCAGATCGTGTAGGCGGCGTCCGCCAGGATGAAGAACCCGAAGAGGATCCAGAACAGGTTGGTGTTCGCGCGCATGGCCTTACTTCACCTCGCCCTTCGCGGCGTCGTAGGTCGGGGCATCGGGGGCGTCCTTCGCGGGACCGACACCGATCGGCACACCGGCCTCGGGGTGGTTCAGGTCGAAGGCCGGGGACTCCGAACGGATGCGCGGGATCGACGTGAAGTTGTGGCGCGGCGGCGGGCAGGAGGTCGCCCACTCGAGCGAACGGCCGTAGCCCCACGGGTCGTTCACGGCGACCTTCGGTGCGTTCCGGGCGGTCACGTAGACGTTGAAGATGAACGGCAGGAACGAGATCGCGAGGATCATCGAGCCGATCGTCGACAGCTGGTTCATCCAGGTGAAACCGTCGTTCGGCAGGTAGGTCGCGTAACGACGCGGCATGCCGATGACGCCCAGCCAGTGCTGGATGAGGAACGTGGTGTGGAACCCGATGAACAGGAGCCAGAAGTGGATCTTGCCGAGTCGCTCGTTGAGCATCTTGCCGGTCCACTTCGGCCACCAGAAGTAGAAGCCCGAGAACATCGCGAACACGACGGTGCCGAAGACCACGTAGTGGAAGTGCGCCACGACGAAGTACGAGTCGGACACGTGGAAGTCGAGCGGCGGCGACGCCAGGATCACGCCGGTGAGACCACCGAAGGTGAACGTGATGAGGAAGCCGAGGGCCCAGAGGAGCGGGGTCTCGAACGTGACCGAACCGCGCCACATGGTGCCGACCCAGTTGAAGATCTTCACGCCGGTCGGGACCGCGATCAGCATCGTCATGAGCGAGAACCACGGGAGCAGGACGCCACCGGTGACGTACATGTGGTGCGCCCACACCGTGATCGAGAGGGCCGCGATGGAGATCGTCGCGTAGACCAGGGTCTTGTACCCGAAGATCGGCTTGCGGCTGAACACCGGGAAGACCTCGGAGACGATGCCGAAGAACGGCAGCGCGATGATGTAGACCTCGGGGTGCCCGAAGAACCAGAACAGGTGCTGCCAGAGCAGGGCCCCGCCGTTGGCCGGGTTGAAGATCTGCGCGTCGAACACGCGGTCGAGCCCGAGGCCGAAGAGCGCCGTCGCGAGGACCGGGAACGCCATCAGGACGAGGAGCGCCGTCACGAGGGTGTTCCACGTGAAGATCGACATGCGGAACATGGTCAGACCCGGGGCACGCATCGTGATGATCGTGGTGATGAAGTTCACCGCGCCGAGGATCGTCGAGAAGCCGGTCATGCCGAGCCCGAAGACCCAGAGTGTGCCGCCGAGCCCTGGTGTGAACGTCGTGTCACTCAGTGGCGCGTAGGCGAACCACCCGAACGAGGCTGCGCCCTGCGGGGTGAGGAAGCCGCCGACCGCGATGAGCGAGCCGAACAGGTAGAGCCAGAAGGCGAAGCCGTTGAGTCGCGGGAAGGCGACGTCGGGCGCACCGATCTGCAGCGGCATGATCGCGTTCGCGAAGCCGGAGAACAGCGGCGTCGCGAACATCAGCAGCATGATCGTGCCGTGCATCGTGAACAGCTGGTTGTACTGCTCCTTCGTCGCGACCACGTGCAGGCCGGGTTCGAAGAGCTGGGCACGGATCACGAGCGCCATCACACCTGCGAGCAGGAAGAAGATGAACGACGCGATCAGGTACATGTACCCGATGGTCTTGTGGTCGGTGGAGGTGATCCACCGGACGACGATGTTGCCCTTCCGACCCACCTTCGACGCCTGGAAGTCCGGCGACGAGGTCTGGGTCGGTTGGCCGACGAGTGACGTTGTCATCTGACGAGCCCCTACTTGTTCTCGCTGGACGCCTCGACCGGCGCCTTGTTGTTCGGTTCGTTGGAGTTGGTGTTGTACTCGTCACCGAGCAGACCGACCTTGCCCTGGTCCTTCAGGGTGTCGAGGTAGTCCTGGTACTGCGCCGGGGTGACGACCTTCACCTGGAAGAGCATCAGCGAGTGGTACTCACCGCAGAGCTCAGCGCACTTGCCCTGGTACGTGCCGAGCTTCTCCGGGATGAAGTACTCCCAGTTGGTCTTGCCCGGGAGCATGTCCTTCTTGTAGAGGAAGTCGATGACCCAGAAGGAGTGGTCGACGTCACGCGATGAGAGCTCGATCGCGACCTTCTTGCCCTTCGGCAGGTAGAGGGTCGGCAGCTGCGACTCGTCGATCGCCCCGTTGGCGTTCTCTTCTTCCTGGGCCTGGATGCCCTGGTAGTAGACGCTCTCTTCGGGGTTGTCCTTGTTGATGTAGTTGAAGTCCCACGCCCAGCGCTTGCCGTACACGTGCACGGTGGCGTCGGGGTCGGCGAAGGGCTTCTCGATCGCGGCCTGGTCCTTCGCGGTGAAGGCGAAGAAGCCGAGCACGAGGATCAGCGGCACGATCGTGTAGAAGATCTCGAGCGGCATGTTGTACCGCATCTGCACGGGCAGGCCGGTCTGGCCCTTCCGGCGGCGGTAGACGATCGCTGCCCAGATGACGAGGCCCCAGACGATGAGTCCGACGGCGAGGAGAACGACCCAGCTGGTGGTCCACAGGCCGACGATGCGGCTCGTGTGGTTGGTGACGTTCTTCGTCTCCTCCGTGCCGGGGAGCCATCCGTTCATCTGCTGCTGCGTGCAGCCAGCCAGTGCGATGACCAGACCGACGGCCACCGGGACGGCCGCCCAACGTATACGGCGATTCGAACGCACTGTTACCTCTCGCAAAAGACGTGAGCTTCAGGAGGTCAGCCCGTCGAGTCCGACGGCGAGCCGCACGAAGGCGGCGCATGGCTGGCTCCCAGCTTGATTGGAACACTCCTAGCTTACTCGCAGCTCGGTACCGCTCGCGTGTCGGATCGCTGATGATCAGTGGAAGCTGTCACCACAGGCGCAGCTGCCCTGCGCGTTCGGGTTGTCGATCGTGAAGCCCTGCTTCTGGATCGTGTCCTCGAAGTCGATCGTCGCGCCGTCGAGGTACGGGACGCTCATCTTGTCGACGACGACCTCGACCCCGTCGAACTCGGCCGTGACGTCGCCGTCGAGCAGGCGCTCGTCGAAGTACAGCTGGTAGATCAGGCCCGAGCAGCCGCCGGGCTGGACGGCGAGGCGCAGGCGCAGGTCGTCGCGGCCCTCCTGCTCGAGCAGGCTCGCCACCTTGCCGGCAGCGGCGTCGCTCAGGAGGACGCCGTGCGACTGCGTTTCAGTCGCCGGTGCTCCGGTGATGGTGTCGCTCATCGCGCGTCTCCCTCCGGGCGGTGCTGGTCACCGCGCCTGGCGTCGATTGTAAGCACCCTCAGCTGCGCGTCGCGAGCCTGGCGAGCAGGATCGTCTCCGACGCGATGGCACGGTGCAGGACACCGAGGTGCTGCGACTCGTTCGGGCTGTGGGCACGGGTGTCCGGGTCCTCGACGCCGGTGACCAGGATCTGCGCGTCCGGGAACTCCGCGGCGAGGTCGGACACGAACGGGATCGATCCGCCGATGCCCTGCTCGACCGCCTCGGCACCCCACCCCTCGCGCATGGCCGTGCGGGCCTCCTGGACGGCCCAGCCAGCGGTGTCGACGAGGAACCCGTCGCCGCTGTCCGGCTCGGTGATCTCCATCCGTGCACCGAACGGGACGTGCTCGCGCAGGTGCCGCTCGACGGCCGCGTACGCCTGCCTGGCGTCCTGGCCGGGGGCGACGCGGACCGAGACCCGTGCCGAGACCGTGGGCAGCAGGGTGTTCGAGGCGTTCGCGACGCTCGGCACGTCCATGCCGGTCACCGTGATCGACGGCTGGAACCACATGCGGGACAGCACGGCGCCGGTGCCGATCGGGCGCACACCGGGGACGAGTGCGGCGTCGACGGCGAGTTCGTCCTCGGTGCGCTCCGGCACGTCGGCCTCGTACGAGGTCAGCCCGTCGACGGCGACCGAACCGTCCGCGTCGTGCAGCGAGGCGAGCAGCTGCACCATGGGGATCATCGCGTCCGGGGCCGCTCCCCCGAACATGCCGCTGTGGCTGGCGTGCTCGAGCGTGGTCAGGGTGAGCTTGAAGGTGACGTTGCCGCGCAGTGAGACCGTGATCGACGGCACCTCGGTCGACCAGTTGTCACTGTCCGCCACGACGATGACGTCGGCGGCGAGGTGCTCCTTCTGCTCGCGCAGGAACGTGCGGAACGAGCGCGAGCCGAACTCCTCCTCGCCCTCGACGAACAGCACGATCCCGAGGTCGAGGTCGTCACCGAACTGGGCGTGCACCGCGCGGAGCGACGCGATGTGCGTCATCACGCCCGCCTTGTCGTCCGAGGCCCCGCGGCCGTACAGGCGGTCACCGCGCAGGGTCGGCTCGAACGGCGGCGTCTCCCACAGGGCCTCGTCGCCCTGCGGCTGCACGTCGTGGTGGGCGTAGAGCATCACCGTCGGCTTGCCGTTCCGCGCCGGGCGCACCGCGAGCACCGCGGGCTGGCCCAGTTCGGTCTCGGCGTCGGCCTCGGCGACGTCGGCCGTCGAGCCGGACACCGCGGACCGCACGATCCTGACGTCGTCCGCGCCGAACACCCCGGTCGACCGGGCGAGGTCCGCGACGGCCTCGGCACTCGCGCGCACCTTCGCCGGGTCGAAGGCCGACCAGGACACCGACGGCAGGCGCACCAGCGCGGACAGGTCGGCGATCGTCGTGGGCAGTGCCCCCTGCACGTGTTCGCGCAGGGCGTCGAGGAGCGCGGGGTCGGTCGCGGGGCTGTGCTGTTCGCTGTCGGTCATGCCCGGTAATCTAGAGGAGATCCCGCACGCACACCGCCGTTAGGAACGCACCGTGGCGAAGGCAGCCCCCAAGACCAACACGACCGTCAACCCGACCGAGGCCGAGCTCCTCGAGCAGGGCAAGGGCCGCCCCACGCCGTCCCGCCGCGAGCGAGAGGCAGCGAACCGCCGCCCCCTCGTCGGCAACACGCCGGTCGACAAGAAGGCCGCCCGCGCTCGTCTCAACTCGGAGCGCGAGCGTGCCCGGGTCGGCATGGCCAACGGCGAGGAGCGCTACCTGCCGGCGAAGGACCGCGGTGAGCAGCGACGCTTCGTCCGAGACTGGATCGACGCCCGCTGGAACGTCGGCGAGGTCATGATGCCCGTGCTCGTGCTGTTCCTGATCGTCGGGTTCGCGGCCGCGCAGACCGTGATCGCGTCCTACTCACTCCTGCTGGTGTGGGCGTTCGTGGCGCTGTTCATCATCGACTGCGTCGTGCTGTGGCTGTCGCTCCGCCGCAAGCTCACCACCAAGTTCGGCGAGTTCCAGCGCGGCACGTTCCTCTACATCCTCACGCGGGCGTGGCAGCTGCGCTTCCTGCGGCTGCCGAAGCCCCAGGTCCGGCGTGGGCAGTACCCCACGCTCTAGCCACACGCACATGACGAAGCGCCGCCCGGCATGCCGGGCGGCGCTTCGTCGTTTCCACTCCGTCGTTCCCGCACCCACACGACGGACTGGAGGCCCGTGGCGGTGTCGCCACGGGCCTCCAGTCCGTCAGGTGGTCGCATCTACCGCGCGGCGAGACGCAGCCGCCGGCGGCGCAGCCGGTTGATGCGCGCGGCCCAGGTCGGTCCCTCGTAGAGGAACGCCGTGTAGCCCTGCACGAGCGTGGCTCCCGCGTCGATGCGGTCCTGCACGTCCTGCTCGGTGGTCACACCACCGACGGCGATGACGCAGAAGTCGGAGGGCACCGCGGCGCGGACGCGTCGCAGGACCTCGAGCGAGCGAACGGCGACCGGCGCACCGGAGAGGCCCCCGGCACCCATCGCCTCGACGTCGGACGGATCGGCCGTCAGGCCGTCGCGGGAGATCGTCGTGTTGTTCGCGATCACCCCGGACAGTCCGAGCTCGACCGCGAGGCCCGCGATCGCGTCGATCTGCTCGTCGGTCAGGTCCGGTGCGATCTTGACGAGCACCGGCGTCCGGCCGGCGGCGTCACGCACCGCGGACAGCAGCGGTCGGAGCTGGTCGAGTTCCTGCAGTCCGCGCAGGCCGGGCGTGTTCGGCGAGCTGACGTTGACCGCCAGGTAGTCCGCGAACGTGGCGAGCCGACGGGTGGACTCGAGGTAGTCGTCGATGGCGTCCTCGACGGCGACGACCCGGCTCTTGCCGATGTTCACGCCGATGACCGGTCGGCCGGGGTTGCGGCGGGCGCGCTCGAGGCGTCGGGCGGCCGCTGCGGCGCCGTGGTTGTTGAAGCCCATGCGGTTGATGAGGGCGCGGTCGCCGATCAGCCGGAACAGGCGCGGGCGCTCGTTGCCGGGCTGCGGCTTGGCGGTGATGGTGCCGACCTCGACGTGGCCGAAGCCGAGCAGGCCGAGACCGGCGATGCCGCGGGCGTCCTTGTCGAACCCGGCCGCCAGGCCGAAGCGCGACGGGAAGTGGATGCCCATCGTGGTGACGCCGTCGGCCGCCGCCGGACGGCAGTACCGCTCGACGACGCCGCTCAGGAACGGCACGCGGGGCAGCCCCGCGATGACGGCGAACGCGAGGTGGTGGGCGCGCTCCGGGTCCATGTTCGCGAACACGGAGCGGAACACGACGCGGTACCCGCCGCGCACGATCCGTTCGGCGATGCCGCTCACGCGCGCGTGCCGGACGGTGCGGACGACCCGGCGGCCGCGTCGGATGCCCCGTGGTGGTCGCGGCGGAGCTGGCCGATGGCGTCCTCGAAGTCCTCGAGCGAGTCGAACGCCTGGTAGACGCTCGCGAACCGCAGGTAGGCGACCTCGTCGAGCTCCCGCAGGGGCGCGAGGATCGCGAGGCCGATGTCGTTCGCGTCGATCTGGCTGGATCCGGAGGACCGTACGGTCTCCTCGACGCGCTGGGCGAGCACGGCCAGGTCGCCGTCGGTGACCGGGCGTCCCTGGCACGCCTTGCGCACGCCGGAGACGATCTTGTCGCGGCTGAACGGCTCGGTGACACCGTTGCGCTTCACCACGTTGAGCGATGCGGTCTCGGTGGTCGAGAACCGTCGACCGCAGTTGGGGCACTGACGACGGCGGCGGATGGAGGTTCCGTCGTCGCTCGTCCGTGAGTCGACGACGCGGGAGTCCGGGTGGCGGCAGAAGGGGCAGAACATGTCGTTCCCCAGGCTATCGGTTCGTGCGCTCCGTCACGGCGGCCCCGTGCGCGGGGAGCTGCTCCTCGGTGGACAGCGCGACGATGTGCGGCGCGACCTCGGCCAGGGCCTCGGGCGTGTACCGGACGATCTGCTGGGGCCGCAGGAACGTCGACGCGGACAACCCGGACCCGAACCGGGCCTGGCCGCCGGTCGGCAGCACGTGGTTCGACCCGGCCAGGTAGTCCCCCAGACTCACCGGCGTGCTCGGCCCGACGAACACCGCACCGGCGGCGTCGATGTCGGCCAGCACCGCGTCGTCGTCGACCGTCTGGATCTCGAGGTGCTCCGGCCCGTACGCGTTGCTCACGGTCGCCGCGTCGGTCAGCGAGTCCACCAGGACGATCGCGGACTGCGGTCCGTCCAGGGCGGCCTGGAGGCGCGCAGCCGTCCCGAGCACCGCGGTGCGTTCCGGGATCGCGGCCTCCACCGCGTCGGCGAACGCCGCGGACGTCGTCACCAGCACGCTGCCGGCCTGCTCGTCGTGCTCGGCCTGGCTGATGAGGTCGGCGGCCACGAACCCGGCGTCGGCGGTGTCGTCCGCGATCACGAGGATCTCGGTCGCCCCGGCCTCGGAGTCGATGCCCACCACCCCGCGCACCAGACGCTTGGCGGCGGCGACGTAGTTGTTGCCAGGCCCCGTGACCAGGTCGACCGGCTCGAGGTCGATGTCGGCGACGCCGTACGCCAGCGCACCGACGGCTCCGGCGCCACCCATCGCGTAGACCTCGTCGATGCCGAGCAGCCCCGCCGCGGCGAGGATCGTCGGGTGCACCGCGCCGCCGTGGTCGCGCTGCGGCGGTGACACGAGGGCGATCGAGGGCACGCCTGCGACCTGGGCCGCGACGACGTTCATCACGACGCTGGACGGGTAGACGGCCTTGCCACCGGGCACGTAGAGCCCCACACGGCGCATCGGCTGCCAGCGCTGGTGGACCTCGGCGCCGCCGGCCAGGGTCGTCACGGCCGGGGCGGGGATCTGCGCGGCACTCGCGGCCCGGACGCGGCGGATGGCCTCGTCGAGTGCTGCTCGGACCTCGGGGGTGAGCCCGGCCACGGCGGCGGTGATCTCGGCAGCGGACACCCGTACGTTCGCAGGAGCTCCGCCGTCGAAGCGCTCGGCCTGGTCGTGCAGGGCCGCGGCCCCACGGTGTCGGACGTCCTCGATCAACTCGCGCGCGGCATCGACGGCGTGCGACACGTCACCCGCGGCACGGGGCATGAGTCGGAGGAGTTCGGCACGGGCGGGGAGGCCGCCGCGGAGGTCGATTCGCTGCATCATGAGGCCTCCAGCGTACCGGCGGCGTGCTGCACGACGGCGTCGACCACGGGCCGGTGGCGGGCGGTCTGGTCGGCGTCCCACGCGTCGAGCAGGTGCAGCGTGGCGATCCGGAAGGCCAGCGCACGGACGAGCAGCTGCGGCCACTCGGGGACGCCGGTGCCGAGCACGCCGAGCCGACCGACGGCGACCCCGTGCCAGCACACGGCGTCGACCGCGGCGATCGCGGCGCCGAGGCCCGGCGGGCGCCAGTAGGGTGCCCAGTCGAACACCGTCGGCGGCTCCCCCGGCGTGAAGAGCACGTTGCCGAGCAGGTCGCCGTGGACGAGCTGCGACGGGGACGTCACCGGCCGGAACGTCGCGGCCAGGCGATCCAGCGTCGGGTCATCGGGCAGGGCTGTTCCGCCCCAGGCCATGCGGTCCGCCCGGCTCCAGGGCTCTCCGCGGTGGTCGAGGAAGTCGGGGCGTGGCAGATGGGCGATCGCGCGGTGGAACGCTGCACCCGCGGCGATCACGTCGTCCACGCGAGTCGGGTCGGTCCGACCGTCGACCCACCGCCAGGCCTCCCAACCGTCGTCGCCGGTGCTGACGCCGGTGCCGGCGTCGGCGCGGGCGTCCACGACCCAGTCCCCGGACGTGGCGGCGACGGGGCGCGGCGTCCGGAACCCGGCCGTGTGGACCAGCCGCGCCAGTGTGGCGGACCGCCACCGGGCCTCCAGGCGGTCACCGGACGGGCGGAGGACGACGTCCCCGGCGCGCCACGTGAGTCCGCGCCCGCCGCCCAGGCGCTCGAGCGGCCGGTCGTGCACGCCGAACGCCCGGAGGACGTGCGGTGCCGGCTGGCCGTCGGTCACGCGGTCCGCAGGATCTTCACCATCGGCCGGCCCGTGGCGACCTCGTCGACGAGCTTGTCGAGGTACCGGATCTGCCGCATGAGCGGGTCGTCGAGCTCCTCGATCCGCACCCCGCAGATCACCCCGGTGATGAGCGGGGCGTTCGGGTTGAGGTGCGCGCTGGCGAAGAAGTCCTCGAACGTGGTCCGGTCGGCCAGGTGCTGCGCGAGCGCCAGGTCGTCGAAGCCGGTCAGCCACTCGATGACGGTGTCGAGTTCCGCCTTCGTGTGGCCCTTCCGCTCCACCTTCGCCAGGTAGTGCCCGTAGACGTCCGCGACGGGCGTCCCGAAGATCCGGTGACCGGCCATGGTCGACGCTCCTACACCAGGCAGCGGGGTCCGAGCAGGCTCTTCAGCTCGCCGAACAGGTCGGGGGTCAGGTTCACCGGGAACGGCAACTCGAAGGTGCGCGCGACGTCGTCCTTGAGCAGCTTCAGCCGGACCTCGGTGTCACCCTGGTGGCGGCCGAGCACGGCGGCGAGCTCCGTCACCGTGGTCGTCGTGGCCTGTCGTTCCGGCAGGGACAGGGTGAGCGGGCCGGACCCCATCGCGTCGCCGACGTTCGGCTGGAACATGCTCACCGCGTGCAGGGCCTTGCCGTCGTCGCGCACGTTGACGCGGCCACGAAGCACGACGATCGAGTCGGGCACCAGCGACGGGCCGAACTCCTGGTACGTCTTGCCCAGGAACATCACGCCGATCTGGCCGCCGAAGTCCTCGATGTCGACGATGCCGTACGGGTTGCCGCTCGTCTTCGCCACCCGGTGCTGCACGCTCGTCAGCAGGCCGGCGACGGTCACCGTCTCGCCCTCGATCGAGTCGTCGGCGGTCAGCAGGTCGGCGATGGTGATCGACTGGTGCTTCGCGAGCTCGATCTCGAGCCCGGCGAGCGGGTGGTCGGACACGTAGAGCCCGAGCATGTCCCGCTCGAACGCGAGCTTGTCGCGCTTGGACCACTCCGGGCGGTCCGGCACCTGCGACACCGCGGCGCTCGGGGCGTCCTCGGCTGCCTCGGCGAAGAGCGAGTCGAAGTCGAACCCGACGTTGCCGTGGGCCTCGTCGCGCTTGACCTTGACCGCACCTTCGACCGCGCCCTCGTGGATCTCCACCAGGGCGCGTCGGGTGTCGCCGAACTCGTCGAAGGCACCGGCCTTGATGAGCGACTCCACCGTGCGCTTGTTCGCCGACGAGATCGGGATCTTGCGCAGGAAGTCGTGGAACGACTCGAAGGCGCCCTTCTCGGTCCGGGCCTTGACGATGTCGTCGACGACGTTGAACCCGACGTTGCGGATGGCACCCATGCCGAATCGGATGTCGTCGCCGACTGCGGCGAAGAAGCCGATCGACTCGTTGACGTCCGGCGGCATCACCTTGATGCCCATCCGGCGGCACTCGTTCAGGTACAGGGCGAGCTTGTCGCGGGCGTCGCCGACCGAGGTCAGCAGGGCGGCCATGTACTCGGCCGGGTAGTGCGCCTTGAGGTAGGCGGTCCAGAAGGACACCACACCGTAGGCGGCGGAGTGCGCCTTGTTGAACGCGTAGTCGGAGAAGGGCAGCAGGATGTCCCACAGCGTCTTGATCGCCGCGTCGGAGTACCCGTTGTCCTTCATGCCCTGCTGGAAGCCCGCGTACTGCTTGTCGAGCTCGGACTTCTTCTTCTTGCCCATCGCGCGGCGGAGGATGTCCGCCTGGCCGAGGGAGAACCCGGCGACCTTCTGCGCGATGGCCATCACTTGCTCTTGGTAGATGATCAGGCCGTAGGTCGTGCCGATGATGTCCTTGAGGGGCTCTTCGAGCTCCGGGTGGATCGGCGTGATCGGCTGCTCGCCGTTCTTGCGGAGCGCGTAGTTCGTGTGCGAGTTCGCTCCCATGGGCCCCGGGCGGTACAGGGCGATGAGCGCGGAGATGTCCTCGAAGTTGTCAGGCTTCATCAGGCGCAGCAGGCCGCGCATCGGCCCGCCGTCGAGCTGGAACACGCCGAGGGTGTCGCCGCGCTGCAGGAGCGCGTACGCCTCGGGGTCTTCCAGACCCATGTTCTCGAGGTCGAGCTCGATCCCACGGTTCGTCTTGATGTTGTCGAGGGCGTCACTGATGATCGTGAGGTTGCGGAGCCCCAGGAAGTCCATCTTGATCAGGCCGAGCGACTCCGCTGCCGGGTAGTCGAACTGCGTGACGATCTGGCCGTCCTGCTCCCGCTTCATGATCGGGATGATGTCGATGAGCGGGTCGCTCGACATGATGACGCCGGCCGCGTGCACGCCCCACTGGCGCTTCAGCCCCTCGAGCCCGAGTGCGGTGTCGAAGACGGTCTTCGCCTCGGGGTCGGTCTCGACCACGGTGCGGACGTCGACGGCTTCCTTGTAGCGCGGGTGGTCCTTGTCGAAGATCCCGGTGAGCGGGATGTCCTTGCCCATCACGGGCGGCGGCATCGCCTTCGTGAGCTTCTCGCCCATGCCGAACGGGAACCCGAGGACGCGCGAGGAGTCCTTGAGTGCCTGCTTCGCCTTGATCGTGCCGTACGTGACGATCTGCGCGACGCGCTCCGACCCGTACTTCTCGGTGACGTACTTGATCGCCTCACCGCGGCGCCGGTCGTCGAAGTCGACGTCGAAGTCGGGCATCGAGACGCGGTCCGGGTTGAGGAACCGCTCGAAGATCAGGCCGTGCCGGATCGGGTCGAGGTCGGTGATGCGCATCGCGTACGCGACCATCGAGCCGGCACCGGAGCCACGCCCCGGACCGACGCGGATGCCGTTGTTCTTGGACCAGTTGATGAAGTCCGCGACCACCAGGAAGTAGCCGGGGAACCCCATCTGGTTGATGATGCCGACCTCGTAGTCGGCGCGGTCCTGGACCTCTTTCGAGATGCCGTCCGGGTACCGGTAGTCCAGCCCCTTCGCGACCTCTTTCTCGAACCAGGAGTGCTCGGTCTCGCCCTCGGGCACCGGGAACTTCGGCATGTAGTTGGCCGAGGTGTCGAACTCGACGTTGCAGCGTTCCGCGATGAGCAGCGTGTTGTCGCAGGCCTCGAGGTTGTCGCGGAAGACATGCCGCATCTGCGCCGGGGTCTTCAGGTAGAACTCGTCGGCGTCGAACTTGAAGCGGTTCGGGTCGTTCAGGGTCGAGCCGGACTGCACGCAGAGCAGTGCCGCGTGCGACTTGGCGTCGTGGGCGTGCGTGTAGTGCAGGTCGTTCGTGCCGACCAGCGGGATGTCGAGATCCTTCGCCAGGCGGATCAGGTCGCTCATGATCCGGCGTTCGATCTCGAGGCCGTGGTCCATGACCTCGGCGAAGTAGTTCTCCTTGCCGAAGATGTCGCGGTAGTCGGCGGCCGCCTGCACTGCTTCGTCGTACTGGCCGAGACGCAGGCGCGTCTGGATCTCCCCCGAGGGGCAGCCCGTCGTGGCGATGATGCCCTCGTGGTACTCCTGCAGGAGCTCGATGTCCATGCGGGGCTTGAAGTAGTAGCCCTCGAGCGACGCCTTGGACGACAGACGGAACAGGTTGTGCATGCCCGTCGTGTTCTCGGCGAACATCGTCATGTGCGTGTACGAGCCGGCACCGGACACGTCGTCGCCACCGCCGTCACCCCAGCGCACACGGGTCTTGTCCGAGCGGTGCGTGCGCGGCGTGATGTACGCCTCGGTCCCGATGATCGGCTTGACGCCGCCGGCCTTCGCGGCCTTCCAGAACTCGAAGGCGCCGAACATGTTGCCGTGGTCGGTCACCGCCACGGCGGGCATCCCCTGCGCGGCGGTCTCCGCCACGAGGTCGGAGAGCCTGGCGGCACCGTCGAGCATCGAGTACTCGCTGTGCACGTGCAGGTGGACGAAGGAGTCGGAATCCGACACGGAACCTCCGGTTCGTACGGTGTGCTGCGGGGTGGGAACAGCCTAACCGCGGCCGCCCACATTCCCGCGCGCGTCGGGGCGGACGCCAGGCGCGTGGCGGGGCCGCACCGCGCCTCCAGGCCGGCACCGGGTCGCGACACGCTCGGGGCGCGTCGCGGAGGGGGCAGGACACGCCGCAGACGAGCCGCAGCGGGTGCGGAAAGTGTCGCCTGGCGGCCTCGCAGCCGACAGTTCGCGACCCCTCGGCACAAGCGGCCGGGCGCGGCAGCCTGGAGGCGCGGGGCGGGCCCCACCGCGCCTCCAGACCGGCACCGGGTCGCGACACGCGCGGGGCGCGCCGCCGAGGGGGCGGGACACCCCGCAGGCCGACCGCCGCGGGTGCGGGTGCGGGAAGTGTCGCTTGGCGGCCTCGCAGCCGACAGTTCGCGACCCCTCGGCACAAGCAGCCGGGCGCGGCAGCCTGGAGGCGCGTGGCGGGGGCCGCACCGCGCCTCCAGACCGGCACCGGGTCGCGACACGCGCGGTGCGCGCCGCCGAGGGGCAGGACACCCCGCAGGCCGACCGCCGCGGGTGCGGGAAGTGTCGCCTGGCGGCCTCGCAGCCGACAGTTCGCGACCCCTCGGCGCAAGCCGCTGGGCGCGTCGGACTGGAGGCGCGGGGCGGGGCCGCACCGCGCCTCCAGACCGGCCCCGGGTCGCGACACGCTCGGGGCGCGCCGCCGAGGGGGCAGGACACCCCGCAGACCGACCGCCGCGGGTGCGGAAAGCGTCGCCTGGCGGCCTCGCAGCCAACAGTTGGTGACCTCTCGGCGCATGCGGGGCGCGTCGGCCTGGAGGCACGGGCGGGGCCGCACCGCGCCTCCGGACCGGCAGCGGGTCGGGACACGCGCGGGGCGCGCCACCGAGCGGGCAGGACACGCCGCACGCGCGCCGCCGCGGGTACAGAACCCGTCGCCTGGCGGCCTCGCAGCCGACAGTTCGTGACCCCTCGGCACAAGCGGCCGGGCGCGTCAGCGCGACGCGCTCCGGATCTGCTCCATCGCGGCCTGCAGGTCGTCCGGGTACTGCGCCTCGAACGACACCCACTCGCCCGTGCGGGGGTGGTCGAAGCCCAGCCGGACGGCGTCGAGCCACTGGCGCGTGAGCCCGAGCTCGGCCGCCAATACCGGGTCGGCGCCGTACATCGTGTCCCCGACGAGCGGGTGGCGTGTCGCCGCCATGTGCACCCGGATCTGGTGGGTGCGCCCGGTCTCCAGGTGCACCTCGAGCAGGGTGGCGGCGCGGAAGGCCTCGAGCGTCTCGTAGTGGGTGACGCTCGGCTTGCCCTCCGACGTCACCGCGAACTTCCAGTCGCTCGACGGGTGCCGGCCGATCGGCGCGTCGATCGTGCCAGAGGTCGGGTCCGGGTGGCCCTGCGCGAGTGCGTGGTAGACCTTCTCGACCGTGCGCTCCTTGAACGCCCGCTTGAGGTGTGTGTACGCACGCTCGGTCTTCGCGACCACCATCAGTCCCGAGGTCCCGACGTCGAGGCGGTGCACGATCCCGGCGCGTTCAGCGGCGCCGGACGTCGCGATCGTGAAGCCGGCGGCAGCGAGGCCCCCGGGCACGGTCGGCCCGTCCCACCCCGGCGAGGGGTGCGCAGCGACGCCGACGGGCTTGTCCACGACGACGATGTCCTCGTCGTCGTGCACGATCGTCATGCCCGGCACGGCCGCCGGAACGATGCGCGGCGGCTCCTTCGGGGTCCACTCGACCTCGAGCCAGGAGTCGGCCTGGAGCCGGTCCGACTTGTCGACGGGCACCCCGTCGACGCGGACGCCCCCGGCGGCGACGACGTCGGCCGCGAACGACCGGCTGAAGCCGAGGAGCTTCGCGATGGCGGCGTCGACGCGCTCACCGGCGAGCCCGTCGGGCACGGGAAGAGAACGCGATTCGGTCACGTGGCGTCGTGGCCCAGCGTGTCGCGACGGTCGCGGTCCTCCGGCCTGGAGGCGCGGGTCGGCTCGTCGACAACCGCGTCAGCCGACGAGAACGCGGCCCCACCGTCGAGCGGCTGCGCCGCGTCGAGCGGCTCCGCCGCGTCGAGCTGCGCCTGGCGCTTGGCCGAGAGCGTGCGGGTGCCGTCGAGGTTCACCCCGAGGATCACCAGCAGCACGAAGACCACCATGCTGATGCAGATGAAGGAGTCGGCGACGTTGTAGATCGCCGGCATCATCCACGGCGTCGAGATGAAGTCCACGACGTGGCCACGACCGAAGCCGGGCTCACGGAAGAGCCGGTCGAGCAGGTTGCCCAGCGCGCCACCGAGCAGCATGCCGAGCACGATGGCCCACCACATCGACCGGATGCGACGCGAGTACACGATGATCGCGACGACGACCGCGGCCGAGATGACCGAGAACACCCAGGTCATGTTCACCGCGAACGAGAACGCCGCCCCGGGGTTCCGGACGTACAGGAACTGCAACGCCCCGCCGAGGACCGGGACGGGGGTGCCGTACGGCAGGTTCGCGACGACCAGCGTCTTGGCGACCTGGTCGAACGCCACCACCACGACAGCGGCGAAGGCCAGTGCCGCGATCGCGCGGACACTGACCTTCGCTCGTGATGCTGGTCGCGACAACGTCAGTTGCCGAAGCCCTGCGCCGAAGCCGGCGCCGGGGTGAGACCGGACTGCTCGCCCGAGTCGAGCTCGGAGAGCTGCCCCTGGATGTAGCTCTTGAGCTGCGCACGGTAGTCGCGCTCGAAGGTCCGGAGCTCGTCGATCTTGCCCTCGAGCTGGCGCTGCTCCTGCTCGAGCACCGCGACACGCTGACGGTTCGTGTTCTCGGTGTCGGCGATGATCTGGCGCTGCTTCGCCTCGGCCTCGGAGACCAGGCGAGCGGCCTGGGCCGTGCCCTCGGCGATGAGCGCGTCGCGCTTCTCGATGCCCTCGCGGACGTGCTCCTCGTGGAGACGACGCGCCAGGGTCAGGAGGTTCGTGGTGCCCTCGGTGTCCTCGTCGGCGGGGACCGTGGTGGTCGGTGCCGCCGCGGCGACCGGAGCGGGCTCCGGTGCTGCCTCGACCGGGGCCGGGGTGGGCTCCGGCTCGGCTGCGGGAGCAGGCTGCTCGGCCTGCGCCGGCTGCGGGGCCGACTCGGCCGCCTGCAGGCGCTGGCGGAGCTCGTCGTTCTCCGCGGTCAGGCGACGGAGCTCGACCACGACCTCGTCGAGGAAGTCGTCGACCTCGTCCTGGTCGTAGCCCTCGCGGAACTTCGTCGGCTGGAACCGCTTGTTGACTACGTCTTCCGGCGTCAAAGCCATTGCCGTCACCTCAATAGAACTGCTGAACGTGTGGAACCGCGTGCGGTGAGACCGAATGTACCAGTCTCACCGTGCGGTGCGGATGCGCCACCGGAGCGGGCATCGATCCCGACCACCGTACACCGACGATGGGGCGGAACCGTGCCGCGCGCCTGGCGTGGCGCGTGTCGCGGACGGGAGTCCGCTCAGATACCGCGTGCCAGAGCGGCGACCACGAACCGGGCGATGATGACGACGAGCATCACGATCGTCCAGCCGAAGTCGAGCGCGACCGGCCCCAGGCGGAGCGGCGGGAGCACCCGTCGCACCGCTCGGATGGGCGGATCCGTGATCGTGTAGACGAACTCGGACACCACGAGCATGCCCCCGCGCGGACGCCAGGAACGGTTGAAGCTCTGCACGAGGTCGAGCGCGAAACGCCCCCACATCACGAAGAAGTACAGGAGCAACGCGAGGGAGATGATCCCTAGGATCACGGACACGATGGGGCTCGCTCGTCTCGGGCGAGCGTCGTCAGACGACGCTCAGGGGCGGGTGTGCCGGGTACGGCTCAGGACTGGGCGAAGAAGTTCGCCTCGATGTCGGACTCTACCTCAGCAGGCTCACCGCTCACTGCGACGTGCGCCGGCGACAGGAGGAAGACCTTGTTCGTGACGCGCTCGATCTTGCCGAACAGACCGAGCGACAGCCCCGAGGCGAAGTCGATCATGCGTCGGGCGTCACCCTCGGTCATCTGCGAGAGGTTGATGATGACGGGGATGCCGTCGCGGAAGCTCTCGGCGATGGACTGGGCGTCCTTGTACTCGCGCGGGTGGACGGTGAGGATCTCGTTCATTTCCTGGACCGGGGTCGCCTTCTGTGCGGTCGTGTGCGAGCGGCGGAGCGGAGTGACCTGGGCGCCGCGCTGGTGGGTGTGCGTCTTGGTGGGAGCCGGTGCCGCTGCGGGAGCGGCCGCGGGGGCTGCTGCCGCGGCGGGGGTCTCCTGCTGTTCGGCGGGCGCCGGAGCAGCCGCTGCGGCCTGGCGGGCGGGGGCTGCCTGCTGGCGCGCGGGCTCGGGCTGCTGCTCGTCCTCGTAGTCGAGTTCCTCATCGGCGAGGCCGAGGTAGACCATCGTCTTCTTCAGCGGGTTGGCCATGGTTCCTCCGGGGTTCGTGCTCGTGGTGCCCTGCAACGAGGCTAGGGTGCGGGCGGCCGGTTTCCCGTGATTGCGGTGCCGATCCGCAGGTGTGTCGCGCCCTCGAGGATCGCCTCGGCGTAGTCCCCGCTCATCCCGGCCGAGATGTCGGTCGCAGCGGGCTCGAGCGCCACGACCCGTTCGGAGATCGAGCGGAGTCGGGCGAAGGCGGCTCGGGGCTCCTCGTCCAGGGGCGCGACCGCCATGACACCCCGCAGCCGGATCGTCCCGGTGGCCAGCACACGCGACACCATGGCGTCGACGTCGTCCGGCTGCACCCCGCCACGTCCGGGGTCGTCGGTGAGGTTCACCTGCACGAACCCGTCGATGACCCGGGGTTCCGGGTCGGCCTCGGTCGGGGCGAACGCGTCGACGACGGAGCCACGGTCGAGCGACTGCACGACGTCGGCGTACCGCCGGGCCTGCCGGGCCTTCTTCGACTGCAGCTGCCCGACGAAGTGCCAGGTGAGGCCGAGGTCCGCCAGTTCCGCGGCCTTCGCCTGCGCCTCCTGGTGGCGGTTCTCCCCCACGTCGGTCACGCCGAGCGCGGCGAGCTCACGGACGAGCGACGCGGGGTGGTACTTCGTCACGACGACGAGCGTCAGCTCGTCCGGTGACCGCCCTGCGGCGCGCGCCGCGTCGGCGATGCCGCCCCTGACGGACGCAACGCGCGCCTCCAGTCCGTCATCGTGAGACGAGGCCTGGAGGCGCGTGTCGGCTACCAAGGGTGGGTTACTTCAGGAAGTCGGGGACGTCGAGCTCGTCGTCGTCGTCGAACGCCGGGTCGGCGGCGCGCTGCACCGGCGGCTGGTGCTCCTGCGAGGCCCAGGACGGGCTCGACGTGGTGGAGTCCTCGATCGCGCCGGTCGAGGCGGCGACGGGCGCCGCGGCGCTCGACTCCGGGTCGACGTAGCTCGAGCGACGTTCCTTCTGCTGCTGCGCCGGCTCGCCGCCGTCGAAGCCCGCGGCGATGACGGTCACACGGACCTCGTCGCCCAGGGTGTCGTCGATGACCGCGCCGAAGATGATGTTCGCCTCGGGGTGCACGGCTTCCTGCACCAGACGCGCGGCGTCGTTGATCTCGAAGATGCCGAGGTTCGACCCACCCTGGATCGACAGCAGCACGCCGTGCGCACCGTCGATCGAGGCCTCGAGCAGCGGCGACGCGACGGCGAGTTCGGCCGCCTTGATCGCACGGTCGGCGCCGCGGGACGACCCGATGCCCATGAGCGCGGAACCCGCACCCTGCATGACGCTCTTGACGTCGGCGAAGTCGAGGTTGATCAGGCCCGGGGTGGTGATGAGGTCGGTGATGCCCTGCACACCGGCGAGGAGCACCTGGTCGGCCGTGGCGAAGGCCTCGACCATGGAGATGCCGCGGTCGCTGATCTCGAGCAGGCGGTCGTTCGGGACGACGATGAGCGTGTCGACCTCGTCCTTGAGGCCCGCGACGCCGTTCTCGGCCTGGGACTGGCGGCGCTTGCCCTCGAAGCTGAAGGGCTTCGTGACGACACCGATGGTCAGCGCGCCGATGGACTTCGCGATGCGTGCGACGACCGGTGCGCCGCCGGTGCCGGTGCCGCCGCCCTCGCCCGCGGTGACGAACACCATGTCGGCGCCGGCCAGGGCCTCTTCGATCTCCTCGGCGTGGTCCTCGGCGGCGCGACGGCCGACCTCCGGGTCGGCGCCGGCACCGAGGCCGCGGGTGATCTCGCGGCCGACGTCGAGCTTGACGTCGGCGTCGCTGAGCAGCAGGGCCTGGGCGTCGGTGTTGATCGCGATGAACTCGACGCCACGGAGACCGAGCTCGATCATGCGGTTGACGGCGTTGACGCCGCCGCCGCCGACACCGACGACCTTGATGACGGCGAGGTAGTTGTGGTTCGTGGTCACGTCAGTCAGGCCTCCGGTCGAACCCTCAACCTCTACTTGAAGTTCAGGGGCAATGCTGGTAGATGTGGTGCTGCCTTCGACGCTACGGGTGCGTTCGGCGCACTGTCGCCCCGCCACGCCGCGTGTCGCCGATCAGGTCCGGCAATTCAGTCCTTGGCGCGGATCACGCCGTTGTCCGGTGCCGAGACGTCGTACTCGACGACGACGCCGGGGTTCCGCGCCGCGTGGTCCTTGACCAGCGCGGCGAGCAGTTCGGCCTTCGCCTCCGAGTCGTCCGGGCTCCCCCACACGACGGTCGAGCCGTCCTTGAGGGTCAGGGTGACGTCGTCGGCCGTCGACCCGGCGACACGTGTCACCTGGGACCGCACGGTCGACGGCAGCGCCAGCACGACCTCGGTCATGGTGCGGAAGCTCGCCGAACCGAGGCGCGCCCGGCCGATGTCGGCGAGCGGCATCGTGGCGGGACGCTTCGGCGACGACTGCACGACGATGCCCGCGGGGTCGACGAGGTCGAACGTGCTGCCGGACTGCACCGCGACCACCGGCGTGCGCTCGGTCACCGTGACGACGAGCGTGTGCGGCGGAGCCTCCTCGGTCACGTAGCTCTCGATGAGCGGGAAGCCGGCGACGTCCCGCTTGATCGCGTCGAAGTCGAGCCGGGCCAGGGGCGTGCCGATCTGGTCGGACAGCGCCTGGCGCAGCGCGGACTCGTCGACGCGGTTGGTGCCCTTGATCTCGATCGTGCGGAGCGCCATCAACGGTGAGAACACCGCGACGAGGATCGAGACCCCGAGCACGAGGACGACGCTCGCCGCCGTGATCCACGCGGCGCGACGGTGCCGGCTGCGCCGTGTGAACCGGCGGACCTCGGCACGCTCGAGCAACCGGCGTCGACGCTTCGCGATGCGTGCCTCACGCGCGGTCTCGGCAGCGCGCACCCGCGCCCCGATGGGCGCCTCGGCGTGCTGGTCGGTCCGGGAGGCACCGGTCGCGTCGAGCACGTCGGTCACGGTCGCGTCGTGGTCGGCTCCACCGCTCGTGGCGGCTCGGCGTTCCGCGTCGCGGTGGTCGGCCTCCGGGTCCCGGTGGTCCTCGTTCGGCGTGTACTCGCGCAGGCGGTCAGCCACGGTGGAGAGTCCGGCGCCGAACCGGCGTCCGGCCGCACCGGCGAAGGCGCCGACGCGGTCCCGCTGGGGACCGGAGGCGTCGGCGTCGGGCTGGTCCGCGAGGGTGGGGTCGACCGTTCCGTCGACCGGGGCTTCCGAGGCGGACGTGGGACGGGCCTCCCGGGCGTCGGCGACGCGTCCGCGGAACGGCAGCCGCGGCTTCGAGGGACCACGACGCTGCCGGGGCGCTTCCGCGGCCTCGGCCGGGGCGTCCCTGCGGGCATCCCCTTCGTCGAACCCCTCGGGGCGCTTCACCGGGACGACGCTCCGTCGGCCCCCAGGGCCCCGAGCACCTGCGGGATGATCCGGTACACGTCGCCGCAGCTGAGCGTCATGATGATGTCGCCGTCACGGGCGACCGCGGCCGCGCGTGCCGCGGCCTCGTCCCAGTCGGGCAGGAACTCGACGCGCGACTGGTCGGCGAAGCGCTCCTGCACCAGGGCGCCGGTCACGCCGGGCTCCGGGTCCTCGCGGGCGCCGTAGACGTCGAGCACGACCGTGTGGTCGGCGAGTTCCTCGTACACCTCGGCGAAGTCGCCGGCCATCAGACGGGTGCGTGAGTACAGGTGCGGCTGGTGGATCGCGATGATGCGGCCGTCGCCGACGACGTTGCGGGCGGCCTTGAGCGCCGCGGCGACCTCGGTCGGGTGGTGGGCGTAGTCGTCGTAGACCGAGACCCCCCGCTCGACACCGTGCAGCTCGAAGCGGCGCTGGGTGCCGCCGAACGCCTCGAGCCCGCGGATCGCGTCGGCCGGGGCGACGCCGAGACCGGTGAGGACCGCGAAGGCGCCGACGGCGTTGATCGCGTTGTGCCGGCCGGGCACGCGGAGGGTCAGGTGGTACGCCTCACCATCGGCACGGAAGTCGACCTCGACGCCGGCCGACTCGGTGATGCCCTCGATGCGGACGTCCGCGTCGACCGCCTCGCCGAACGTGACGATCTCGGGCGCGTCCGGGCGCTGGCGGATGCCGGCCGTGACCGTCTTCGCACCGGCGTCGTCGCTCGAGATCACGACGCGCTCGCTCGCCTTCGCGGCGAACTCGACGAAGGCCTCGGTGAAGGCCTCCTCGCTGCCGTAGTGGTCCAGGTGGTCGGCGTCGACGTTGGTGACCAGGGCCACGGCGACGTCGTAGAGCAGGAACGAGCCGTCGGACTCGTCGGCCTCGACCACGAACAGGTCGCTCGACCCCGGGGCCGAACTCGTGCCGAGGGACTGGATGACGCCGCCGTTGACGAAGCTCGGGTCGAGGCCGAGCTCGACCATCGCGGTGACGATCATGCCGGTCGAGGTGGTCTTGCCGTGCGCACCGGCGACCGCGACGAGGCGGTGCTCGGCGATCAGGGCGGCGAGGGCCTGCGAGCGGTGGAGCACCGGCAGACCGCGGCGCTGCGCCTCGAGGAGCTCGGGGTTGTCGGGCCAGAGGGCGCTCGTGACGACGATGGTGTCGGCCCGGCCGACGTTTGCCGCGTCGTGACCGATCTGCACGGTCGCGCCGAGGTCGCGCATCGTGCCGGTCGTCTCCGTCTCGCGGGAGTCGCTGCCCGTCACGCGGTGCCCGGCGGCGAGGAACATCCGGGCGATCCCGCTCATGCCCGCGCCGCCGATGCCGACGAAGTGCACCGTGCCCAGGTCGTCCGGGATCGGCTGGGTCAGGTCCGGCTTGATGGTCATCGTTCCTCCGTGGTGCTGGGGGCCTGCTTCGCGGCGTCGAGGACCAGGTCGGTCATCCGGTCGGCGCCGTCGCGGTGGCCGACGCTGCCCGCCCGCACGGTCATGTCCGCGATGCGGGAGCGGTCCTGCAGGATGCTCAGCAGCTGGAACGTCACCCAGTCCTGGTCGAATTCCCCGTCGGCCACCAGGACGGCTCCCCCGGCGTCGACGACGTCCTTCGCGTTGTGGCGCTGCTCACCGTTGCCCACCGGGTAGGGCACGAGCACGCTCGGCAGCCCGACGGCGGTCAGCTCGCACACCATGCCGGCACCGGAGCGTGACACGACGAAGTCACTCGCCGCGTAGGCCAGGTCCATCCGGTCGCAGTAGGGCAGCACGTGGTAGCCGTCCAGGTCGCTGGGGCCGATGTCCGACGCGGCACCCACGACGTGCAGGACCTGCCAGCCGGCACCCACGATGGCGGCGGCGGACTCGTTGATCGTCCGGTTGATGCTCCGCGCACCCGAGGAGCCGCCGGTCACGAGCAGCACGGGTCGGTCCGGGTCGAGCCCGAACTCGGTGAGCCCCTCGGCCCGGACAGCGCGGCGGTCGAGTGACTCGATCTCGCGACGGAGCGGCATGCCGACGACGCGGCCGTGGCGCAGGCGCGTGTTCGAGAAGGTCAGGCCGACGTGCTCGGTCAGGAAGGCGGCGAGGCGGTTCGCCAGCCCGGGCTTGGCGTTCTGCTCGTGCACGACGATCGGGGTGCCGGTGCGGCGCGCGGCGATGTACGCCGGAGCGGCCGCGTAGCCACCAACGCCGAGGACCACCTCGATCTCGTGGTCGCGGATGATCTGCTCGGTCCGCTTGACCGCCGCCGCGAAGCGCTGCGGGAAGCGCAGGGCCGCGCCGTTGAGCTTCCGGGGGAACGGCAGGCGCGGGATCGTCAGCAGCTCGTAGCCGCGCATCGGGACGAGGCGGGACTCCAGCCCCTCGGCGGTGCCCAGCACGAGCACCTCGGCGCCCGGCTCCCGCTCGGTCAACCGGTCGGCGACCGCGAGCAGGGGGTTGACGTGGCCGGCGGTGCCGCCGCCGGCGAAGAGGTACTTGCTCACCGCAGTGATCCGTTCGTGGAGGTCCGGCCGAGTGGGGCGTTCGTCAGGCCGGGGTCGTTCTTGCCGGGCAGGTCACGCGCGAAGGAGAGCACGACGCCGATCGCCACCAGGGTCATGATGAGGGCAGAACCACCGGCCGAGATGAGCGGCAGGGGCACACCGAGCACGGGCAGCAGGCCGAGCACGACGGCGATGTTGATGAGCGCCTGGCCGATGATCCACGCGAGGATGCCACCGGTGACCGTCTTCACGAAGGGGTCGCGGGACTGCCGGATGATCTTGATCATGCCGACGGCGAGCACCACGAACAGGCTGAGCACCACGACGGCGCCGATCAGGCCGAGCTCCTCGCCGATGATCGCGAAGATGTAGTCGTTGTCCGCCTCAGGCAGCCACGACCACTTCGCCTTCGAGTTGCCGAGGCCGACGCCGAACACGCCGCCGGACGCGAGCGCCCACATGCCGTGCACGGGCTGCCAGCAGATGTCCTGGTACTGGCTGGTGTCGGTGCACCCGGACAGCCAGGCGCTGATGCGGGTCGAGCGCGAGGCCGAGGCCATCGTCACGAAGGGCAGCATCACGGCGAACGCACCGAGGCCGACGAGCAGGTGCCGAGCGCGGACGCCGCCGATGTACAGCGCGCCGAACACCAGGATGAGCATGACCATCGCGGTGCCCTGGTCACCACCGAGGACGACGAGCCCGAGCGAGAGCATCGAGGCGATCCCGATCGGGATGAACACCTCTTTCCAGTCGTCGAGCTTGTCCCGCTTGACGTAGATGATGGCGCCGATGCCGAGCACCAGCCCGAGCTTCACGACCTCGGACGGCTGCGCGGTGAACGACCCGAGTTCGATCCAGTTCCGGTTGCCCTGGATGTCGATGCCGAGCGGGGTGAACACGAGCAGCTGCAGCACGAGCGCAGCACCGAGCAGCCGCATCGCCCACTTCCGCCAGATCCGGGTCGGGACCCGGCTGGCGATGAGCATGAGCGGCACACCGAGCACGGCGTACAGGCCCTGGCGGGACGCCGCCCCGAAGAAGTCGTGGGTCGCCGCGTACTCCTCGACGCTCGACGAGGACAGCACCATCACGACGCCGAAGACGACGAGGAACAGCGTGACGCCGAGGATCGTGTAGAAGGTGCTGGACTCCGCGACGAAGACGTTCTTGACGGCGACGATCGCGCCGTTCGTCCGTCGTGGGGTCGACGCGGTCCGGCCGTTACGGCTGTTCGGAAGATCCGTCGGTGTCGTCGCCATCGACTTCTCCTCCCAGGTGCTCGTTGACCGCGGCCGCGAAACGCTGCCCCCGGTCGGCGTAGGAGCCGAACTGGTCGAACGACGCCGCCGCCGGGGCGAGGAGGACGGTGTCGCCCGGCCTCGCGACCGATGCGGCATGCCGGACCGCCTCGCGCATGACCTGATCAGTGTCCGTCGTCTCCACCTGGAGCACCGGGACCGTGGACGCGTGTCGCGCGAATGCCTCGAGGACGGGTGTCCGGTCGGTGCCGATCACCACGACGGCGCGGACGCCGGGGCCGAAGCGCTCGACCAGACCGTCGACGTCGACGCCCTTGAACAGGCCGCCGACGATCCACACGACGGTGTCGAACGACGCGAGCGACGCGGTGGCGGCATGCGGGTTCGTGGCCTTGGAGTCGTCGACCCACGTGATGCCGTCCGCCCGGGCCACGAGCTCGGTGCGGTGGTGGTCGGCGCGGAACGCCCGGACGGCCGACCGGATGGCGCTCGGCTGGACGGTGCCGGCACGGGCCAGCGCGGCGGCGGCCAGGACGTTCATGGTCATGTGCGGGCTGGCGAGCCCGGCGGCCTCGAGGTCGGCGAGCGTCGACAGCTCGAGCGCGCTGTTGCGGCGGTCGTCGTTGAACGCCCGGTCGCACAGGACGTCCTCGACGATGCCGACGTCACCGGGAGCGGGGACGCCGGGGGTGAAGCCGACCGCACGGCAGCCCTCCACCACGTCGGCCTCCTGCACCATCCGCCGAGTGGCCTCGTCCGAGGTGTTGTAGACGCACGCCATCACGGTGCGCTCGTAGACCTTGGCCTTCGCCGCGCGGTACGCCTCGGCCGAGCCGTGCCACTCCAGGTGGTCGTCGGCGATGTTCAGGCAGGCGCTCGCGAGCGGCACCACGGCACCGTCGCCGGACGTCGCCGCGTAGTGCAGCTGGTGGCTCGAGAGCTCGACGACGAGCACGTCGTAGCCGACCGGGTCGCGGACGACGTCGAGCACCGGCACGCCGATGTTCCCGCACGCGACGGCACGCAGGCCGCCGGCCTCGTACATCGCGGTCGTGAGCTGTGTCGTCGTGGTCTTGCCGTTCGTGCCCGTGATCGTGATCCAGGGGGCCGCGACCGGGCCGCGGACGACCTTGTCGCGCACGCGCCAGGCGAGCTCGATGTCGCCCCAGACGGTGCTGTTCGTCGCCGACCACCGCACGGTGGCGTTGTGCGGGGGCAGCCCCGGCGACACGATGACGACGTCGGGTGCCTGCTGGACGAGTGCGTCCGGGACGGTGTCGAGCGGCGTCTGCAGGAACCGGGCACCGATCACGTCGAGCAGCTCGACGCTGTCGGCGGGGGCGTCGGTCGAGTAGACCGTCACCTCGCTGCCGAGCTCCACGAGCGTGTCGGCGACCGAGAAGCCGGTGGCACCGAGGCCGAGGACGGCGACGTTGAGCCCCTTCCACCCCTCGGAGTACCAGCTGTCGAGGGAGTTCAGGCGGGACGGCGAGGACACCGGGTCAACCAACGCGTGCGATCCATTCGAGGTAGAAGAGTCCGACCCCCGCCGCGACGAAGAGCCCGGCGATGATCCAGAAGCGGACGACGACGGTCACCTCGGCCCACCCCTTCAGTTCGAAGTGGTGGTGCAGCGGACTCATCAGGAAGATGCGCTTGCCGTGGGTGATCTTGAAGTACGCACGCTGCAGGATGACGGAGCCGGTGACGATGAAGAACAGGCCACCGATGAGGATGAGCAGCAGCTCGGTGCGGCTGAGGATCGCGAGGCCGGCCAGGGCACCGCCGAGGCCGAGCGAACCGGTGTCACCGAGGAAGATCTGCGCGGGCGAGGTGTTGTACCAGAGGAACCCGATGAGTCCACCGCAGACCGCGGCCGCGACCACGGCGAGGTCGAGCGGGTTCGACACGGTGTAGCAGGCGTGTGCGGTGCTCGAGTCGAGCCGGGCGCCGCCGCAGATCTGGTTCGACTGCCAGAACCCGATGATGACGTACGAGCCGATCGCCAGGATGCTCGACCCCGTGGCCAGGCCGTCGAGCCCGTCGGCCACGTTCACACCGTTCGACGTGGACACCGTCAGCAGGACGATCCAGGCGAGGAACAGCACGGTGCCGATGACCGTGCCGAGCGCCATGAAGTCGAGCCACGGCACGTCGCGGATCGCCGAGATCATCGTCGATGCCGGCGGCTTGCCGTTCGACGTCGGCACGACCAGGGCGATCGTGGCGAAGATGACGCCGACGATGACCTGACCGAGGACCTTGGCCCAGCCGCCGAGCCCGAGGCTCCGCTGACGCCGCACCTTGAGGAAGTCGTCGATGAAGCCGACGAACCCGAGTCCGACCATCAGGAACAGCACGAGCAGCCCGGACAGCGTGATCGAGTCACGCCCGACCAGGTGGCCGACGAAGTACCCGATCACCGCACCGATGATCAGGACGATGCCGCCCATGGTGGCGGTCCCGCGCTTGGTGTGGTGGGACTGCGGACCGTCGTCGCGGATGAACTGCCCCCACCCGAGACGGTGGAACAGCTTGATGAAGAACGGGGTGAGCAGCAACGTGAACACCAGCGACGTGGCGCCGGCGACGAGGAGCGCGATCATTCGGTGACACCTCCGAGGCGGTCGCCGAGGAATCGCAGTTCGGCAGACTTCGAGGACTTGACGAGGACGACGTCGCCGGGGCGGAGCATCTCCTGCATGGCACGGACGGCGTCGTCGACGTCCTCGATGTACACGGACTCGCCGTCCCACGATCCCTCGAGGGTGGCGGCCTGGTGGATGGGCATCGCGCCGCGGCCGACGACCACGAGCTGTCCGATGCCGAGGCGGACGACGAGCCGACCGATGCGGTCGTGCTCCTCGACGGAGAACTCACCGAGCTCGGCCATCTCACCGAGCACCGCGACGGTCCGCTCCCCCGGGCGCACGATCTGCGCCAGGGTCCGCAGCGCCGCCGCGGTGGAGTCGGGCGACGCGTTGTACGCGTCGTTGATGACGGTGACGCCCTCGGGGCCGCCCTGGAGCAGCTCCATGCGCCAGCGCTCGGCGCGCGTCATCGACGCGAGCGCCGCGGCGCCGTCGGCGAGCGGGACGCCCCACAAGTGGGCCACCGTGAGCGCGGCGGACGCGTTCATGGCGTGGTGCTCACCCAGGATCGCGAGGCGGACGTCGACGTGATCCGGGCCTCCAGACAGGGTCGCGTCCGTCGGACGCTCGCCTTCGGTGCGGACGGGAGGCGCGGTGAGGGTGAAGCGGGTGCCGCTGCGGTCCGTCTCGATGCCGGTGATGCGGTAGTCGGCGTCCGCCGACGTGCCGAAGCCGACCACGTGGGCGGCCGTCAGGTCGCGCATCGACGCGACCCGGTCGTCGTCGACGTTGAGGAGGGCGGTCGCGGAGGCGGGGAGGTCGGTGACCATCTCGGACTTCGCGCGCTGCGTCGCCTCGATGCCGCCGAACTCGCCGGCGTGCGCGAGGCCCACCTTGAGGACGACGCCGACGTCGGGCTCGGCGATCGAGACGAGCTTGGCGATGTGGCCGACGCCGCTCGCGCCCATCTCGACCACCAGGTACCGGGTGTCGTACGTCACGCGGAGCATCGAGATCGGTGCGCCGACGTGGTTGTTGAACGAGCCCTCGGGCGCGACGGTCGCGCCGTGCTGCTCGAGGATCGTGCGGAGCATGTTCTTCGTGCTCGTCTTGCCGTTCGAGCCGGTGATGCCGACGACCCGCAGGGGTGCCGGGCGCCCGTCGGCGTCGACGCGGTCCGCGGTGCTCATCCGGACGCGCGTGACCACCTCGTGCGCGAGCGCGGCGAGGGCCTCGTACCCGTCGGTGACGACGATCTGCGGCGCGGTGGTGTCCACACGCTCGGGCGTGATGACCAGGGCAGCCCCGGCGTCGACGGCCGCGGGCACGAAGCGTCGGCCGTCGGTGACCTCGCCGGGCAGGGCGAAGAAGACGCTGCCGGGGCGGACCAGGCGCGAGTCGGTCTCGACCGAGCCGTCGACGACCAGGTCGCCGGGCTCGGAGACGTCGGTGGCCTGGGCGCCGCCGATCAGCTCGCCGCCGATCGCGGCGGCGATCTCGGCGAGGGTCATGGCGATCATCGGACGTCCTCCGCCGGACCGGAGTTCGGCTCCCAGCCGGCCTCGCGCAGGGCCGCACGGGCCTCGTCGCGGGCGGAGTACGGGGTGCGGACGCCCTGGATGTCGCGGTAGTCCTGGTGCCCCGGACCGGCCCAGAGGATCGAGTCCCCCTCGCCGACCAGGCCCACGGCCGTGCGGATCGCGGCCTCGGGCGGGCTGACCTCGTGGATCTCGTGGTCGGGGTGGGCGGCACGTGCGGCGTCGACCAGGGTCTTCCGGATCGACGCGGCGTCCTCGAAGCGCGGGTGGTGGTCGGTGACGACGAGGATGTCGCTGCCCGCCGCGGCCACACGGGCCATGTCGCCGCGCTTCGTGGTGTCCCGGTCGCCGTCGGCGCCGAACAGCATGAGGACCTTGCCGGAGGTGAACTGCCGGACCGCCGCGAGGGTGTTCTCGAAGGCGTCGGCGCTGTGGCCGAAGTCGACGTAGACGCTCGGGCCCTGCTCGCCGGAGACCCGCTCGGTGCGGCCGGGCAGGTAGCACTCGATGGCGGAGACGCGGTGCGTCTCGCCGTCGCGCTCGCTCGCGTCGTCCTCGTCGGGGTAGCGGCGGTGGTTGCTCTCCAGCGCGTGCGCGATGGCACCGAGCTCGAACCCGCCCTCGACGAGCATGACGATCGCGAGTGCCGCGTTCGCCGCCATGTGCCAGCCGATCAGCGGCACACGGGTGGTCAGCTCGCGGCCCTCGGGGCCGGTCAGGCGGAACTCGGTGTACGCGGCGTGCGCCTCGACGATGTCGACGTGCCACTCGGCCTCGACGTCGGGGTGCACCGTGATCGTGGTGACCGGGATGCGGGAGTCCTGCACCACGCGGTGGCCCCAGTCGGTGTCCAGCGAGACGACGCCACGACGGGCGTGCTCGGGCTGGAACAGCGGGAGCTTCGCCTGGTAGTACTCCTCCATGTCGGCGTAGTCGTCGAGGTGGTCGTGCGACAGGTTCGTGAAGGCTGCGACGTCGAAGACGATGCCGTCGACGCGGTGCCGGCTGAGGGCCTGGGCGCTGACCTCGACGGCGACCGCGCGGACCTCGCTCTCGCGCATGCGAGCGAGGAGCGCGTGCATCTCGCTGGCCTCGGGCGTGGTCAGGCGGCTCGTCACGCTGAGCGAACCGATGTGGCGCTCCGCGGTCGAGCTCAGGCCGGTGACCAGACCGAGCTGCTTGAGGATGCCCTCGAGGATGTACGACGTGCTCGTCTTGCCGTTCGTGCCGGTGACGGCGAACAGCTGCGGCAGGTCGGTGGCCTCGTCGGGGTGGGTGCGGTAGACCCACGCCGCGACGTCGCCGAGGGCGGCGCGGGGGTCGTCGACCACGAGCACCGGCAGCCCGGACGGCTCGACCAGTGCGACGCCGTCCTGGTCGGTCAGGACGGCGACGGCGCCGCGCTCGGCGGCCTCCGTCGCGAACTGTGCGCCGTGCCGGTTCGCACCGTGCACGCCGACGAACAGGTCACCCGGCTGCACCTCGGTGGCGCTCAGGGTGACCCCGGTGGTCTCGATGCTGTCGACCGAGCCGACGACTCGCAGACCGAACGCGTTGGCGAGTTCGGAGACGGCCCTCGGGGTCGGGTGTTCGGGTCGGAGGACCGGGGGGATCCGTGCGGACAAGTGTTCCTTCTTCCTCACCACGTGGACGGGTAGAGCTTCGCCTCGGACGCGGAGGGGGCTACTCGGTACTTCTCGAGCACCTGGGACATGAGTGTGCGGAACGCCGGAGCCGCTCCGCTGGACCACTTGTTGGTCTGCGGCTTCGTGAACGTCACCGTGACAACATACTGGGGGTCTTCGGCGGGTGCCATTCCGGCCACCGACGTGATGCGCTGACCGCCGTATCCCTGCGACCCCTCGGCCACCTCGGCGGTCCCCGTCTTCGCGGCGATGTTGTAGCCGGAGATCGGCTTCATGCCCACCAGCGTGCCACCCGTGACGACGCTCTGCAGCATGCCGGTGACCTGCGTGGCGGCGGCTGCGGAGACGACCCGCTGCTTCTGCACGTCGGGCGCGTCGATCGTCTTGCCGTCCGCCGTGGTGCAGCCCTTGACGAAGTGCAGCGGGATCCGGACACCGTCGTTCGCGATCGTCTGGAAGACGCTCGCGACCTGCACCGCTGTCGTCGAGATGCCCTGACCGAACATCGAGTTGATGTTCGTCTGCTGGTCCCAGTTCGGGCTGGTGCCGTAGTCCATCGAGGGCTGGCCCGGGTAGTCGATGGCCGTCTCCGGCTCGAACAGCCCGAACTTCTTCATGTAGTCGAAGCGCTGCTGGGATGTCAGCCGCGCGCCGAGCTCGGTGATGCCGACGTTCGACGAGTTCTGCAGGATGCCGGTGAGCGTGAGGTTCTCGGTGGCGTGGAACTCGGAGTCGTGGATCGTGCCGCCCCAGGGGAACGTGCGCGAGTACGGCACGACGGCCTGGTCGGTGGGGCTCGACTTGCCCTGGTCGAGCAGCGCGGCGGCGATGGCGGCCTTGATCGTGGAGCCCGGCTCGTACGACGCCGTCAGGGCACGGGAACCGAAGGCGCCCTTGTCGGTCGTGGCGTCGACGTCGTTCGGGTCGACCGTCGGGTAGTCGGCGACCGCCAGCAGCTCACCCGTCTTGACGCTCGTGACCGTCGCCGTCGCGGACTCCGCCTGCAGGGTCTTGGAGGCGGACGCGATGGTCTGCTGCGCCATGTACTGCAGGTCGCTGTCGATGGTCGTCTCGAGCGTGCCGCCGTCCTTGGCCTTCTTCGTCGTCACGGTGCTGCCCGGGAGCTGCACGCCGTCCTCGCCGCGCTCGTAGGTCTCCGAGCCGTTGGTGCCCGCCAGGCACTGGTTGTAGGAGTACTCCAGGCCGGCCTGGGCGCCGTCGGTGCCCATGAAGCCGGTCAGGTTGCCCGTCGTCGCACCCGTCGGGTACACCCGCGCCGCCTGTGGCTCCGGGTACAGCCAGGGGATGCCGAGTGCACGCACGGCCTCGTAGTGCTGCACGTCGAGGCCCTTGACCAGGTACGCGAAGTCGGACTTCGGGTTCGCGGCGATGTTCTTCCGCATGGTCGCGACGTCACCGCCGGACGCCTTCGCCAGCGCACTCAGGGCGGTGCCGACACTGACGTCCTTGATGCGGGTGCCGCCGAGCTTGCCCTTGAAGCCCTTCACCAGGCGCGGGGAGGTCGTGATGTTGTAGCGCGTGACGCTGTCGGCGAGTTCGGTGCCGTTGCGGTCCACGATCGACCCGCGGGTGCCGTAGATGGTCACGGGGATGCTGCGCTTCTGGGCCGACGCCTTGTTCAGCTCCGACGCCTGGACGACCTGGATGTCGACGAGCCGCACCACGAACACCCCGACGAGGGCGATCACGGCGAGCATCACGATGCTGTAGCGCAGGCGTCGGTTGCGGATCGTCTTCGTCACGCGGTGCGGTCCTTCCCGGGCGGTGCTGAGGGTGCGGCGGACCCGCCGGTCACCGGGTGGAGGGCGCCTGGAGCGGGTTCGCGTCGGACTCTACGGACGACTTCGCCGTCCCCTGGTCCGACGCGCTGGCGCCGCTCGTCTTCTCAGACGTGGCCGTGCCGTCGGTGGATCCCGTGGTGCCCGCGGCGTCCGACGTGTCCTTCGTGCTCGACGTGTCCTTCGCGCTCGACGTGCCCGTCGTGCCCGTCTCCTTGCTCGTCGACGTGTCGCCCGGCTTCGTGGCCAGCGGCACGTCGTTCAGCAGTGAGTTCGGCACCTGGTTCTCGGTGGACGCCGTGGCCTCGTCGGGCTTCGCCGGGGTCGGCGTGCCGTACACCCGACCGGTCTTCGGGTCGAGGTACACCGGCGTCGAGTTGGCGATCATGCCGAGCGACTGGGCGTTGCGTGCCAGGTTCTGCGGCGAGTCGAGGACCCGGAGCTGCTCGGACAGGGACTGCTGCGTGCGGGACAGGTTCGTCTGCTCGGCGGACAGCGAGTTGAGCGTGTAGGCGCCCTGGCTGAGCACCATGCTGATGCCGAGCTGGGCCAGCAGCAGGATCCCGAGCGCGGCGACGGCCACGACGGCGTACCCGATGCGGGGGCGTGCCCGACGCTGGGCCGCGGTCGGGGTGACCTCGACCAGCTCGGGGCGGCGCTGACGGTCGGGGCGCGGGGCCCGCGACGGGACGACCGCGGGGTCGACGAGTGCGAGGTTCGTGCTCATGTCAGTTCCGGATCCGCTCGGCCGCGCGCAGGCGCACGGGGGTTGCTCGGGGGTTGGCGGCGCGTTCGGCCTCGTCGGCCAGCTCGGCGCCCTTGACGATCAGGGAGAAGGTGGGGGCGTGCTCGGGCAGCTCCACCGGCAGGCCGGCGGGAGCGCTCGACTTCGTGCGCTCCACCAGTGCCCGCTTGACGATGCGGTCCTCGAGGGACTGGTACGACTCGACGACGATCCGACCGCCGACCGCGATGGCGTCGAGCGCCGCCGGGATGGCTCGCTCGAGCACGCTCAGTTCGGCGTTGACCTCGATGCGGAGTGCCTGGAAGACGCGCTTGGCAGGGTGCCCCTGGCGCTGGATGGCGACCGGGGTCGCGTCGTGCAGCACCTGGACCAGGTCGCCGGACATCTCGAACGGCTTCGTTTCCCGCCGCTCGACGATCGCTCGGGCGTAGCGGCCGGCGAGCTTCTCCTCGCCGTAGCGCTGGAAGATGCGGCGGAGTTCGCCCTCGTCGTAGGTGGCCAGGACGTCGGCGGCGGTCTGCCCCTCGGTCCGGTCCATCCGCATGTCGAGCGGGGCGTCCTGGCTGTACGCGAACCCGCGCTCGGCCCGGTCGAGCTGCAGCGAGCTCACGCCGAGGTCGAAGAGCACGCCGTCGACCTTCGTGAAGCCCTCGCCCTCGATCGCGTCGACGATGCCGTCGTACACGGTGTGCACGAGCCGGACTCGGTCGCCGAAGCGGGCCAGGCGCTCCCCCGCGATGCCGAGTGCGTCGGTGTCGCGGTCGAGCCCGATGAGCGTGAGCTCCGGGAAGCGCTCGAGCAGGCCCTCGGAGTGGCCGCCCATGCCGAGCGTGGCGTCGACGACGACCTTGCCCGGGCCCTCGAGCGTCGGCGTGAACAGGTCGACGATGCGCTGGAGCATCACCGGCGTGTGCGGGAAGCGTGGCGTCTCGTTGTCGTTGTCGGCCATGTGCAGCCCCTCGTCTCCTGGGCCGTGGGTCCGGATCCCCATCCATGCGACCTGACACCGGGGAAGTGGCGTCAGGGCTTCACGGCTGGGAGTCCCGATCCGCGGATCAGAAGATCCCCGGGATCACCTCCTCGTCGTTGTCGGCGAATGCCTCTTCGGCTTCGGCGTAGTAGGCCTCCCACGCGGGGGTGGACCAGATCTCGGCACGGTCACCGCTGCCGATGACCGTGAGGTCCCGCTCGAGCCCCGCGTACTCGCGGAGGTTCTGCGGGATCGTCACGCGGTTCTGCTTGTCGGGCTGTTCGGCGCTGGCCCCCGAGAGGAACAGACGCATGTAGTCCCTGGTGCGCTTCGACGTCATCGGGGCGGTCCGGATGCGCTCGTGGAGTTCCTCGAACGTCCGGGCGCTGAAGACCACGACGCAGCGTTCCTGGCCGCGGGTCATCACGAGCCCGCCGGACAGTTCGTCCCGGAACTTGGCGGGGAGGATCACGCGACCCTTCTCGTCGAGCTTCGGGGCATGAGTACCGAGCAGCACGTCGGGCCTCCCCTCCGCTCCACCGGACCGTTGCGAGCCCCACTTTACTCCACTCCCCTCCCCGCGCCCAGGATTCCACTCCCTTTTCGGCCCGCGACACCCCTACTGGGGGCATGCAGACTGGAATGCACTGCGCAGCGATGACCTCGCAGGCCCGGAATCATGCGGTTCGACAGCGCCGAGGGCTGCGTGGAGGAAAGTGGAGGACTTTCGCAGCCGGTGGAGCACGTCAGGGCGCGCCGCGGGCTCACGGTCGGCTCCACCACGCCCGGCCGCCGGTCAGCGCACGGTCAAGACGTGCCGCCGCCGCGACGCCGAGTGGTCACGAACCGTCGCTCGCGCGGGCCCCAGCCGACAGTTCCTGCACCCTCGGCATCAACCGCACGGCATGTCGTGACCACTCGCGCGGGCACGACCGGCGACGGCCACCCCGGCCTGGAGGCCCGCCCCACCGCCGCCGCGGCCCTCACGCGGGCGCATGGCCGGCTCCACCACGCCCGGCCGCCGTCAGCGCACGGTGACGACGTGCCGCCGCCGCGACGCCGAGTGGTCACGAACCGTCGCTCGCGCGGGCCCCAGCCGACAGCTCCTGCACCCTCGGCGACCCGCACGCGGCATGTCGTGACCACTCGCGCGGGCACGACCACGCCCGGACGCCGCAACAAGAGCCCCCGCCCCCGGAAACACGAAACGGGGCCGACCCGAAGGTCGACCCCGTGGAGGAGTGTGGAGGGAGTCCTGATGACTCCCGTCAGCTAGTGACTCTGGTCGTTGCGCTTGTCCCAGCGCTCGTTCATCCGGTCCATGAAGGACCCGCCGCCACCGGTGGACGGACGCGCCGACCCACCGGATGCGGGCTTGCCCGGCCGAGCGGGCTTCGCCTTCGGGGCACGCATACCCGGGCGCAGCGCGAACAGGACACCGGCGAGCATCACGACGAAGCCGAGGATGCCCAACAGCGGCGCCTTGATGACGAGGCCGACGATGACGATGGCGACCCCGGCGAGTGCGCCGAGGACCCCGAGTGTGATGGCTGTGTACGTCGGACGACCCTGTCGACGTGTGACACGAGCCACGAAATCGGAATCGTTCTGGTAGAGGCTGCGCTCCATCTCTTCGAGAAGGCGCTGCTCCTGTTCCGAGAGCGGCATCTTGGTTCCCTCTGTTCCTGGGATCGACGCGGGGTTGAAAAACGCGGGTTGAGTGGACCGATTCTATGCCTCGACCACTCCACTAGGGTAGGGATCGTGGCTGAGAGTACGCGATTAGTGGACCTCGTATCGGCGCGTATCGACCGGGCACTCGACGAGCAGCGTGAACGACTCCTCGCGATCAGCCCCGACCTCGCGCCGTTCGACCGGTACGCCCGAGACCTGCTGTCCGGCGGCAAGCGCTTCCGGGCACTGTTCTGCTACTGGGGATGGCAGTCGGTGGCGGGCCGTTCGGGCTCGTTCGACCCGCTGGCCGAGGGGTCCCGGCAGACCACCGCCGAGGCGATCGTCACGGTCGCCGCCGCGCTCGAGGTCTTCCACGCCGCCGCCCTGGTGCACGACGACATCATGGACCGCTCGGACACCCGCCGTGGGCGTCCGGCCGCGCACCGCCGCTTCGAGTCCCTGCACGAGGAGTCCGGCTTCGTCGGCGACCGCGGGCAGTACGGCACGAACTCCGCGCTGCTCCTCGGCGACCTGCTGCTCTCGCTGAGCGACTCGGTCTTCGACGAGGGCCTCGCGCTCCTCGACCCGGTGCGGGCCCGCATCGTCCGTCAGGAGTTCCACGCGATGCGCCTCGACGTCACGGCGGGGCAGTACCTCGACGTGCACGAGGAGACCGCCTGGCCGGTCATCGACGAGTCCGAGCACCTGCTCCGTGCCCAGCGCGTCATCGTCTTCAAGTCGGCGAAGTACTCGATCGAGGCCCCGCTGGTCATCGGTGCCCTCGTCGCCGGCGCGAGCGACTCCCAGCTCGAGGGCCTCCGCGCCTTCGGACTCCCCCTCGGCGTGGCGTACCAGCTGCGCGACGACATGCTCGGGGTCTTCGGCGATCCCGAGGTCACCGGCAAGCCGGCCGGCGACGACCTGCGCGAGGGCAAGCGGACCGTCCTCATCGCCTCGGCGCGCAAGACGCTGGCGAGCGGCCCGCGGCAGCTCCTGGACGAGCTCCTCGGAGACCCCGACCTCGACGAGGAGCAGGTGCAGATGCTCCGCGCGACCCTCACCGAGTCGGGCGCCGTGGCCGCCGTGGAGCGGTCGATCGAGCGGCACGTCCAGCGCGCCAAGGCGGCGCTCGACGCCTCGCCGCTGACACCGTCGGCCCGCGAGCAGCTCGCGTCGCTGGCCGACACGGTCAGCCGCCGGTCGTCCTAGACGCGTTCCACACGGGGCGCGACAGGAGGCCCGTGGCGACACCGCCACGGGCCTCCTGTCCGTCCGGAACGCGTCTAGAGCAGCGACTGGGCGACGCGACGCACCTCGGCCTTGCGACCGGCGCGCAGCGCCGCGATCGGCGTGGTGCCCATCGCGTCGTCGACGGTGAGCATCCAGCGCACCGCCTCGTCGTCGGTGAAGCCGTTGTCGCCGAGCACGATCAGCGTGCCACGCAGTTCGGGCATCGGCTCCCCGTCCTCGAGGAACTCGACCGGCACGCGCAGCACACCGCCGACGCGGGCTGCCAGCAGGGTCTTCTGCTCGAAGAGTCGGTGGATCCGTCCGGGGCTCGTGCTGAACATGTCCACCAGCTCGGGGACGGTCAGCCAGCGTTCGGAGAGGGACAGGTCGTCGGCGGGTGCGGCACTCACACGCCCATGGTGCCAGAGTGACCGCCGGAGTGAATGCGCCTCGTTCGTCACATTCGTCACATCCACCCCATCCGACTCTCTGGTTGACTTGGGAATCAGGCCGTGCCAGCGTTGTGGCACCTGTGAGTGCGCGCATGCGTGCGCACGGCTCAGTCGAGATCAGGAGAAACCCGTGGACCACGCTGCAGACGAAGTCGCCCGGCGCGCACGATCCGCCCGGTTCGCCACCATGCCCATCGTCCTCGCGGGCACGATCGCCGTGACCGCCGGGCTCACCGGCCCGATCGCCCACGCCGAGCCGCGGCACGACGACGCCGACGCGAACCACAAGCGCCACGTCGACCAGGACCGCGCCGTGACCGACCGTCCGGTGTTCGGCACCGCCGTCGCGCGGCCGACGCAGACCGTCGTGCGGACGGTCGCCGCCACCACGACGGCCACCACCACGGCTGTGCCCACGAACTACACCGTCCACCATGGCGACACGGTCTCGGGCATCGCCGCCCGCTTCGGCCTGTCGGCGCAGGAGATCCTCGTGCGCAACGGCCTCGGCTGGAACACGATCATCCACCCCGGGCAGACGCTCCACCTGGCATCGACGCCCGCCGTCACCACCGCCGCGGTGCGGACCTCCGGGTCGACCGGCGGCTCCGGCTCGGACACCTCGAGCTACCACGTGAAGCAGGGCGACACCGTCTCCGGCATCGCGTCCCGCGTCGGCGTGTCGACCACGGCGCTCCTCAGCGCGAACAAGCTGTCGCAGCGGAGCGTCATCTACCCGGGGCAGACGCTGCGGGTGCCGCACGGCTCGTCCTCGACGCCGTCGGTCTCCATCGCCTCGGCCCCGTCGACGAAGACGAGCGTGAAGATCAGCGCCGGCGACACCGTGGCCTCGATCGCCGCCGCCCACCACGTCTCCGTCAAGTCGCTCCTGTCGGCGAACGGCCTGTCGTACACGAGCACGATCTACGCCGGCAAGACGCTCGTCATCCCGTCGTCGAACGCCACCGCCGCGCCTGCGGTCCCCGCGCGTGCGGCGGTCAGCGGTGCCGTCGGCCTGAGCGCCGAGCAGCGCCAGAACGCGGCGACCATCGTCTCCGTCGGTCGATCCCTGGGCGTCCCCGACCGCGGCATCGTCGTGGCCCTCGCCGCCGCGATGCAGGAGTCGAGCCTCCGGAACCTGCCGCACGGCGACCGCGACTCGGTCGGCCTGTTCCAGCAGCGTCCGAGCCAGGGTTGGGGCAGCGCGGCGAAGCTGCAGGACCCGGCGCACGCCACCGCGCTGTTCTTCGGCGGGCGGAACAACCCGAACGCCGGCAAGACCCGCGGGTTGCTCGACGTGCCCGGCTGGTCCTCGATGAGCATCACCGACGCGGCCCAGGCCGTGCAGCTCTCCGCCTACCCGAAGGCCTACGCCAACTGGGCGAGCGCCGCCCAGGGCTGGCTGGCGACCCTCTGAGCCTCATCCGGAAGATCGAGATTGGGTCACGGGCGGTGCGCCGGTGCGCCCGAGTGCGGTTCCGATTCGTAGAATGCCGCCGATGACCACCAACGCCGCCACGGATCCGATGATCGGTCGCATGATCGATCAGCGGTACCGCGTCCGCTCCCGCATCGCGCGCGGGGGCATGGCGACCGTCTACCTCGCGACCGACGTGCGCCTCGAGCGACGCGTCGCGATCAAGATCATGCACGGGCACCTGGCCGACGACCAGGCCTTCCGTGAGCGCTTCATCCAGGAGGCCCGGTCGGCGGCCCGGCTGTCGCACCCGAACCTGGTGGGCGTCTACGACCAGGGTGCCGAGGGCGAGATCGCCTACATCGTCATGGAGTACATCCCCGGCATCACGCTGCGGGACCTGCTGCAGGAGCACCACGCCCTGACGCCCGAGCAGGCGACCGACATCCTGCGCGCCGTGCTCGCCGGACTCGCCTCGGCCCACCGCGCCGGCATCGTGCACCGCGACCTGAAGCCCGAGAACGTCCTGCTCGCCGACGACGGCCGCATCAAGCTCGGCGACTTCGGCCTGGCCCGTGCCACGACCGCGAACACGGCGACCGGCGCGGCCCTGCTCGGCACGATCGCCTACCTGTCCCCCGAGCTCGTGACCCGCGGCGCCGCCGACTCGCGCAGCGACATCTACGCACTCGGCATCATGCTCTACGAGATGCTCACCGGCGAGCAGCCCTACAAGGGCGAGCAGCCGATGCAGATCGCCTACCAGCACGCCAACGACTCCGTGCCGGCACCGAGTGCCGCCGTGTCGGGGGTGCCGCCGGAGCTCGACGAGCTGGTCGCCTGGTCGACCGCACGGGATCCCGAGGACCGTCCCCGCGACGCCCGCGAGATGCTCGACCACATGTCGGGCAACCAGCAGCGTGCGACCGGCCAGTACCGCACCGCCGTGCTGCGCCCCGAGAACGGGACCGCGATCCTGCCCTCCGGTGGCGCGGGCACGCTCGGCGCCGCAGCGGCCGCAGCATCCGTCGGGGCCGCCGGAGGAGCCGCCGACGAGACCGCCATCATCGACCGGTCCGGCGACCGGGACACCGGCGACCGCGGTCGAGCACCCGCCCGTGCGCGCGGCAATGCCCCGGGCCCCCGTCGGACCGGGGCACAGCCGGGCGTGCTCTCCCCCGCCGGACAGCGGCTCGCCGACCAGTCGGCGAAGCGCCGGAAGCGCGGCTGGATCCTGCTGTCCGTGGTCGTCGTGCTCGCGCTGATCGGAGCCGGCTTCGGCTGGTACTTCGGCCCGGGGCCGGGTGGCAACGTGCGGATCCCGGAAGTCACGGGCAAGTCGGTCTCGCAGGCCCGGCAGCTGCTCGAAGCACAGGGCCTGCAGGCGGCGTCGAAGACCGGGACACGGTTCGACGCCGTCGTCGCGAAGGGGCAGGTCTCCACGACGAAGCCGGCCGCGGAGCGCGAGGTGCAGAAGGGCACGGCGGTGCAGATCGTCGTGTCGAACGGCCCCCGGATGATCCCGCTGCCGGCGATCGTCGGCCAGCCGCTCTCCACCGTGACGGCCGCGCTCGACGACGACTTCGAGCTGCAGGACGACCGGTACGAGTTCTCCGCCGACGCCCCGAAGGACACCGTGGTCGCGGCGACCGGTCGGGTGTCCGGCGGCAAGCCGCTCGACCTCACGACGGTGAAGGCCTACGGCGAGACCGGGCCGGTCACGCTGACCGTCTCGCTCGGCCCCGTGCCCGACGTGGTCGGCAAGACGGTCGACGAGGCCTCCGCCGCACTCGACGACGTCGGACTGATCCTCGGCGCCCGGACCGAGGAGTACAGCGAGAGCGTGCCCGCGGGCCAGATCGTCTCCGCCGCCGTGCAGGACTCCCCCGCCGTGCGCGGGTCGGCGGTGGACGTCGTCGTGTCGAAGGGTCCGACGCCGATCACCGTGCCGGAGGACGGCGTCGTCGGGGCGACGATCAACGAGGCGACGAAGACCCTCGAGGACCTCGGGCTGAAGGTCTCCGTGCCCGACTGCACGAACATCCTCTGCGGCTTCTACGACTGGAAGTCGAAGCTGCCGGTCACCGGCACCGACCCGGGCGTCGGTGCCACGGTCCACCGCGGCGACACGGTCACCCTGTCCTACGACCAGTAGCTCCGCCGGGCAGTTCCCGCGGCCCGGAACGTGTGGACACGACGGACAGGAGGCCCGGTGCCAGCTGGCACCGGGCCTCCTGTCCGGGGGTTCCTGCGTTACGAGCGGTCGGGCTGGTGCGCGCCGAGTTCCTCGGCCACCAGGAAGGCGAGCTCGAGGGACTGCATGTGGTTGAGGCGCGGGTCGCACAGCGACTCGTAGCGGGTGGCGAGCGTGGCCTCGTCGATGTGCTCCGAGCCGCCGAGGCACTCGGTGACGTCGTCACCGGTGAGCTCGACGTGCATGCCACCCGGGTACGTGCCGACCTGGCGGTGCGCCTCGAAGAAGCCGAGGACCTCGTCCACGACGTCGTCGAACCGGCGGGTCTTGTAGCCCGTCGGCGTGGTCAGGCCGTTGCCGTGCATCGGGTCGGTGACCCACAGCGGGTTGGCGTCCATGCCCTTGATCGCCTCGAGCAGCTTGGGCAGCTCGTCGCGGATCTTGCCCGCGCCCATCCGCGTGATGAAGGTCAGGCGACCCGGCTCACGGTTCGGGTCGAGCTTGTCGACGAGCGCCTTCATGTCGTCGACGCTCGTCGTCGGGCCGAGCTTCACGCCGATCGGGTTGCGCACCCGCGACAGGAAGTCCACGTGGGCGCCGTCGATGTCGCGCGTGCGCTCACCGATCCAGATGAAGTGACCGGACGTGTCGTACGCCAGGCCGGAGCGCGAGTCGATGCGGGTCATCGGGCGCTCGTAGTCCATGAGCAGCCCCTCGTGCGAGGCGTAGAACTCGACGTGCTTGAGCGCCTCGAAGTCGGCGCCGCAGGCGTCCATGAAGCGGATCGCGCGGTCGATCTCCTTGGCGAGGTGCTCGTAGCGGGCGTTCGCGGGGTTCGAGGCGAAGCCCTTGTTCCACGAGTGCACCTGCCGCAGGTCGGCGAAGCCCCCCTGCGTGAAGGCCCGGACGAGGTTCAGCGTCGAAGCAGCGGTGTGGTACCCCTGCACCAGGCGGCGCGGGTCGGCCGTCCGGCTCTCCGGCGTGAAGTCGTAGCCGTTCACGATGTCGCCGCGGTAGGCGGGCAGCGTGACGTCGCCCCGGGTCTCGAAGTCGCTCGAGCGGGGCTTGGCGAACTGCCCGGCCATGCGCCCCATCTTGATGACGGGCATCGAGGCGCCGTAGGTCAGCACGACGGCCATCTGCAGGATCGTCTTGACCCGGTCGCGGATGGAGTCGGCGGTGGCACCGGCGAAGGTCTCGGCGCAGTCACCGCCCTGCAGCAGGAAGGCCTTGCCCTGGGCGGCCGCGGCGAGCCGCTCGCGCAGCTTGTCCACCTCGCCCGCGAACACGAGCGGCGGGAGCGTGGCGATCTCGGCCGACGCGGCCTCAGCAGCGGCGGCGTCCGGCCAGGTCGGCTGCTGCTTGATCGGGAGCGTCCGCCAATAGTCGAGCCCCTCGATGACGTCCGGATCCTGCAGGGCGACGAAGTCGGTCGACTCGAACAAGGGCGTTACCTCGGTGTTCTGTGCGGGCGGCCCGACGACGCCACCGGCACCAGGCCGCGCGTCGTCGATGGGCGTCCTGGCGGGGTGCCGGGACCATCAGAGCCTAACGTGCAGGCGTCGACTTCCGTTCCCGCATGACGGCCTCGCGCGCGGAGCTCGCCCGCTCCTTCACGCTGGTGGCGTAGACGTCCACGTACTCCTGTCGGCTCAGGCCGGCGAGCTCGTGCATGACCTCGTCCGTGACGCTGCGCAGGATGAAGCGGTCGGTCTCGAACCCCTGGAACCGCGAGAAGTCGAGCGGCTTGCCGAACACGACCCCGACGCGCTTGATCTTCGGGAAGCGCTGCCCGATCTGCTGCACCTCGCGCGTGCCGACCATGGCGACGGGGACGACGAGCACGCGCCCCTCGAGGATCATCCGGGCGATGCCGGTGCGGCCGCGGTAGAGCTTGCCGTCGGGGCTGCGGGTGCCCTCGGGGTAGATGCCGAGCTGCTCACCGCGCGCCAGGACCTGCAGGCCGGTGCGCAGCGATGCCTCGGACGCCTTGCCGCCGGAGCGGTCGATCGGCAGCTGGCCGATGGCGTTGAAGAACGTCTTCGTCGCCCAGCCCTTCAGCCCGCGGCCGGTGAAGTAGTCGCTCTTCGCCAGGAACGACAGTCGACGGTCGAGCACCGCCGGCAGGATCACCGAGTCGATGAACGAGATGTGATTCGACGCGAAGATGACCGGGCCCTTGGCGGGCACGTGCTCGCGGCCGACGACCCACGGCCGGAACAGGGTGAGGATGAGCGGGCCGAGCACGAAGTTCTTCAGCAGCCAGTAGGTCATCGACGACTCCAGGTGGTGAGAAGGTGGTGGCCCGGGTGGGTGGCCCGACCCTACGCCGTGCGGGCGTGGATGCGGGCGAGGTCGGCGGCACCGACGACGCCGGCGTCGTTGACGAGTTCGGCGATCACGAAGTCCGGCTCGGGGTGGTACCCGCGGGCCGGCAGGTTGTTGAGGTACGCCTGCTTGATCGGGTCGAGCAGCCGGTCTCCCGCACTGGCGACGCCGCCGCCGAACACGAAGAGCTGCGGGTCGAGCACCGCGGACAGCGACGCGCACGCCTCGCCGAGGTGCCGACCGAGCCGACGGAGGGCCGCGAGGGCACCCGGGTCGTCGGCCAGGATCAGGTCGCCGACGATCTTGCCGTCGAGCTGGCCGCCGTTGTCGGCGCGGGCGTCGGCCAGGGCCGAGCCGATGCCACCGGCGTCGGCGACGTCGTTCGCCATGCGCTGCAGGGCACGACCCGAGCCGTACTGCTCGATGCAGCCGCGGGCACCGCAGCCACAGGGCAGCCCGTTCGGGACGATGCGCAGGTGGCCGATCTCGCCGCCCGTTCCGAAGCCCCCGCGGAACAGGCGGTCCTCGGTCACGATGGCACCGCCGACGCCCGTGCCGATGGTGAGCATCGTCATGTCGGACACGAGCCGACCGGCGCCGAACCGGAACTCGGCCCAGCCGGCGGCGTTCGCGTCGTTGTCCACCGTGATGTGCAGGTCGCCGAGGCGCTGCTGCAGCTTCTGCCGGAGCGGTTCGTTCCGCCACCGGATGTTCGGCGTGTAGTAGACGATCGACTGCGAGGCGTCGATGAACCCGGGGGCGGCGACCCCCACGGCGCCGACCTGGTGGAGCGAGCTGAGTCGCTCGACCATCGAGACGACGTCGTCGAGCATGGCGTTCGGGTCCGCAGCGTTGGTGGCCACGCGGTCCTCGGCGACGATCTCGCCGAGTTCCGTCACGACCGCACCCGCGATCTTGGTGCCCCCGATGTCGATTCCGATGGCGTGCACGAGCAACGAGCCTACCGGTTCGCCGCGAAGTCACGGAACGCCCGGTGACGCGTCCTATGCTGGCGCTGTCGCCTCGGTGTTGAGGCGCACTCGAGTCGAACCGGCAGACAAGGGAGTCACCGTGAACGATCAGCGTCCTGCACGCAGCAGCGCCTCCACCGACACGTCCACCGCTGGCAGCGCCGCCACCGGGACCACGCCGTCGGCCGGCAGGCACGCCACACCGCCCGGCGCCGGCCCGGCCGCTCCGGCCCAGGGCCGCCCGGTCTCCGCGGGCCACGGCGGTCCCGTCGCCCCGGACCACGGCTCGGCGGCGCGGCTCCTCGGCGACCGCGTCCGGCTGACGCCCGACCGTCCGATCCTGGCCCAGCGCCACGGCGACACCTGGACGACCTTCACCGCGGCCCAGACGCTCGCCCGGGTGCGCGGCATCGCGAAGGGCTTCGTCGCCGCCGGGCTCGAACCGGGCGCGCACGTCGCGATCCTGTCGCGCACGCGGCTCGAGTGGACCCTGGTCGACTTCGCCGTGTGGACAGCCGGCCTGGTTTCCGTGCCCGTGTACGAGACGAGCTCCCCCGACCAGGTGCGCTGGATCCTGTCCGACTCCGAGTCGGTCGCGATCGTCGTCGAACAAGAGGAGCACGCGCGCCGCGTCGCCTCCATCGCACCCGACCTGCCCTCCCTGGGCCAGCACTGGACGATCGACGGCGGCGGCCTCGACGACCTGACCCGGCTCGGCGAGGACGTCACCGACGACGAACTCGATGCCCGGACCGCGAACGTGCACGGCCACGACGACGCCACGATCATCTACACCTCGGGCAGCACCGGTCGGCCGAAGGGCTGCGTCCTGCGCCACGACAACTTCACCGCCACGGTCGAGGGCGCGAGCGAGGCGATGCCCGAGGTCGTCGCCGACGGCGCCTCGACCCTGCTGTTCATCCCGCTCGCCCACGTCTTCGCCCGGTTCATCGCCGCGATGTCGGTGTCCGCCGGCGTCCTCGTCGGTCACGAGCCGGACACCAAGGACCTGATGCGCGCGGTGTCGACCTTCAAGCCGACGTTCCTGCTCGCGGTCCCCCGGGTGTTCGAGAAGATCTACAACTCCGCCGAGCAGAAAGCCGACCTCGGTGGCAAGGGCAGGATCTTCCGCGCGGCGGCCGACACCGCGGTCGCCCACTCCGAGGCCCTCGCGGCCGGCAGGGTGCCGTTCCTGCTCGGGCTGAAGTTCAAGCTGTTCGACCGGCTCGTGTACGCCAAGCTCCGGGACGCCCTGGGCGGGCGGGTCGGGTACGCCGTCAGTGGTTCGGCGCCCCTCTCCCCGCGGCTCTCGCACTTCTTCCGCTCGATCGGGGTGCTCATCCTCGAGGGCTACGGCCTGACCGAGACCACGGCACCCGCCACGGTCAACCGCGCCCGCGAACTCCGCATCGGGACCGTCGGCCGCGCGCTGCCCGGCATCGAGGTCCGGATCGCCGACGACGGCGAGATCCTGATCCGCGGCGTCGACGTCTTCGACCGGTACTGGCGGAACGACGAGGCGACCGAGCACGCCTTCGACGACGGCTGGTTCCGCACCGGTGACCTCGGACGGCTCGACGCCGACGGGGTCCTCACGGTCACTGGACGCGCCAAGGAGCTCATCGTCACCGCGAGCGGCAAGAACGTCGCCCCGGCGCCGCTCGAGGACGGCATCCGCGAGCACCCGCTCATCGGCCAGGTCGTGGTCGTCGGTGAGGGCAAGCCGTTCGTCGCCGCGCTCGTGACGCTCGACCGCGAGATGCTGCCCGGCTGGTGCGAGTCCCGCGGGATCACCCCGGCACTGAGCGGGCACGAGGCCGCGTACGACGAGCGCGTGCTCTCCGCCGTCCAGGAGGCCATCGACGCCGCCAACGGCCGGGTCTCCCGCGCCGAGTCGGTCCGGTCGTTCACGATCCTCGACACCGACCTGACCGAGGCCTCCGGGCACCTCACGCCGAAGCTGACGATCAAGCGGTCGGTCATCCTGAAGGACTTCGCCGCGGACATCGACCACATCTACTCCGGGTCGAAGGTGCAGACGACGGCGACCCCGGTGATCGAGGGTCGGCGGCGCAACCGCTCGTAGCCGCCTGGTCGTTCCGGGCGTACCGGGTTGATTCGGGCGTACCGGGTCGGTTCTTCCGACCAGGTACGCGCGATTCCGGCAGGTGCGCGCGGGTGTGGACGCAACAGCCTGGAGGCCCGGATCACGTCCGTCGGACGCGATCCGGGCCTCCAGGCCGTTCAGCGGGCGCCGGGGGCGCCTGCGGGGCTCAGGCCTCCTGCGACTGCTCCGTCGCGGGGGCGTCGAGGACGGCGGTCGAACCGGTCGCGACGGTGGTCTCGGCAGGTCGACGGTTGGTGCGGGTGCGGTGCGAGCTGAGCTCGTCGTTCTGACTGGTCATGCGGGAGTCCTGGGGGGGATGGGATGGTCGTCGGTGGGAGGCCGACAGCAGCACGGTACCTCCTCGTCAGGACAAAGCGACAATCCCCCGTGGGGGTGTCACACCACTGTTCACAGCCCGCGAACCCGGGCCTGTGCAAGCGCTCAGTGGAACCAGGCCTGCGCACGGATGTCGCGCAGGGCCTGACGGCGGACCTCGGGGTCGAGCGTCATCACGTAGACGGTTCCGTCGAGGTGGTCGCACTCGTGCTGGAGCGCCTCGGCCATCAGGCCGGTGCCCTCCAGGACGACCTCGTCGCCGTCGACGTCGACGCCGCGGACCTTCGCGTACGGGTACCGACGGGTCGGGTAGCCGAGCCCCGGGACGGAGAGGCACCCTTCCTCCATGAGCTCGGGCTGCCCGGAGACCTCGACGATCTCGGGGTTGAGGACGTAGCCGACCTCGCCGTCCACGTTGTACGAGAACGCACGGAGCCCGACGCCGATCTGGGGCGCGGCCACTCCGGCACGACCGGGTTCCTTGACGGTGTCGATGAGGTCCTGCACGAGGTCACGGACCCCGGCGCTCCCGAGCAGTTCGGGGCGGATCGGGTCGGCCGGCGAACGGAGGACGGGGTCGCCGAACAGGCGGATGGGACGAACGGTCAATTTACTGCAGCACCACCAGGAGGTCGCCGGCGTCCACCTGCTGGGTCACCGGGATCGCGAGTCGGCCGACGGTGCCCGCCACGGGCGCCGTGATGGCCGCTTCCATCTTCATCGCCTCGATGCTCGCCACCGGCGTACCGGCCTCGACGACGTCACCGACGGCGACCTTGAGCGTCACCACGCCGGAGAACGGCGCGGCCACGTGCTTGGGGTCGGACGCGTCGGCCTTCTCGGCCGCCTTCGTCTCGACCTCGACCGAACGGTCGCGGACGGCGACCGGGCGGAGTTGCCCGTTCATCGTCGCCATGACCGTGCGGATGCCCTTGGCGTCCACCTCGCCGATCGCCTCGAGCCCGACGAACAGGTCGACGCCCTTGCCGAGCGGGACGCTGTGCTCCTGCCCGGGTCGCAGCCCGTACAGGTAGTCGACGGTCGGCACGACGGACAGGTCGCCGTACTGCTCCCGCACGCGCTGGAACTGCTGCGTCGGCTGCGGGAAGAGCAGGCGGTTGAGGGCCTGCTGGCGCTCGGGTCCGGGGGTCTCGAGGTGCGCGCGTTCGTCCGCGGGCACCGGGGTGATCTCGAGTCGGACGTCGCGACCGGCCAGGACCTTCGAGCGGAACGGCTCGGGCCAGCCGCCGGGCAGGTCGCCCAGCTCGCCGGCCATGAACCCGACCACGGAGTCCGGAATGTCGTACTTGTCGGGGTTCTGCTCGAAGTCGACCGGGTCGGCACCGACCGCGGCGAGCTGCAGCGCGAGGTCGCCGACGACCTTCGACGACGGCGTGACCTTGGTCGGCCGACCGAGGATCCGGTTCGCCTCGGCGTACCAGTCCTCGACCTGCTCGAACCGGTCGCCGAGCCCGAGGGCGATCGCCTGCTGCCGGAGGTTCGACAGCTGACCACCGGGGATCTCGTGCTTGTAGACACGCCCGGTCGGCCCGGCGAGCCCGGACTCGAACGGGGCGTACACGCGACGGACCGATTCCCAGTACGGCTCGAGGTCCCCGACGGCGTCGAGGGACAGGCCGGTGTCGCGCTCGGTGTGGGCCAGGGCTGCGACCAGGGCGGACATGCTCGGCTGGCTGGTCGTGCCGGCCATGGGTGCGGCGGCCACGTCGACGGCGTCGGCCCCGGCGCGCGAGGCGGCGAGCAGGGTCGCGAGCTGACCGCCGGCGGTGTCGTGGGTGTGCACGTGCACCGGCTGGTCGAAGCGCTCGCGCAGGGCGGTGACGAGCTTCTCGGCCGCACCGGCACGGAGCAGCCCCGCCATGTCCTTGATGCCGATGACGTGCGCGCCGGCCTCGACCATCTGCTCCGCCAGGCGGAGGTAGTAGTCGAGCGTGTAGAGGTCCTCGGCGGGGTCGAGGAGGTCGGCGGTGTAGCAGAGCGCCGCCTCGGCGACGGCCGTGCCGGTCGCGAGCACGGCCTCCAGGGCGGGACGCAGCTGGCTGACGTCGTTCAGCGCGTCGAACACGCGGAAGACGTCGACGCCCGACCGAGCCGCCTCGTCGACGAAGGCGTCGGTGACCTCGGTCGGGTACGGCGTGTACCCGACGGTGTTACGGCCGCGCAGCAGCATCTGGATCGGGATGTTCGGCATGGCTTCGCGCAGCGAGGACAGGCGCTCCCAAGGATCTTCACCGAGGAACCGGAGTGCGACGTCGTAGGTGGCACCACCCCAGGCCTCGACGCTGAGCAGCTGCGGAGTGAGCCGTGCGACGTGCGGTGCGACGGCGACGAGGTCCTTCGTGCGGACCCGGGTGGCGAGGAGCGACTGGTGGGCGTCCCGCATCGTCGTCTCGGTCACGGCGAGGGCCGTCTGGGCGCGCAGGGCCTTCGACCACTCGGCCGGCCCCATCGCCAGCAGGCGGTCGCGCTGCCCCTCGGGCACCGGCGCAGTCAGGTCGGTGGCCGGGAGCTTGTCGGCCGGGTCGGTGACCAGCGGCGACCGCTCACCGTTCGGCTTGTTCACCGTGACGTCGGCGAGCCAGGTGAGCACCTTCGTGCCGCGGTCCTTCGAGACGTGGCCGCCGAAGAGCTGCGGGCGTTCCTCGATGAACTTCGTCGAGACGTCGCCGCGGGCGAAGTCCGGGTCCTCGAGCACGGCCTGCAGGAACGGGATGTTCGTGCTGACGCCGCGGATGCGGAACTCGGCGAGGGCACGCTTGGCCCGGGACACCGCCGCCGGGAAGTCGCGGCCGCGGCACGTCATCTTCGCGAGCATCGAGTCGAAGTGCGGGCTGATCTGCGCGCCGGTGGCGACCGTGCCGCCGTCGAGCCGGACGCCCGCGCCGCCGGGGCTGCGGTAGGTGCTGATCCGGCCGGTGTCCGGACGGAAGCCCTGCGTCGGGTCCTCGGTCGTGATGCGGGTCTGCAGCGCGGCGCCGTGCACGGCGACGGTGTCCTGCGACAGGCCGAGGCCGGCGAGGGTCTCCCCCGCGGCGATGCGCATCTGCGACTGCACCAGGTCGACGTCGGTGACCTCTTCGGTGACCGTGTGCTCGACCTGGATGCGCGGGTTCATCTCGATGAAGACGTGCTGCCCCTCACGCTCACCCTCGGTGTCGAGCAGGAACTCCACGGTGCCGGCGTTGACGTACCCGATCGACCGGGCGAAGGCCACGGCGTCGCGGTGCAGTGCCTGCGCGACCGCGGGGTCGAGGTTCGGCGCCGGCGCGATCTCGACGACCTTCTGGTTGCGCCGCTGGACCGAGCAGTCCCGCTCGAACAGGTGGATCGTGCCCGCGTCGGTGCCGGTCGCGTCGGCGAGGATCTGCACCTCGATGTGGCGCGGACGGATGACGGCCTGCTCGAGGAACATCGTCGGGTCGCCGAACGCACTGTCGGCCTCGCGCATGGCCGCTTCGAGGGCGTCGCGCAGCTCGGGCTTCGTCTCCACACGGCGCATGCCACGGCCACCACCACCGGCGACGGCCTTGGCGAAGACCGGGAACCCGATCGCATCGGCGCCGGCGATCAGTTCGTCGATGTCGCGGCTCGCCGGGGTGCTCGCGAGGACCGGGACGCCGGCCGCGATCGCGTGCTCCTTCGCGGTGACCTTGTTGCCGGCCATCTCGAGCACGTGCTCGCCCGGACCGATGAAGGTGATGCCGTTCGCGGCTGCTGCCGCGGCGAGCTCCGGGTTCTCGGACAGGAACCCGTACCCCGGGTAGATCGCGTCGGCCCCCGACTCGCGGGCGACGCGGATGATCTCGGAGACGTCCAGGTACGCCCGGACCGGATGGCCCCGCTCCCCGATCAGGTAGGCCTCGTCGGCCTTGAGACGATGCAGGGAGTTCCGGTCTTCGTACGGGTAGACGGCGACCGTACGGGCCCCCAACTCGTACGCGGCACGGAACGCGCGGATGGCGATCTCGCCACGGTTCGCAACGAGGATCTTCGTGAACACGACGTCCCTTTCAGCCCGGGTTGAGGTGAGACAACCCTAGTGGCGGTAACGTTGCTCAACGTGCATGTACTCAGCGTGAGCTCCCTCAAGGGTGGTGTCGGCAAGACGACGGTGACGCTCGGCCTGACCTCGGCCGCGTTCGCCAAGGGACTGCGCACGCTGGTGGTGGATCTGGACCCGCAGTCCGACGTCTCCACGGGCCTCGACATCAACCTCGCCGGCCACCTCAACGTCGCCGACGTCCTCGAGAACCCGAAGGAGAAGATCGTCCGTCAGGCGATCGCCCCCTCGGGCTGGACGAAGGGGTCGCAGGGCAAGATCGACGTCATGGTCGGGTCGCCCTCCGCCATCAACTTCGACGGGCCGCACCCGTCGATCCGCGACATCTGGAAGCTCGAAGAGGCCCTGGCCAACGTCGAGCAGGACTACGAACTCGTCCTCATCGACTGTGCGCCGTCGCTGAACGCCCTGACGCGCACCGCGTGGGCCGCGTCCGATCGCGTCACCGTCGTCACCGAGCCCGGCCTGTTCTCCGTCGCCGCCGCCGACCGTGCGCTGCGCGCCATCGAGGAGATCCGCCGCGGGCTCTCCCCGCGCCTGCAGCCCCTCGGCATCATCGTCAACCGTGCCCGCGTGCAGTCGCTCGAGCACCAGTTCCGCATCAAGGAACTCCGCGACATGTTCGGCCCGCTCGTGCTCTCCCCACAGCTGCCGGAGCGCACGTCGCTGCAGCAGGCGCAGGGTGCGGCGAAGCCGCTGCACGTGTGGCCCGGCGAGTCCGCGCAGGAGATGGCGAAGAACTTCGACCAGCTGCTCGAGCGCATCATGCGCACCGGCAAGATCGGTCCGTACGCCGAGGGTGGCGCCGCGTAGGTCGGTGCTCGTGCGGTCGCGGCGCGGTCGCATGACATGCCGCTCACGTCGCCGGAAGGTCGCCAACTGTCAGCCGGCAGCGTCGCAGGCAACAGTTCGTGACCACTCGGCGACGCGCAGGCGGCGATTTGTGACTACGCGGCGACTGCCGAGAGGCCCACCCCGGCCTCGCTCGACACGCCCCGCTCGATACGCCCGGCTCCGGCTCGCCCAGTGGTCACAACGCACCGCTCACATCCGCCGAGTGCTCACCAACTGTCGGCCGACAACGTCGCAGCCGACAGTTCGTGACCACTCGGCGACGCGCAGGCGACGGGTCACGACCACGCGGCGACTGCCGGGAGGCCCACCCCGGCCTCGCTCGACACGCCCGGCTCCGGCTCGCCCAACGGTCACAACGCACCGCGCGCATCCGCCGAGTGCTCACCAACTGTCAGCCGGCAGCGTCGCATGCGACAGTTCGTGACCACACGGCGAGACGCAGGCGGCAGGTCGTGACCACGCGGCGACTGCCGGGAGGCTTATCCCGGCCCCGCTCGACACGCCCGGCTCCGGCCCGCCCAACGGTCACAACGCACCGCTCACGTCCTCCGAGAGGTCACCAACTGTCTGCCGGCAACGTCGCAGCCGACAGTTCGTGACCACACGGCGAGACGCAGGCGACGGGTCACGACCACGCGGCGACTGCCGGGAGGCTCATCCCGGCCCCGCTCGACACGCCCGGCTCCGGCTCGCCCAGCGGTCACAACATGCCGCTCACGTCCGCCGAGTGGTCACCAACTGTCGGCCGGCAACGTCGCAGGCAACAGTTCGTGACCACTCGGCGACGCGCAGGCGACGGGTCACGACCACGCGGCGACCGGCCGGAGGCTCATCCCGGCCCCGCTCGACACGCCCCGCTCGACACGCCCGGCTCCGGCTCGCCCAACGGTCACAACATGCCGCTCACGTCCGCTGAGTGGTCACGAACTGTCGGCCGGCAACGTCGCAGGCAACAGTTCGTGACCACTCGGCGACGCGCAGGCGACGGGTCGCGACCACTGGACCCGAACCCGGATGGTCAGGAAGCGCGGGAAGCGCGACGAGCGGCGAGCTCGTCGGAGGGGTCGGCCGCCGCGGTGGCGTCGAGCTCGACCAGGGAACTCTCGACCTCACGCAGGACCTTGCCGACCGCGATGCCGAAGACACCCTGGCCGCGGGACACGAGGTCGATGACCTCGTCGTCGGAGGTGCAGAGGTACACCGAGGCGCCGTCGGACATCAGGGTGGTCTGCGCCAGGTCGGAGACGCCTGACTCACGGAGCTGGTTGACGGCGGTGCGGATCTGCTGCAGCGAGATGCCGGTGTCGAGCAGCCGCTTCACGAGCTTGAGCACGAGGATGTCGCGGAACCCGTACAGGCGCTGCGACCCGGAGCCGGCCGCCCCACGGATCGTCGGCTGCACGAGTTCGGTGCGGGCCCAGTAGTCGAGCTGTCGGTACGAGATCCCGGCTGCCCGTGCGGCGACGGTGCCGCGGTAGCCGTTCTGCTCGTCGTGCTCGGGCAGACCATCGGTGAAGAGCAGCCCGAGGTCGTACCGGGTCACATCAGACTCGGTGCCAGGGGTGTCGTTCCCACTCATCAGCTTGCCTTCCACGACGATCGAGCTCCCACCCGAAGCTTCAACGACGGGTTGAGAGTTGTTCCGAGGTCCACGGTAGCGACTCCGACCGCTCCCGCGCGGGACATCCGACCCGGCGCGTCCGGCGTGTCGAGGATACGCCTCGGCCACTGACACACAAGCCCTGTCGGAGCACCGGACGGTGTCATGCGTCGAGACGGCCGATGGCCTGGCGGATGAGGTTCGACCGGATGATCTCGAGGTGCCCGGCGATCTCGCGCGCGAGCTCGGTGGCCTTTGCCCGCGAGGTCGCGTCGCCCCGGCGTGAGACCGGCATGAGGGCGGACTCGATGAGACCGACCTCGCGCTCGGCAGTGCTGCGCAGCGTGCGGAGGTGTCGCGGCTCGATACCGGTGCGCTGCAGTTCGACCAGGGCCTTCAGCACGGAGACGCCGTCGTCGCCGTAGGTGTCGGTGGCCGGCAGCAGCGAGGCCGAGACCGCGTCGGCGAGGAGCATCGGTGAGGCGCCGGCTGCCCGGACCGTCTCTTCGCGGGTGTACCGGCGCTCGCGTCCGAGGATCGACGGCTTCGGTGCGTCTCCGCCGCCGGGCAGGACGGGTTCGCGCCCGGCATCGAGGTCGGCCAGGTAGTCCTTGATGACCTTGAGCGGCAGGTAGTGGTCACGCTGCAGCCCGAGGATCACACGGAGCCGCTCGACGTCGGCCGCGGAGAACTTGCGGTACCCACTGGCCGTGCGGATCGGGGTGACGAGCTCGCGCTCTTCGAGGAACCGTAGCTTGGAGCTCGACAGGTCCGGGAACTCGGGCTTGAGGCGAGCGAGGACCTGCCCGATGGTGAGCAGGTCCGGTGCCGCGGACCCCGCCCGGGCCGCAGCGGACCGTGCGGCCACTACGCGTTCGCCAGGCGCGCCAGGTCGACCCGAGATGCGTAGAACGTCAGGCGGAACTTGCCGACCTGGACCTCGGCCCCGTCGGTGAGCAGCGCTTCGTCGATGCGGACACCGTCGAAGTACGTGCCGTTCAGGGAGCCGTTGTCCTTGACGCTGAAGCTCGTGCCGTGGCGAAGGAACTGCGCGTGCTTGCGCGACACGGTGACGTCGTCGAGGAAGATGTCGGCGTCGGGGTGTCGACCGGCCGTCGTGACGTCGGAGTCGAGGAGGAACCGCGCACCCACGTTGGGGCCACGACGGACCACGAGCAACGCCGACCCGGAGGGCAGGGCGTTGACGGCTTCACGTTCTTCGGTCGAGACACCGGACTCGGCGGTGAGCGCCGCGCCCATGTCCATGCTGAAGGTCAGCGTGGTGTCGACCAGCCGCTGCTCCGGGGTCTTCTGACCGCCCGGCTGCGGGACCACTGGATCTGGCATCGGTGGACCTCCTCCTCTTGGCCCATCAGCGTATCGGAAACGAAGGCCCGAGCGGCAGCCCCGATCTGGGACTGTGGAGGGACTTCCGCGATCCGCGAACGCGGGAGCGGCGTCAGCGACCCGTGCGACCCGGCGTCACCGACCCCGCGCGAGCAACCAGAGCAGGTACGGCGCCCCCACGACACCCGTCACGACCCCCACCGGCAGCGCGTTGCCGGGGATCGCGAACTGGGCGAGCAGGTCGCTGCCGAGCGTGATCGCGGCACCGACGGCGGCGGCCGGCGCGAGCGCGACCCGTCCGCCGCCGACCAGGCGTCTGGCGATCGGCGCGGCCATCAGCGCCACGAACGAGACCGGCCCCGCCGTGGCGACGGCTGCGGCGGTCAGGCACACGGCGGTGAGGAGCAGGAGCACCTTCGCCCGGTCCGGCCGGAGCCCGAGTGCGGCGGCGACCTCGTCCCCGAGGCTCAGCACCTGCAGGCGGGCGGACTGCAGCAGCGCGAGCACGCCGAGCACGACGAACGCGACGCCGAGCACCCCGACCAGGTCGCGGTCCACGGCGTTCAGGCTGCCGGAGAGCCAGAGCAGCGCGGCGCCGGCCTGGGTGACGGTGCCGCTCGTGAGCATCCAGCCGGTGATGCTCAGGCAGATCGCCGCGACACCGATGCCGACGAGGACGACCCGGTTGCCGGTGATCCCCCGTCGCCAGGCGAGCCCGGCGATGACGAGCGAGACCACCACTGCGCCGACGAGCACGACCGAGAAGAGCGTGCCACCGCTGGCACCGAACAGCACGATGGCGGTGAGTCCGGCGGCACTGGCCCCCGAGGTGATCCCGATGACGTCGGGACTCGCGATCGGGTTCCGCACGACGCTCTGCACGATCGCGCCGGCGACGCCGAGGCTGGCGCCGACGAGGACGGCACCGAGCACCCGCGGCCCGCGGAGCTGCCCGATCACGAAGTCCGAGATCCGGTCCCCCTGGCCGAACAGGGAGGCGAGCACCTGGCCCGGGGTGAGCGGGATCGAACCGGCGCCGAGCCCGACCAGGACGAGCACCACGACGACCACGACCACGGCGACGAGCACCGCGACCTCACGGCGCAGCCCGGCCGAGCTGCCCAGCCCGGCCGAACGGCCCAGCCCGGCCGACCGGCCCAGCCCGGCCGACCGGCGCACCCCGGCCGAACGGCGCATGCCGGCCGACCGGCGCAGCCCGGCCGACCGGGGACGCGAGGAGCCGAACAGCTGCCTCACAGTCCCCGCACCACCCTCGAGCGCACGAGCGCGATGAACACCGGCGCTCCGATGAGCGCCGTGACGATGCCGACCTGCAGCTCCCCCGGGTACGCCACGACGCGGCCGATGACGTCGGCGACGAGCAGGAGCGCGGGGGCGACGATCGCCGACAGCAGGATGGTCCAGCGGTGGTCGGGGCCGCTCAACCGACGGACCGCGTGCGGAACGGCGAGTCCGACGAAGGCGATCGGCCCGGCGGCGGCCACCGCGGACCCGGCGAGCAGCACCGCGACCAGACCGCCCACGGCGCGGACGAGCACGACCCGCTGCCCGAGCGACGCCGCGAGTTCGTCCCCGAGCGCGAGGGTGTTCAGCGACCGACCGAGACCGAACGCGATCACCAGCCCGACGAGCACCGGCGCCGTGATGATCCCCGCCGTGCCGAGGTCCTTGCCGGCGAGGGCACCGACCTGCCAGAACCGCAGCTGGTCGAGCAGGCTCTGGTCGGTCACGAGCACCGCGGTGGTGACCGACGACAGCGCTGCGGCGACCACGGCTCCGGCGAGGGCGAGTCCGACGGGTGAGAGGCCGCGACGGGCGACGGTCGCGATCCCGTACACGAGCAGTGCGGCGAGGGCGGCCCCGACGAACGCGAAGGGCAGGTAGGCGGCCGTGCCGCTCACGCCGAAGACCGCGATCCCGGCCACCACGGCCAGGGTCGCACCGGAGTTGATGCCGAGGACGCTCGGGTCGGCGAGCGGGTTCCGTGTCACGCCCTGCATGACCGCCCCGGCGACCCCGAGCGCCGCCCCGGCGAGCAGTCCGACGACGGTGCGGGGCACCCGGTTGCCGAGCACGATGAGCCCGACCTCGTCGCTCCGCCCGGGGTGCAGGACGGTGTCCAGGACGGTGCCGAGCGGGATCGGCCGCGAGCCGTACGCGATCGACAGCGAACACGCCACGGCGAGGACGACGACCGCCAGCACGGTCGCACCGACGAGTCGGGGGACGGAGCTGGGAGCCGGGGGCGTGGACGTCGACGGAGACATGGAAGTAAGGCCACCCTAACGCCGGAGCCCCACTCGGCGTCCCCCGAGCAAGCCCGGAGCGTGCGCAGGGTTCGTTCATAGGCTCGTCATGGGGAAGCGCTCTGTACTGATCTCCATCGACGCCCGACCGGGCCGTCGAGGGACGACCGGAGAGCACCGATGAACGAGACCCCGAACCCCGCAGCCGCCGACCACGACGAGAACGGCACCCCCGCCGCGCAGCAGCAGGCTCCGGGCATGCACTGGGAGGCGCCGCACGCCGACCCGGCCTCCCTGCGCCCGGCGTACGCGTTCGACGGCTCCGGTCCCTACCTCTACGGTCCTGACGGCTCCGGCCCCTACGCCTACACGCCGGACGGCCGCGGCCCGTACCTGATCGGCAGCTCCGCCCTCGCCGGAGCGAACCACGCCTGGGCGTCCTCGGCGGCGACCGCGAACCACCCCGGTACGACGAAGCGCCCGCGTCGCCTGGGACTGATGATCGGCTCCGGCATAGCCGCCCTCGCCATCGTCGGTGCGGCCGGCGGCACCGCCCTCGGCCTGTCCTCGCAGGGGACGACCACGACGTCGAGCCAGTCGCAGGGCACCACCACGCTGCCCGGCACCGGATCCGGCACCGACGGCACCGGCAGCAGCGACGGCACGAACGGCTTCACGGTGCCCGGCAGCGGCAGCGACAGCGACAGCGACAGCGGCACCGGGACGACCCAGTCCCCCGCCACCGCGGCGACGGCTGCCGACAAGAAGGGCGTCGTGACGATCAACACCGTCCTGAACTACGACGAGTCGTCGCAGGCGGCCGGCACCGGCATGGTCCTGACCTCCGACGGCACGATCCTGACGAACAACCACGTGATCCAGGGCGCGACGAGCATCACCGTCACCGACGAGACCACCGGCAAGGAGTACAAGGCCGACGTGGTCGGGGCCGACGCCACCAACGACGTCGCCGTGCTGAAGCTCGAGAACGCCTCGGGGCTGTCCACCGTCACACTGGACGACGACGGTGAGCCGAGCACCGGTGACACCGTCAAGGACGTCGGCAACGCCGAGGGCACCGGCAACCTCGTCGCCGCCGAGGGCACCGTCACCGCGATCGACCAGGACATCCAGGTGCAGAGCGAGTCCGGCACCGGCACCGAGTCCCTGACCGGCCTGATCGAGATCTCGGCGGACATCGTCTCCGGTGACTCCGGCGGACCGGTGCTGGACAGCGAGGGCGAGGTCGTCGGCATGGCCACGGCAGCGTCCTCGGGCACGGCCGACGTCACCGGCTACGCCATCCCGATCACCACCGCGAAGACCATCGCCGAGAAGATCCTCGACGGTGAGTCGTCGGGCACGATCACCATCGGGCTGCCCGCATTCCTCGGGGTCCAGGTCAGCAACACCACCGGCACCACGGGCGGCGTCGCCGTCGCCGGCACGGTCGAGGGCTCCGGCGCCGCGAGCGCCGACCTGGCCGCCGGGGACACGATCACGAGCATCGACGGCACCGCCGTGACGAGCTCGGACCAGCTGACGCAGGTCGTCCAGTCGCACTCGGTGGGTGACAAGGTGAGTGTCCGCTACACCGACAGCACCGGCGCCGCGAAGACCGTCACCGTCACCCTGACCGCCGGCCCCGCCGCGTAGCGGGAGAACGCAGGCGCGCTCAGCCCAGCAGCGCCCGCACCACCGACCGGTAGACATTGGCCGGGGAGTCCGTCCGGAAGGCGGTCTCCCCGGCCTTCGTCGTGCCCACGCGCGCGAATCCGTGTCCCTCGGCCTGCACGATCGTGATCGGCTTCGGCTTGCCCGGTCGACGCAGGTACGAGACGGTCCACGGCGCAGCCCAGAACCGCGCGAGGCGCGGGTCCGCCTCGGCGAGGGCCTCCGGCAGGTCCGGTGCGTCCGGACCGCCGGCCAGCTTGCGGCCGAGCAGGTGCCCTGGGAGCGACCCCGTGCGGAACGGGAAGGTCCACGTCGGACCGATGCCGAGCCTCCCGGCCATCAACGCGACGGCCCGGTCGGGCGTGACGGACGCGACCACGGCGCCCGTCGCGTCGGTCCCGTCGACGACGGTCTGCGACCAGGCCTGGAGGCGCGACTCGCCCCCGTCGGGCAGGTGCTGTTCCAGCGTGACCGGCTGGGCATCGCCCTGCCAGGGTTCGAGCAGGGTCTGGGTCGACTCCGGCAGCGTGCCGAGCCGACCGACGAGGCCCGCCTCGATGAGTTCGCGACCCGCCGCGGTGCGGAGGAGCGTGGGGTTCCACCGGCGTCCGGCGAGGCTCTGCAGGGTGCCGATCGCGTCCGTGCTCAGCCGGGGGCCCTCGAGCGGTGCCGTCGGGGCAGGGGCCGGCAGGGGTTCGAGGTCGCGCTCGGGGCGGACCGGGACCGTCTCGGTGGCGCGGACGCTCTCGAGGACGGCGAGCACGAGGTCGTCGGTCTCGAGCAGCCGGGCGAGCGGGCGTTCGATCGTCAGGTCGACGCGGTGCCGACCGGTCACGAAGAGCAGGTGGGTGCCGGCGACGTCGCCGTGCTCGTCGGGCCGGACGTACTCGACCAGCCGGGCCGGGGCGCCGGCGGTGGTCCACGGGTCGCAGCCGACGAGCAGCAGGCCCTCGACCGAGCCGGGCAGCCGCGCGAGCAGGCCGGTGTTCTCGTCGCCGATCGCGCGGTCGCTGGGTCGGGATCGGACGGTGAGGACGACGTCGTCGCCGGTGACGCGCAGGTCCGCCTGGGCTGAGTCCTCGCGGCGCCAGGAGTCCGGGCGGCGGAGGGTGAGGCGGGCGGTGCGGTCCTCGGTGCCGAGCGGGACGGGGACTGCCATGGGATGAGCGTATGTCGGGAGCGGGGTGCCGGGGCCTGCGGCTCGCCGGGCTGGGCTCGCACCGTGCGAGGTGCTGGGTTCGCACCGCGCGAGGTGCTGAGCTCGCGCCGTGCGTCAGCGCCGAGCAGGCCGCGCGGGCGGGGGCGGCGGGACGGGCTTCGCGGCGACGACGTCGTCGAGCCGGACCTCGACCGGGCCGCGGCGGGTCGCGATCGTCACGGCGTCGTGCGTCCGGGCGACCAGGTCGCCGAGGGCGTCCTGCGCGCCGTCCCCGTGGTGCGCCCGGACCACCAGGCGGTCGCCGAGCGCGGCGTCGTGCAGCACCCCGAGCGCACGGGCCCGGGCGATCACCGCCTGTTCGTCCGCATGCACCACCCCAGGGTACGGGCCGCCTAGAGTGTCGGCATGGAGAAGGCCCGGGTCGACAGCTGGATCTGGGCCGTCCGGATCACCAAGACCCGGTCGGCCGCGACTGCCGCGTGCAAGGCCGGTCACGTCCGGGTGAACGGGGAGCGCGCGAAGCCGGCGCAACCGATCGGCCCCGGTGACGAGGTGCGGGTGCGCCAGAACGGCTTCGACCGCATCGTCGTGGTGACCGGCATCATCCTGAAGCGGACGAGCGCCCCCGAGGCCGCGAAGCACTTCGAGGACAAGACCCCGCCGCGGCTGTCGAAGGAAGAGGCCGGGTTCGTCCCGATGCGCGAGCGCGGTGCCGGACGGCCGAGCAAGCGGGAGCGCCGCGACCTCGAGAAGCTCCGCGGCTACTGACGCTTCGGCTTGCCGTAGGGGTCGATGACGACTTCGAACTCGGCCTCGCCGTCCCACTCGACGGTGACCGGCTGCCCGGTCCAGCGGGTCTCGAGGTGACCGTCGTCGTCCTCGTCGGAGCCGCACAGGGCCGAACCGCTCGGCACCCGCTCGATCGCCACCCGTCCGTCACGGCCGACCGCGTACAGCTCGACGACCCGTCCACGGATCGCCTGCGTCCGCGCCGAGTCGTGTCGGACTTCGCCGAACCGCCGTGCTCCGTCCGCGGAGACGACCCAGTACTCGACGACGTCGCCGATCTCCACCGCCGGGCCGCAGCACTCGTGCTCCCAGCCCCCGATCTCGACCACGACGTGCGACGCGGACATCAGACGAAACGGACGGTCTGCTGCAGGCGGTCGCGGATCTCGAACACGTCGACCGAACCGGCCGGCGACCAGACTCCGCCCAGCACCTGGGCGAGCGCACTGCGGCGGACGACGAGCGCGGTGGGCTTCTTCGGGGAGCCGACGAGCTGCACGTCCTCGGTGACGGCGGCGTCCGGCACGACGAGCAGCCGGCCGGAGAACCGCACCCGGGTCTGCTTCTGCACGGCACGGGCGGCGCGGACCAGTTCCTTGACGGGTCGCTCCCCCGGCGCCAACGTCTCGCCGACGATCTCGCCGTGCTCGACGCGGACCGGAGCGCCCCAGTCGATGGACTCGACGGCCCAGAGTCCGCTCGGGGCCAGGACGGCGTGGTCGAGCTTGCCCTCGGCCCCGGCGTCGAGGTCGTGCCAGACGGTGACGCCGATCCCCATGTCGGAGACGATCAGGGCGGTCGCCTCTTCCGCCAAGGCCTCGGCGAGCAGCCGCCGGATGTGCCGGGGCGCGGAGCGGATGAGCGTGGGGTCGTAGGGGTCCTCGATGGGGTCGCCGAGGCCGACCCACTCGCGCTCGGCCTGCAGGAAGACCTCGCGCGACCGACCACCGGGGTGTCCGTGGGACCGCGCCCGGGGGCGGGTGTCGCGACGCGCTGCCGGGGGTGCGTAGGCGTCGCGACCGGTGCCACCCCTGCCGGTGGAGCCGGAAGCACCGAACGAACCGGACGCGCGGGACCCGACGTCGTACGCGCGCCGGGCTTCCGGCGTGCCGATGCGCTCCCATGCGATCTGGACCTGGCGGAAGCGCTGGGCGTCGCCGCCGAGGTCGGGGTGCGTCTCGCGGGCCGCCCGCCGGTAGGCGCGGCGGAGCGCGTCGTCGTCAGCCGTCGCGGGGACGCCGAGGACTTCGTAGGGGGTGGCGTCGGCCGGGCTGTCCGTCATGGCCCTGCGACATTACCGGAGGCAGTGTCGGAGTCCGCCGCATGGTTGCTGGGTGCACTCTGGAGGAGCGGTGCGGCCGGGCTGCCTCAGCACACGGTCCGCAGGTGGTCGCGTCAGACCACCGTGGTCACGACCGGCGCTCCGAGGAACGCCGCGTACCGCGCGGCCGCAGCCTCGAGCGCACGGACGGACGACGCGTCGAGGGTGCCGAAGGGTGCGACGGTGACGAGGTGCTCGGCCCGGCGCTCGGTGCGCTTCCAGGTGCCGACGACGCGACCCCGCACGACGGCCATCGGCAGGAACACGCCGTTGGCTCCGGGGACGACGCGGTCGGCGTGGGCGGGGTCGAGCTGCGCGGACCGGTCGGCGTACCCGAGCAGGTACTCGTCGAAGCCGGGGAGAAGGTGCCCGGTGGGGACGCGCGCGGCCGTCGGCCGGTCGGCGAGGGCGAGGAGCCCGTCGCCGAGGTCCTCGACCGCGTCCCCCGCCACGGCCCGGGCCCGGCGGAGGTCACTGAGCGGCAGCTTCGTCCAGCTCGCGGCGTCGGCCTCGGTCGCGGGGCCACGGCCGCGCAGGTACCCGAGCAGGACCCGGCGGAGGGCCTCGTCGCGGTCCGGCGGCTCAGCGGTGGCGGGTGCCCACTCGTCGAGCAGCACGAGCCCCTGCCCGACGCGGGCGGTGGGACCCCAGGCGACGAGGCGTTCCTGCGCGAGCTGCAGGACCAGGTGGTAGCCGCGACCTCCGGCCGGGTCGATGCCGGCAGCGCGGTACGCCGCGAACAGGTCGTCCCGGACCAGCGCACGGCCGCCCTCGAGGGCCGCGATCGTCGCCTCACGGGCCCGGCCGAGCAGGGCGTCGTCGATGCCGAGCTCGGCGGCGCGTCGGGCGATCGTGCGGAGGGTCCGCTCAGCGGTGAGCGAGAGCAGCAGGCGCAGGTCGTCGGGGCGCAGGGCGTGCAGGGTGCCGCGCATCGACCACGAGCGGACGAGTTCCCCGCGGTCGAAGGCCCCGCGGACGTCGTCCCGCGTCGACCCGGGAGCGCGGACCCCGATGGCCCAGAGCACCTGGCCGAGGTCCTGCCCCTGCACCCCCAGCATCCGCTCGACGACCTCCGTGGGGCGCAGCCCGGGCGCCGCGATGCCCTGCGCCGCGAACCGCGCCGAGCGGAGCCGCGCGGGGCTGGTGGTCACGCGACGGCGGCGGTGACGGCGTCGGCGTGCTGCTCCAGGTAGGCGACGTCGGCGCGGTACAGGTCGGCGTGGCCGTGCTGCAGGTCGCTGACGAACTTCGGGTTGCCGGCGGCGGCCTCATGCTCGATCGTCGTGACGAGCGCGACGAGGGACGCGATCATCGTCTCGGCCAGGACGCTGCGGGAGCGGTCGTCGAGCGCGTAGGCGCGGCAGAACTCGGCGGCACGTGCGAGCCGATCGTCGAGGTCGGGGGCGGTCGATCCCTCGACAGCGCCGGTGGTGAACGGCGCGAACCGGTAGACGGCACTCGCGACGTCCCAGACGCGGGGACCGGGGTGTGCGGTGTCGAAGTCGATCAGGCCGACGGCGGCGATGCCGTCGTAGACGCAGTTGTACGGGGCGAAGTCGCCGTGCACGATCGTCTCGACCGGAGCACGTTCGGCCTGCGACCAGAGGTCGTCGGCGGCGCTGCGCGGGAAGCTGGCACCGGCGTCGTGGAACTGGCGGAGCAGGCGGGCGCTGGTGACGAGGGCTGCCTCGCTGGCGATGTCCTCGGTCCAGGGGTACTCCCCAGCGACGCCCGGGACGAACGAGACCGTCTCGAGGGTGTCACCGAGGGCGATCGGTTCGGGGGCTGCGACGAACCCCTGCTCGTGCAGGTGGGCGAGCAGCCGGTGCACCGTGGGGGTCCACGGCCCGGCGGGGCGGTGGACTCGGTCGTCGGCCCTGGTGATGCGCTCCAAGGGGAACCTCCTGCGTGTTGCGTCTCCGTTGACGAAGGGCCAGCGTACCGATCAGGACCGGCATGCGTCCCAGTCCATCCGGAACACGATCGGCCCCAGCGCGGTGACTACAGCTGGTCGCGCAACCAGGACGGCCCGTAGACGGTCGCGCCGAGGGCCTCGACGCGGTCGCGGAGCTCGCGGTCGGCCGTCACGACGACGACCGGCCCGTCGCCGGCCTGCACCGCGGCCCGCACGGACTCGACGATCGCGTCGTCGCCGGAGGCCGGAGCACGGACGACGTCGACAGCGCCGGTGGCGGCACCGCGGTCTGCGGCGGCTACGGCGTCTCCGTCGGCACCGCGCTCGACGCTCGCGCCCCCACCGTCCGCAGCGGCCCGGGCCTCCCCCTCGAGCACCACGGTCCACCGCGGCCACCACCGCGCGAACGGCAGGTCGAGCAACGACGCGGACACCCCGCCCGCGGCGAGCGCCGACACCTGTGCGAGCAGGCGTGACGCAGCGCCGGCTCGGTCCTTCCACCAGCCGTCGGGCACGCTGCCGACGACGTTCGCCGCGTCGACGACGACGTGCGGCGTGGTCGCGACGGTGGCACGGAGCGCCGGCCAGGACCTGCCGAAGCCGGGGTGCAGGGGCAGGTCGTCGACCTGGTCGATCGGGATCCACGACAGGGCGAGGCTCTCGCGGTCGGCGATGACGGGTTCGAAGGGTCGGGAGGCGCGCCCCACGACGGTCGTGTAGGTCCAGAACCCCAGGTCGAGCAGTGCCGTGTGGCGCAGGGCGATCGCGTCGTCGGGCACACCGGCTTCCTCGGCGGATTCGCGGAGGGCGGCGGTCACGGCTGCTTCGCCCTGGTGCCGTGCGCCGCCGGGGATGCCCCAGGTGCCGCCGTGGTGGCTCCACTCGACGCGGTGCTGCAGGAGCACGCGGCCGGCGCCGTCGTCGACGAGCAGGCCGGCGGCGCCGAAGCGTCCCCATGCCTTGGTGCCGTCGGGGCCGACCGCCCAGGCGTCGCCGGGGTCGCGGGGGCCGGGTGGCTGTCTCTTATACACATCT
>NZ_QKLC01000005.1:0-221885 GCF_003224385.1 Curtobacterium sp. MCPF17_003 | reverse complement strand
GCCTTCGGCGTCGGTCTTCTGGCGCCCCTGCCGCTTCGCTCGCCCGCCCACCACGCGGCCGCGCCGACCCCAGGCGGACTGTCGGTCCCGACCCCGTAAGATCGACGACATGGCTTCGACGACCGCGCGCGGGCGAGCGAAGCGGCAGGGGCGCCAGAAGACCGACGCCGAAGGCCGCATGTCGCTCGGGCAGCACCTCATCGAGCTGCGCAACCGGCTCTTCCGCGCAGTCGTGGCGATCGTCGTCGGTGCGATCGGCGGCTGGTTCCTCACCCCGTGGGTGCTCGACTCGCTGCGGGCACCGGTGACCGAGCTCGCCAAGGTCGGCGGACACACGGCCGAGCTGAACTTCCCGATGATCACCGGGGCGTTCGACCTCAAGCTGCAGATCGCGATCACCATCGGTGTCGTCATCGCGAGCCCGGTCTGGCTCTACCAGATCTGGGCGTTCATCGTGCCAGCGCTCGTCCGGCGCGAGCGGCAGTACGTCTGGGGCTTCCTCGGCACCGCGATCCCGCTGTTCTTCGCCGGGTGCTACTTCGGGTGGTACATCCTGCCGCACGTGGTCGGCATCCTCGGCAGCTTCGTGTCGAGCCAGGACACCTCGATCGTCGACGCGAAGGCGTACTACGACTTCGTCATCAAGCTCATCGTCGCGGTGGGCATCGCCTTCGTGCTGCCGGTCTTCATCGTCCTGCTGAACTTCGTCGGGGTCCTGTCGGCCTCCGCGATCATCAAGAGCTGGCGCGTCGCGATCCTCTGCATCCTGGTCTTCTGCGCCATCGTCACCCCGAGCGCGGACGTCATCTCGATGTTCCTGCTCGCCGTCCCGATGGTGGTGCTCTACATCGCGGCCTGCTTCATCGCGTGGATCCACGACCGCCGTCTGGCCAAGCGCCAGGCGAAGCTCGACGAGGAGTACGGCCTGTGAGCGGCACGAGTGCGGCCGAGCGGTTCGCCGCGGCCAAGGTGCGCAACCGGTCGCGCAACCTCGAGCTCTTCCGGACGGACCTGCGGTTCGACCTCGACCCGTTCCAGTTCGCCGCATGCGACTCGCTCGACCAGGGCCGCAGCGTCCTGGTCGCCGCCCCGACCGGAGCCGGCAAGACCATCGTCGCCGAGTTCGCCATCTGGCTCGCCATGCGCCAGCCGACGGCGAAGGTCTTCTACACGACGCCGATGAAGGCGCTCAGCAACCAGAAGTACGCCGAGCTCGTCGACGTCTACGGTGAGTCCGAGGTCGGGCTGCTCACCGGCGACACGAACGTGAACCCCCGCGCCCGCGTCGTCGTGATGACGACCGAGGTGCTCCGGAACATGATCTACGCGGACTCGGACCTGCTCGACGACCTCGCCTGGGTGGTCCTCGACGAGGTGCACTACCTCGCCGACCGGTTCCGCGGCGCCGTGTGGGAAGAGGTCATCCTGCACCTCCCGACCGAGGTCCGCCTCGTCTCGCTCAGCGCAACGGTGTCCAACGCCGAGGAGTTCGGCGACTGGCTGCAGACCGTCCGCGGCGACACCGACGTCATCGTCTCCGAAGACCGTCCGGTCCCGCTCGAGCAGCACGTCCTGGTCGGTTCGAAGATGGTCGACCTGTTCGACTCGAGCGGTGCCGCGGCGACGAACCGCGTGAACCCGGAACTGCTCCGGATGGTCGGCGGCGGCGCCCGGAGCGAGCGGAACGGCGGCGGCCACCGTGGCCGGCGCGGTCGTGGTGGCTACCCTGAGCGTCGCGGGCCCCGCACCGAGAAGGTGCACCGCGAGCAGATCGCGCACATGCTCGACGAGCGGATGCTCCTGCCCGCGATCTTCTTCGTGTTCAGCCGCAACGGCTGCGACCAGGGTGTCCGCAACGTCCTGCGCTCGGGCCTGTCCCTGACGACGGTGCAGGAGCGCAACGAGATCCGCGAGACGGCGGAGTACCACTGCCGCACCCTGCTCGACGAAGACCTGGCCGTCCTCGGCTACTGGGAGTGGCTCGAAGGGCTCGAGCGCGGGGTCGCGGCGCACCACGCCGGCCTGCTCCCCGCCTTCAAGGAGGTCGTCGAGAACCTCTTCCAGCGCAAGCTCCTGAAGGTCGTGTTCGCCACCGAGACGCTGGCGCTCGGAGTGAACATGCCGGCGCGCACCGTCGTGCTCGAGAAGCTCGAGAAGTTCAACGGCGAAGCCCGTGTGCCGATCACCCCGGGGGAGTACACGCAGCTCACCGGTCGTGCCGGTCGTCGTGGCATCGACGTCGAGGGGCACTCGGTCATCCAGTGGACCGACGGGCTCGACCCGCAGGCCGTCGCGTCGTTGGCCAGCCGTCGCACCTACCCGCTCAACTCGTCGTTCAAGCCGACGTACAACATGGCCGTCAACCTGATCGACCAGTTCGGCCGGCAGCGCACGCGCGAAGTACTCGAGACGTCGTTCGCCCAGTTCCAGGCCGACCGGTCGGTGGTGGACCTCGCCCGCAAGGTCCGCTCGCAGCAGGAGTCGCTCGACGGCTACCGCGAAGCGATGCAGTGCCACCTCGGCGACTTCACCGAGTACTCGGCGCTCCGCCGTGAACTCTCCGACCTCGAGCGCACGAACGTGCCCGGCGGTCGCGAGGCGTCGCACGGGGCCCGACAGGAACGCCAAGCCGCGATCACGGCGGTCCGCCGCCAGCTGCAGCGCCACCCCTGCCACGCCTGCCCGGAACGCGAGGCCCATGCCCGCTGGTCCGAGCGCTGGTGGAAGCTCAAGCGCGCCAACGACAAGCTCGTCCAGCAGATCCGGTCCCGCACGGGCGCCGTCGCGACGACGTTCGACCGCGTCACCGAGGTCCTGCTCGAGCTCGGCTACCTGGTGGACGCCGGCAACGGTGAAGCCACGGTGGCAGCGGGCGGCCGTCGCCTGCAGCGCATCTACGGCGACCGCGACCTGCTCGTCGCCGAGTGCCTCGAGGCGGGGGTATGGAAGGACCTCACCCCGGCACAGCTCGCCGCCATGGCCGCGACGATCATCTACCAGCCCCGCCGCGAGGACGCGCCCGGCACGGAGCATGCCCTGCCCCGTGGCGCGTTCCGCCCCGCGCTCGACGAGACGCTGACCATCTGGTCGCGCCTCGACGACATCGAGCGCGCGGCGCGCCTGGCCGGTTCGCAGCCGCCGACCCCGGCGATGGCCGTCGGCATGTTCCGCTGGGCCTCGGGCTCGGCCCTCGACGACGTCCTCCGCACCCTCGACCTGCCGGCCGGCGACTTCGTGCGGTGGTCGAAGCAGGTCATCGACCTGCTCGACCAGATCCGGAACGCCGGCGACGACGAGCTCGCCCAGACCGCCCGACGTGCGACGGACGCGGTCCGCCGCGGCATCGTCGCCTACGCGGCGGTCTGACAGGAGGCACGGTGCGGGTTCCGGAGACCAGTGTGCGCGGGCTGCCGGCGCGCGTCGGCCGCGGGGCGGTCGCGACCGGCCCGTTCGCCGCGTTGCCGCTGGGCACCGCGGTGCCGTTGGCCGTCATCGGTGGGATCCTCTTCGCCCTCGCGTTCCCGTCGCCCGGATGGTGGTTCCTCGCCTACCCGGCACTCGCCTGCATGCTGCTCGCGGTGATGGGGCAGCGAGCGCGGCGCGCGGCGTGGATCGGCTACCTCGCCGGCGCGGCGTTCTGGATCCCGGCCATCTCGTGGGCCGGCCGCTACCTAGGCCCGGTCCCGTGGTTCGCACTCGCCCTGCTCGAAGCCGCGTTCTTCGCACTCGGCAGCGTCGCCATCGCCCTGGCGTACCGCTGGGTCGCGCGCGTGGTGCGGTCGACCGCCGGACGCGTGTGGGGCCTCCCGGCCGTCGTCGCCGCACTCTGGACCGGACGCGAGTGGTTCTCGGGAAGCTGGCCGTACGGCGGTTTCGCCTGGGGGCGCGTCGGCCTGTCGCAGTCGCAGGGGCCGTTCACGCACCTGGCGGCGTACGTCGGCGTCCTCGGGCTGACGTTCGTCGTCGTGTACTGCGTCGCGGTCGTGGTGTCGCTCGCGCTCGTGGCACCCCGTGTTCCGGGCATCACGCTCCGACTGCCCGTGCGGGTGGCCACGGCGGGTCTGCTCGTCGCGGCGGTCCTGGCGGTGCCGGCGTGGCCGACCGCGACGAGCGGCACGATCCGGGTCGAGTCGGTGCAGGGCAACGGTCCAGCGGGCTACTTCGACCGTGCGGAGCCCGGCGACGTCCTGGCCGCGCAGGTCGCGGCGACGGACGTGGACGCGAAGGGTGTCGACCTCGTCGTCTGGCCCGAGGCCGGGGCGGAGTACGACCCGCGCCAGCAGCCGGTCATCGCCTCTGCCCTCGACTCGGTGGTGGGGTCGCTCGACGCCCCGATCGTGGCGGGTGCCATCACGCAGACCCCGTCGGGGGTGCTGCACAACACGTCGTTCGTGTGGACCGCCGACGGCTGGCAGTCGTCCTACGACAAGAAGCGCCCGGTGCCGTTCGGCGAGTACGTGCCCGACCGCTGGTTCTTCTCCAAGCTCGCGCCGTCGCTGATCGGACTGCTGCAGCGCGACTACACGCCGGGGACGAAGCCGAACGTCCTGTCGGTCGCGGGGATCCGTGCCGGCATCTCGATCTGCTTCGACATCGTCGACGACGGGCTGACCGCCGACATGGTGCGCGGGGGAGCGCAGGTGATCCTCGCGCAGACGAACAACGCCGACTTCTCGGGCACCGACGAGAACCTGCAGCAGCTCGAGATCGCCCGGATGCGGGCCATCGAGACCGGCAGGTCGCTCGTGAACATCTCGACCGTCGGAGCGTCGCAGGTCATCGACCCGAGCGGCCGCACGATCGACCGGGTGCCGGAGTACACCGCGACGTCGATGGTGACCGACGTGCCGCTCGGCACGTCCACCACCCCCGCGTCGATCCTGTCCGGCTCGATCACGCTCCTGCTCTCCCTCGGCGGGCTCCTCGTGCTCCTCGCCTGCGCACCCTGGGGTCGTCGCACCCGCTCCTGATCGGACTCGCCGCGCCCAGCCACTGGGAACGGACTGTGAATGCGCCGGTACGGGATTGATGGGGCGTGGGACAGTGTTGTGGAGGGCAGACGAGCGAGAGGAGCACACACATGGCTGATCGGAGTCTCCGCGGCATGCGGCTCGGGAGTCAGAGTCTCCAGAGCGAAGAGGGCGTCGAGCTCTCGGATCGCAAGCGTGCGGTCTACCAGACGGATTCGGGTGAGACGTTCGACATCGTCTTTTCCGCTGATGCGGACGTCCCCCAGACGTGGTCCGAGCCCCGCTCCGGTCGCGAGGGCCGGCTGCTCGGTGACGACGGGATCCCCGTCGAGGTCGCCGAAGAGGACGTGAAGGCGCCCCGCACCCACTGGGACATGCTGCTCGAGCGCCGCTCGCGCGAGGAACTCGAGGAGCTCCTCGAAGAGCGCCTGCAGGTCCTCCGCGCACGACGCGGCGCCTGACACCACCGAACACACGACGACGCCCGCCCCGGTTCCCCGGGGCGGGCGTCGTCGTTCGTCCGTGCCGGAGCGTCAGCGCCGACCGGAGCCGTCGCTGGTCCGGTGACCGGAGGCGTCGTCGCCCGGCGTGGGCGGAGTGTCCTCGACCTGCTCGGCGGTCGCGTCGTCGGCGGCCGCGAGGTGTGCGTCGACACTGCGGTTCGACTCGGCCAGGCGCGCGTCGAGGTCGGACTCGGGGACGATGTCTGCGGCGTTGGCATCCGCACGCGGCATCGTGGTGTCCGCGGCTGCGGTGTTCGCCAGGCTCTCGTTCGCGAGCTTCGAGATCCGGGACAGGAAGTCCGTCCCGCCGGCAGCGCCGCCGATCGGACCGGCACCACCGCCACCGCGGCTGGCACTGAAGCCCTTCGCGATGCCGGACAGGGCCTCGGTGAACTCGCTCGGGATCATCCAGAGCTTGTTCGAGGTGCCCTCGGCGATCTTCGGCAGGGTCTGCAGGTACTGGTAGGACAGCAGCTTCTCGTCCGGGTCACCGGTGTGGATGGCCTCGAACACGGTCGCGATGGCCTGGGCTTCACCCTCGGCACGCAGGACCTGCGCCTTCGCGTCACCCTCGGCGGCCAGGATCGCCGCCTGTCGCTGCCCCTCGGCCTCGAGGATCTGGGACTGCTTGGTGCCCTCGGCCTGCAGGATCGCGGCACGACGGCTGCGCTCGGCACGGAGCTGCTGTTCCATGGCGTCCTGGATGGACACGGGCGGCTCGATCGCCTTGAGCTCGACTCGGCCGACACGGATGCCCCACTTGCCCGTGGCTTCGTCGAGGACGACGCGGAGCTGGCCGTTGATGTTGTCGCGGCTGGTCAGTGCCTCTTCGAGGTTCAGGCCACCGACGACGTTGCGGAGCGTGGTCGTGGTGAGCTGCTCGACGGCGCCGAGGTAGTTCGCGATCTCGTACGTCGCGGCACGGGCGTCGGTCACCTGGAAGTAGACGACCGTGTCGATGGAGACCACCAGGTTGTCCTCGGTGATCACGGGCTGCGGCGGGAACGAGACGACCTGCTCGCGCATGTCGAGCAACGGCCGCAGGCGGTCGATGAACGGCACCAGGAGGTTCAAGCCCGGGTTGAGGGTCTTGTGGTACTTGCCGAGTCGCTCGACGATCCCCGCGGTGGCCTGGGGGACGATCCGGATCGCCTTCGCCAGGACGACGATCACGAAGATGACGACGACGAGGATGAGCACGAGCAGTGCGATCGTCCCCGGGGAGATGCTGGTCACGAGGTGGCCCTTTCTGCGAGGCGCACGACCGCGGTCGACCCCTCGATCGACTCGACGACCACAGGGGTCCCGAGTGGCGGTGTGCGGTCGACGGAGTCCGCGGCGAACCGGGCACTCCAGGTCTCGCCGTTGGCCAGGCGCACCTGACCAGGACTGGAGGAGGTGAAGGCGACCGCGACCGTGCCGGGGAGCCCGATGAGCCCGTCGACGTTGGTGCGGTGCGGGTCGGCACCGCGGCCGAGCGCCACGAGCAGGCGCGGTCGGACGAGCGACAGCAGCACGAGGGCGGCGACCGCGGCGACGATGGCGGACAGCCACCACGGGGCGCCGAGCAGCGCGGCGATCAACCCGCCGGCGGCACCCGCCGCGAGCATGATGAAGATGAAGTCGAGGGTGAAGATCTCGACCACGCCCAGGAGCAACACCAGTCCGATCCAGACGGTGCTCTGGATCCAATCGATTCCGTTCACGCGATCTCCCTCCCTCGGTCGCGCGCGGCGGCTCGCTGCGTCGCGACAGCCGGTACAACTCCGTTCAACATATCAGGGCCGTCCGACCCTCGTGCAGGCGATTGGTAGGCTCGGAGCGCCCGACCGGCCGGAACCAGACCTGGAGAACACGACTGTGAGCAACCCCCTCGCCCCCGGATCCCTCACCGACAAGCGCGCCGTCGTCACCGGTTCGTCCCGTGGCATCGGCGCCGACACCGTCGGGTACCTCGCCGAGGCCGGTGCGAAGGTCGTCGTGAACTATCGCAACAAGGCCAAGCGCGCGGAGCAGATCGCCGAGAAGATCGTCGAGGCGGGCGGTTCCGCCCTGGCCGTCGGCGCCGACCTGACCGATCACGCCTCCGTGCAGGCGCTCGTCGACACCGTCGTCCAGGAGTGGGGCGGCATCGACCTGCTCGTGCTCAACGCCTCCGGCGGCATGGAGTCCGGCGTCGGCGAGGACTACGCGCTCCGCCTGAACCGCGACGCGCAGGTCGACATGTTGCAGACCGCCGTGCCGCACATGCCCGCCGGCTCCCGCGTGGTGTTCGTCACGAGCCACCAGGCCCACTTCGTCGAGACCGCCGAGACGATGGACGAGTACGTCCCGGTCGCGAAGAGCAAGCGCGCCGGAGAACTCGCCCTCCGTGAGCTCATCCCGCAGCTCGAGGCCGCCGGCATCGAGTTCGTCGTCGTCTCCGGCGACATGATCGAGGGCACGATCACCGCGACGCTGCTGAACCGCCTGAACCCCGGCGCGATCGAGGGTCGTCGGCAGGAGGTCGGCAAGCTCTACAGCGTGTCCGAGTTCGCGGCCGAGATCGCCCTGGCCGCCGTCGAGCCGATCCCCGCCGACCACACCAAGCTGGTCGGCGACGTCAGCGGATTCGTCGGCTAACGTCGGGCGGGTGACCGCCAAACCCGGCCTGCGCCGCACCTCCCGCATCCTGCTGCTCGACCCAGAGGGCCGCGTGTTCCTGATGGACACGAAGTCGCCGTCGTCCGACGGAGCCCACCGCTGGATCACGCCTGGCGGTGGAGTCGACCCGGGGGAGTCCCACCGCGACGCCGCGATCCGCGAGCTGCGCGAGGAGACCGGGATCGTCATCGACGAACCCGGCGAACCGGTGTGGTCCTGGGACTTCACGGTCGAGTGGGACCTCGCCGACCACGACCGCGGGCACGCCGAGTTCTACGTCGTCCGCACGCGAGGCTTCGAACTGTCCGACGCCGAATGGACCGACGACGAGCGCGTCGACATCCTCGCCTCGCGGTGGTGGACCGCCGACGAACTCGACGCGACCGACGAGGAGTTCGAGCCCGCCGAGCTGCCGGACCTGGTGCGCCGTCACGGCGCCTGAGCACCGCACCACGGCCTGACGGCCGGCCCCGGACCGGACGGGAGGCCCGTGGCGGCTCCGCCACGGGCCTCCCGTCGGTACGCTGACCCGCATGCACACCGATCCGGTCGACGACGAGCCCACCGGCGCCGACGCGCACCCTGCCGACCGGCACGACCGGATCCGGGTGCGCGGTGCCCGCGCGAACAACCTGCGCGACGTCGACGTGGACCTGCCGAAGCGGCGGCTCACGGTGTTCACCGGGGTCTCCGGCTCGGGCAAGAGCTCGCTCGTGTTCGGCACCGTCGCCGCCGAGTCACAGCGGATGATCAACGAGACCTACAGTGCGTTCGTGCAGGGGTTCATGCCCTCGCTCGCGCGGCCGGACGTCGACCTGCTCGACGGCCTGACCACCGCGATCGTCGTCGACCAGGAGCGCATCGGCGCCGACCCGCGCTCCACCGTCGGCACCGCCACGGACGCGAACGCGATGCTGCGCGTGCTGTTCAGCCGACTCGGTCAACCGCACATCGGGGGGCCGAACGCGTTCTCGTTCAACCTCGCCACCGTGACGGCCGGGGGAGCGATCACGGTGCAGAAGGGTGCGGACGCGAAGGCCCAGCAGGTCTCGTTCACACGGCTCGGCGGCATGTGCGCCGAATGTGAGGGTCGGGGGCTGGTGAACGACATCGACCTGACGCAGCTGTTCGACGACACGAAGTCGCTCGGGGACGGTGCGCTCACGATCCCCGGGTACGGGACCGACGGGTGGAACGTGCGGCTGTACGCCGAGTCGGGCTACTTCGACCGGGACACCCCGATCCGCGACTTCACCGAGCAGGAGCGGCAGGACTTCCTGTACCGCGAGCCGACGAAGCAGAAGATCGCCGGCATCAACATGACCTACGAGGGGCTCGTGCACCGGGTCCGTCGGTCGTTCCTGCAGAAGGACCGGGAGGCGATGCAGCCGCACATCCGGGCATTCGTCGACCGTGCGGTGACCTTCACGACGTGTCCGGCCTGCGACGGCACCCGGTTGAACGACACCGCCCGCTCGTCGAAGATCGCGGGCCGCAGCATCGCGGACGTCTGCGCGATGCAGATCACCGATGCCGTCACCTGGCTGCGGGGTCTCGACGACCCCGGGGTCGGGCCGTTGCTCGAGGGGCTCCGCGACCTGCTCGAGTCCTTCGTCGAGATCGGACTCGGCTACCTGTCGCTCGACCGCCCGACCGGCACGCTGTCCGGGGGAGAGGGGCAGCGCGTGAAGATGGTGAAGCACCTCGGCTCCTCGCTCAGCGACGTCACCTACGTGTTCGACGAGCCGAGCACGGGGCTGCACCCGCACGACATCGAGCGGATGAACGAACTGCTCGTCCGGTTGCGCGACAAGGGCAACACCGTCCTGGTCGTCGAGCGCAAGCCCGAGGTCATCGCGATCGCCGACCACGTCGTCGACCTCGGCCCCGGTGCCGGGTCCGGCGGTGGGACGCTCTGCTACCAGGGGCCCGTCGACGGGCTGCGTGCCAGCGGGACCGTGACCGGTCGGCACCTGGACGACCGCGTCACCGTGAAGTCCGAGGTGCGTCGTCCGGGCGGGGCGATCGCGATCCGCGGTGCCTCGGCCCACAACCTGCACGACGTCGACGTGGACGTGCCCACCGGGGTGCTGACCGTCGTCACGGGGGTCGCCGGCTCGGGCAAGAGCACCCTCATCCACGGGTCGCTGGCCCGCCGCGACGACGTGGTCGCCATCGACCAGAGCGGGATCCGTGGCTCGCGGCGGAGCAACCCGGCGACGTACACCGGCCTGCTCGAGCCGATCCGCAAGGCCTTCGCGAAGGCCAACGGTGTCAAGCCCGCACTGTTCAGCGCCAACTCGGAGGGTGCTTGCCCGGCGTGCAACGGTGCCGGTGTCGTGTACACCGACCTCGGCATGATGGCGGGCGTCGCGAGCCCCTGCGTCGAGTGCGACGGCAAGCGGTTCGACCAGTCCGTGCTCGGGTACCACCTGGGCGGGAAGGACATCAGCGAGGTGCTCGGCATGTCCGTCGCCGACGCGCTGGCGTTCTTCGCGGCGGGGGAGTCCGCACTGCCGGCGGCCCACACGATCCTCGCCCGGCTCGCCGACGTGGGTCTCGGGTACCTGACGATCGGACAGCCGCTCACCACGTTGTCCGGGGGAGAGCGGCAGCGGCTGAAACTCGCGACGCACCTCGGTGACCGCAGCGGCGTCGTGGTGCTCGACGAGCCGACCACCGGCCTGCACCTGGCCGACGTCGACCAGTTGCTCGGTCTGCTCGACCGGCTCGTCGACGCCGGTCGGACGGTCGTCGTGATCGAACACCACCAGGCCGTGATGGCGCACGCCGACTGGATCATCGACCTCGGGCCGGGCGCCGGGCACGACGGCGGGCGCATCGTGTTCGAGGGGACGCCCGCCGAGCTCGTGGCGGCACGGTCGACGCTGACCGGGCAGCACCTGGCGGCGTACGTCGGAGCCTGAGCCGGGGGAACCTGTGAGTGGTGCGCGTCGCATCGTGAGCAGCAATGGTCGCGTCCAGCGGATGGACTCGACCATTGCTGCTCACCGGTGTCTCCGGCGCCGAGCTTGCCGCTGTTCAGGAACCCGGGCGTACCGTCCGGCGCATGAGCTACAGCCAGCCTGACCCAGCCGAAGAGACCACGCAGAGCGAGTCGCCGGAACAGCCCGACACCGACCAGGACACCCTGGAGGAACAGGGCGGCGAGCCGGCGGCGCTCGAGATCGACGCCGACGACGTCCCGACGAAGCCCGCCGACTGACGCCGTCGTCTCCCAGTGAGCAGAAGAGGTCGAGTCCGTTCGTCGGACTCGACCTCTTCTGCTCACGCAGGGCTCATCCGATGCACCCACCCGCGCGCCGATAATGCATATTATGTCAACTCAGAGATCACTACCGGGACCGCCCGGCTGACGGGACGCTCGACATCGCTTCCCTAGCGTGGACGCGTGCACGATCACCGAGATGACCAACGCCACTCACCAACCGCGACGCCCCGGGTCCTGTTCGCCGTCGCCCTGTCCGCGTTCCTCGTGCTGGTCGGCGCGACACCTGCCTCCGCGCACGCAGCACTGACCTCGAGTGATCCGGCGGACGGCGCCACGGTGGCCGCCAACCTCGAGCGAGTGACACTCACCTTCAACGAGGCGCCGTTGGCCGGGCTCGAAGCCGGTCTGCGCATCGAGGTTCGCGACGACGGCGGTGCCGACGAGTCCTCCGGAGCGGTGACCGTCGAAGGCACCTCGATGTCGAAGGCGGTGTCGCTCTCGACCGGCCCGCACACCGTCGTCTGGCGGTACGTCTCCCCCGACGGCCACCCGATCGAGGGGCAGCTCGCGTTCACGGTGGAACCGGCCGCATCGCAGTCCGTTCTCCCGCCCACGACCAGCCCGACGGCCGCGCCCGCACCCACGCCGTCCTCGGATCCCACGGCAGCGGCAGCAGCATCGAACACCGGCTCCGGCACCGGCACGCACGCGCACGGGCACGGCGGCCAGGCGCTCCTGTTCGGGGTCGTCGCGATCCTGGCGGTGCTGGTCATCGGCGCGGTCGTGCTCCGCATCCGCCGCGGCGCAGACGCGCGGACCGAGGGCTGACGGAAGCGCCCGAGCCTCAGAACACCGCGACGGTCATGCCCGACGACGTTGCCGGTCGGTCCATCGCGACGAGCGCCTCGGGCAGGTCGTCGAAGCCGATCGTGCGGCCGATCGTCTGCTCCGGACGCAGTCGCCCGGCCACGACGGCGTCGAGCATCGCGCCGTACTCCCCGACCGGTGCGCCGTGGCTGCCGAGCAGCTCGAGTTCGTCCGCGATGACCCGGCCCATCGGGATCGCCGGAGCGGCTTCGTCGTCGAGGAGCAGCCCGACCTGCACGTGTCGGCCGCGCGGACCAAGGGACGCCACGGCGGCGACGGAGGTGGCGCGGCTGCCGTAGGCGTCGAGCGAGACGTGCGCTCCACCGCCGGTGCGGGATCGGACCGCGGTGACGGCATCGGTGTCCATCAGCACGGTGTCGGCGCCCAGCGCGGCGGCACGTTCGAGTGCGGCCACGGAGACGTCGACGGCGACCACGTGCGCGCCGGCGGCCACGGCGACCATGACCGCCGAGAGCCCGACTCCCCCGCACCCGTAGACCACGACCCACTCCCCTGCGGCCACGCGCCCTCGGGCGTGCAGCGCGTGGAACGCGGTGCCGAACCGGCAGCCCAGTGCCGCCGCCACCGCGAAGTCCACGGCGTCGGGCAGTGCGACGAGGTTGAGGTCGGCGTGCGGGACGACCAGGGAGTCCGCGTACGAGCCCTGCAGGTCGAACCCGGGCTGCTGCTGGGCGGTGCACACCTGCGTGGCGCCGTCGAGGCATTCGGCGCAGGTCCCGCAGGCGAACACGAACGGGGCCGTGACGCGGTCGCCGACGGTGAAGCGCTGGACGCCCGCACCGATCGCCGCGACGACGCCGGCGAACTCGTGGCCGGGCACGTGCGGCAGCCGGACCGAGTCGTCGTGCCCCTTCCACGCGTGCCAGTCGCTGCGGCACACACCGGTGGCAGCCACCCGGACGACGACGCCGTGGTCGGGCGCGACCGGTTCCGGCAGGTCGACGATCGAGGGGACGGAACCGAACTGGGCGTACTGGACGGCGCGCATGCGGCCATCCTGACAGAAGACGGACGACGGACGCCGGACGGCGGACGAGGGGCGGCGGACCAGCGCGACCAACCGCCCGACGCGACCCGTGCGTCGGGGTCCCCACGGGCCTCCAGGTCGACAGCCACCCGTCCAACCGACCACGCGAGCGGTCCACCCCGACCCGATCGGCCGTTGCGCCGGGGGCGCGTCCGCCGGTTGACTCGTCGCGTGACCGATCTGCGCTTCTCCGCCGACCCCGACGACCTGGACGTCGACCGCGTGCACCGCTGGCTGAGCGAGGAGTCGTACTGGGCCCGTGGGCGTGACCGGGCGACGCAGGAGGCGATCGTCGCCGGCTCCCGGAACTTCGGCGTGTACGACGCGACGACCGGCGAGCAGCTCGGCTACGCGCGGGTGATCACCGACGGCGTGACGTTCGGGTGGCTCGCCGACGTGTTCGTGGACCCCGACGCCCGGGGCCGCGGCGTCGGGGTCGCACTCGTGCGCGGCGTGACCGAGGCGGTCGAGCCGCTCGGCTTGAAGCGCTTCGCCCTGTTCACCGCGGATGCCCACGGGCTGTACGAGCGGTTCGGGTTCCGCCCGCTGCCCGACCCGGACGGCTGGATGATGCGGCCCGGGCCGGGGTTCGGCGCCGACGTGCACGACTGACGCCAGCGCTGCCACTCAGTACTCGATGCGGCCCTCGCGGTTGTGGAACTCCCCCGTCGGCCCGTCGGTGCCGATCGTCGCGAGCATGACGGTGGCGTCGGTGCCCTCGGTGATCGTCTGGTGTCCGCCGAACCCGTTGAACTCCGTCGCGGTGTAGCCCGGGTCGCTCGCGTTCACCCGGAACCCGGGCAGGTTCTTCGCGTACTGCACGGTCAACGCGATCACGGCCGCCTTCGACGCCGCGTACGGCACCGCCGGGACCCCGTACTCGTCGTGCCCCGGCGTCGTCAGCCAGCGCGGGAACCCCACCCCCGACGAGACGTTCACGATGACGGGTGCTGCCGAGCGTCGCAGCAGGGGCAGCGCGGCCTGGGTCACCCGGACGATGCCGGTGACGTTGGTGTCGAGCACGGTCGCCATCGCGCTCGCGTCGAGGTCGTCGACCCCGAACGAGGTGCCGAGGATCCCGGCGTTGTTGACGAGGACGTCGAGCGCGGGGATCGTCGCGATCGCCGCGTCGATGCTGGCCTGGTCGGTGACGTCCAGCTGCACGACGTGGGCGCCGAGTGCGCGAGCGTCGTCGCCGCTCGCCGGGTCGCGCATGCCGGCGTAGACGGTGTGGCCGGCTTCGAGCAGTCGGCGTGCGGTCTCGAGTCCGAGGCTGCGGTTGGCCCCGGTGATCAGTGTCGTTGTCATGCGTCCAGCCTGCCCCCGCCGGCCAGGGTCCCCCAGGCACGGTGCGACGGTGGGACCGGCAGTACCAGGACGGACAGGAGGCGCGGGGCGATGATGGTGGACATGAGCGAGTTCGCGAACGTGTTGCGTTCCTGGCGTGACCGGGTGCGCCCCGAGGCGGTCGGCCTGCCGGCCGGCCCCGGCAGACGGACCCCGGGCCTCCGCCGTGAGGAGCTCGCCGCGCTGGCGGGCGTGAGTGTCGACTACGTCGTCCGCCTCGAGCAGGGCCGGGCGACGAACCCGTCACCGCAGCTGCTCGCCGCCCTCGCGACGGCGCTCCGGCTGTCGTCCGAGGAGCGGGACCACCTGTGCCGGGTGGCCGGCGTCGCCCCGCCGTCGCGTCAGGTGGTGCCGCGGCACATCACGCCCGGCGTGCAGCGGCTGGTGGACCGGCTCGGCGACGTCCCGCTCGCGGTGTTCACGGCGACCCACGACATCGTGCTCTGGAACGAGCTGTGGGCCGCGGTGAACGGCGACCCCTCTCGGTACGTCGGACTCGAGCGCAACCTGGTGTGGCGGCACTTCATGCAGGAGCACGACGGGGTGGACTGGGACGACGAGCACCAGGAGGAGTTCTCGAGCGACCTCGCCGCCGATCTGCGGCAGGCCTACGGCCGCTACCCGGCGGACCGTGACCTGGCGGACCTGGTCGAACGGCTGCTGCGGGAGTCTCCGGAGTTCGCCCGCCGCTGGGAGACCGGCCGGATCGCCGAGCACCGTGCGAGCCGCAAGGTCGTGCACACGCCGGTCGGGCCGGTGGAGATCGACTGCGACGTGCTGAGCGTGCCGGGCGGTGACCTGCGGATCGTCGTCTACACGGTCGTGCCGGGCTCCGAGGACGCCGCGAAGCTCGACCTGCTCCGGGTCACCGGCCTGCAGGAGCTCACGCCGCGGTGAACACCAGCGACGCGTTCTGACCGCCGAACCCGAACGAGTTGTTCAACGCCGCACGGAGCGGCGCCGTCCGGGCGGTGCCGGAGACGACGTCGAGGTCCACCGCGGGGTCGAGCCGGTCGAGGTTCAGGGTCGGTGGCACGGTCCCGGTCTCGAGCGCCCGCAGGGTCAGGATCGCCTCGACCGCGCCGGCGGCGCCGAACATGTGCCCGATCGCGCTCTTCGGTGCGGTGACCAGCGCGCCGGTCCCCACCGCACGACTGACGGCGGCCGCCTCGCCGACGTCGCCGACGGGGGTGCCCGTGGCGTGCGCGTTCACGTGGTCGACGTCGCCGCCGGTGAGTCCCGCCATCCGGATCGCGGCGCGCATGGCCCGCTCCTGCTCGCTGCCGTCCGTCAGCGGTGCGGTGATGTGGTGCGCGTCCGAGGTGATCCCCCACCCGGCGAGCGTGCCGTGCGACCGCTGGCCTCGGGCGGCGGCGTGGTCGGCACGCTCGAGCACGACGATGCCGGCGCCCTCGCCGAGCACGAAGCCGCGGCGGTCGGCGTCGAACGGCCGTGACAGGGTCGTCGGGTCGTCGCCGTCGGGCTTCGCGAGTGCCTGCGACTGGGCGAACGACGCCATCGTCACCGGGGTGACCGCGGCTTCGGTGCCGCCGGTGATGACGACGTCGGCCTCACCGGTGGCGATGAGTCGCGCGGCGGTGGCGATGGCCTCGGCACCCGAGGCGCAGGCCGACACCGTCGTGTAAGCGCCGCCCCGCGCCCCGTACGCGATGCTGATCTGCGCGGCGGCACCGTTCGCCATGAGCATCGGCACCGTGCGCGGTGAGACCCGCCGGGCACCGGACGCACCGAGCACGTCGTGGGCGTCGAGGAGCGTCTCCACTCCCCCGATCCCGGTGCCGATCACCACGGCGAGGCGGTCGCCCTCCACCGCGGGGGCACCGGCGTCGGACCAGGCTTCGTCCGCGGCGACGAGCGCCAGCTGCTGACTGCGGTCGAGGCGGTTCGCGCGGACGCGCCCGAGCGACCCCTCGGCGTCGAGTGCGGCATCGGCCCCGACCCGGATCGGCACCTGTTCCCAGAGCGCTCCGTCACGGTGCAGGGCTCGGACGCCGGAGCGACCGGCCACCAGGGCGTCCCAGAGCGGCGCGACGCCGTGGCCGAAGGGTGAGACCGCGCCGTAGCCGGTGATGACGATGTCCACGGGAACTCCTCTTGTACGTTGAACAAGTTGAGTTGTACCACGTACAATTCGGACATGGCAACCACGGTGGACGGCTCCGGCACGGCACGCGGCGCGGCGACCCGGGCGAAGATCCTCGCCGCGACGGCCGGACTGCTGAGCGCGGGTGCTCGGAGCATCACCGTCAGCGAGATCGCCCGGGCCGCTGGCGTCTACCCGAACCAGATCACGCACCACTACGGCTCGAAGGACCGCCTGGTGCTCGACGCCGCGTTCGCGCTGTTCCTCCGCGACACCACGCGACTGCAGGCGGCCGGCCGTCGTGCCCGCTCGCCGGGGTCGTTCCGCCAGGTCCTCGCCCGCACCGCCCTCGCGATGCCGTCGACCCCGCTCGTGGTGCGCGCGCTCGGGGCCGCCGGGGACGACCCGGCGCAGCGTGAGCGCGTGCGTCTGCTGCTCGCCGTGCTGTTCCGGCAGTCCGAGCGCTACCTGGAACGCGTCGTCGCCGACCAGGGCTGGACGAGCCCGAGCGGCGTCGCCCGTGACGCCCGCACGTTCTGGAGCGCCGTGTTCGGTGCCACCCTGCTCGCGGACGCCGGGGTCACCGGCGGCCCCTCGGACCTCGACCTGGCGGGGACGATTTCGATCCGTTGACCGGAGCGGACACCGCCGCCGGGGTCTCCCCCGGCGGCGGTGTCACTCGCCGAAGCCGGACCGGACCAGTTCCACCAGGGCGTCGACCGCGGCCCGGGCGTCCTGCCCGGTCGCGTCGATCGACACCGTCGCCCCCTTCGGCAGCGCCAGGGCCATGATCGCCAGCAGGCTCTTCGCGTCCACGCCGTTGACGTGCACGCTCGCGTCGTACTTCGCCGCCGTCTTCACGAACTCCGCGGCGGGCCGGGCGTGGAGCCCGGTCTCGTTCACCAGCTCGACCGACGCGCTGACGCGGTCGGAGCCGGCCGCGTCGTCGACGGGGGCAGCCCCGTCGGCCGGCCCCGTGCCTCCAGGCTGGTCGCCAGACGGATCGGAGGCGCTGCTCGCGTCCGCCTCGGAAGCCGCGGCCGATGCCGCGGCGGCCAGGACCGCGTCGGCGTCACCGCCGGTCTGGGCGGCGACCGCGGCGGCCACCGTCCCCTCGACCAACGGGGCCTGCGACACGTGGACGCGAGCACGGACGTCGTCGTCCAGGAAGTCGAGCGCGGTGTCGGTCGTCAGGTAGGCGGAGCCGAGGTCGCACAGCACCACGACGGCGTCCGCCTCGGCGAGCTCCTCGATGCCGGCGGTGATCGCCTCGAACGAGGTGCCGATCCCGCCGTCGTCCGTGCCGCCCGCGGCGACGAGCGGCACGTCCGCAGCCATCTGCCGGGCCAGCTCGACGGTGCCGGTCGCGATCGCCGCGCTGTGCGAGACGACCAGGATGCCGACGGTCACGCTGCGTCCACCGCTGCGCGCAGGATGTACGCGGTCGACTGCGCACCGGGGTCGCGGTACCCGATCGCGCGGTCGCCGAGGTAGCTCGCACGGCCCTTGTGGGCGACGAGCGGCTCGGTGTCCGCCGCACCCTGCGCGGCGGCGTCGGCTGCTGCGGCGAGCACGGCCTTCGGGTCGTCGCCGGCACCGGCCGCCGCAGCTGCGGCGTCGACCGCGGGGCTCCACGCGTCGACCATCGTCTTGTCGCCGACCGCGGCCTTGCCGCGGGACACGACCCCGTCGCGGGCGGCGGTGAGGACGGCGACGAGGGTGTCCGCGTCGAGCTCGGCCGCGTCACCGGCGGCCTGCGCCGCCTTCAGGTAGGCGGTGCCGAAGAGCGGGCCGGCCGCCCCGCCCACGGTCGAGATGAGCTTCGTCGCGATGGTCTTGAGCACGGCACCCGGGGTGTCGAAGGACCCGGAGTCGACGGCCTCGAGCACGGCCCGGAACCCGCGGTCGAGGTTCTCGCCGTGGTCGCCGTCCCCGATCTCACGGTCGAGCGTGACGAGCTCGGCGCGGTGTTCGTCGATCGTCGCGGCGGTGCGACGGACCCATTCGATGGCCCATGCGGTGTCGAGCGCCAATGCGGTTCCCTTCGTGTGTCCGGCCCGGGAGGCCAGGTTTCGTGGTCCGGTGGTCGAGCGGCCGTCCTCGATCGCTCAGCGTCCCCAGCGCATTGCCGGGGTCTCCACCGGGGCGTCCCAGAGGGCCGTGAGTTCGTCGTCGAGCACCGTGACGGTGAGCGAGAACCCCTGCATCTCGAGGGACGTGACGTAGTCGCCGACCAAACTACGCGTGACCCGGTAGCCGCGGTCGGAGAGGACCTCGGCGGCGCGTCGGTACGCGATGTAGAGCTCGGACAGCGGGGTGCCGCCCATGCCGTTCACCAGGAGCAGCACCGACGACCCGGCCGGGGCGTCGAGGTCGGTCAGGATCGGTTCGAGCACGCGGTCGACCAGCTCGTCCGCCGGTGCCATCGCGATCCGCTCGCGGCCCGGCTCGCCGTGGATGCCGATGCCGAGCTCGACCTCGTCGTCGGCCAGCACGAACGACGGCTCCCCCGCGTGCGGGACGGTGCCCGACGCCAGCGCGAGCCCCATCGACCGTGTGACGTCGTTGACGTGCCGGGCCACGGCGGCGACCGCGTCCAGGTCGTCCCCGCGCTCGGCGGCGGCGCCGGCGCACTTCTCCACCACGACGGTCCCGGCGACACCGCGGCGGCCGGCGGTGAACAGGGAGTCCTGCACCGCGACGTCGTCGTCCACCACGACGGACTCGACGCGGACGTCGTCCATCGCCGCGAGCTCGGCGGCCGTCTCGAAGTTGAGCACGTCGCCGGTGTAGTTCTTGACGATGTGCAGCACGCCCGCACCGCCGTCCACGGCCTTCGTCGCGGCGACGATCGGATCGGGCGTCGGGCTCGTGAACACCGGGCCGGGCACCGCGGCGTCGAGCATGCCGTACCCGACGAAGCCGGCGTGCAGCGGCTCGTGACCACTGCCACCGCCGCTGACGATCCCGACCTTGCCGGAGACGGGCGCGTCGGCGCGGTGCAGGTGGATCGGGTCCTCGACCAGGACGACGTGTCCGGCGTGTGCCCGGGCGAATCCCCGGACGGTCTCCTCGACCACGGCCTGCGGGTCGTTGATGAGCTTCTTCATGCGGTGCCTCCACGGGTACGAGGTCGAACCGTGGCGGTCACACCGCGCGTCGTCGACCGGAGTGCGCCCAATCTACATCGACGACACGGGCAGCCGTCCGCTCCCCGTGCACGTTCGTGCAGCGCCCCGAGGACGCGTCACCGGCTCGGGATCGTGCAGGGGACACTCGTCCTGCACGTTCGTGCACGATGTCGCACTTCGCCCACGAATTCATCGCCGGGCCGGGAACCGCATCACTATGGTTGGCCTCAATCACTCAACGGGGAGTGCGGCGCAGCACGGCCGGACCCCCACCTCACGCACTGGAGGTCACCGATGGACGACATCGGCGTCAAGTTCCTGTCCGAGCTCGTCGGTACGGCGATGCTCATCATCCTGGGTGGCGGCGTCGTCGCCGCCGTCTCGCTGGCGAAGTCGAAGGGCTTCGGAGCCGGGTTCCTGATGGTCACGATCGGTTGGGGCTTCGCGGTCTTCGCCGGTGTCACCGTGTCCTACAAGTCCGGCGGACAGCTCAACCCCGCGGTCAGCCTCGCGCAGGCGATCCTCGGCAACATCACCGTCGGTGAGATGTTCCTGTTCTGGCTCGCCCAGCTGATCGGCGCCGTCATCGGTGCGGTCATCGTCTGGCTCGCCTACAAGCAGCACTTCGACGAGGAGCCCGACGCGGCCGCCAAGCTCGGCGTCTTCTCGACCGGCCCCGCGATCCGTTCCTACGGCTGGAACCTCGTGACGGAGATCATCGGCACCTTCGTGCTGGTCTTCGTCGTCATCGCGTTCACGAACGGTCAGACCCCGTCGGAGCTCGGCGCGATCCCCGTCGCGTTCCTCGTGATCGCGATCGGTGTCAGCCTCGGTGGCCCCACCGGCTACGCCATCAACCCGGCTCGTGACCTCGGTCCGCGCATCGCCCACGCCCTCCTGCCCATCAAGGGCAAGGGCTCGAGCGACTGGGCCTACGCCTGGGTGCCGGTCGTCGGACCGCTGATCGGTGGCGCCATCGCCGCCGGCCTGTCCGTCGCCCTGCTGCCCGTCGTCAGCTGACCCACCCCCACCCCGAAGGCGTGACCGGCCGTTCCGCACGACCGACCGCGCACCGCACCGAACACCCGTAAGGAGCACCAATGGCCGACTACATCGTCGCCATCGACCAGGGCACGACCTCGACCCGAGCAATCGTGTTCGACCACTCCGGTTCGATCATCTCGACCGGGCAGAAGGAACACGAGCAGATCTTCCCGCGTGCCGGGTGGGTCGAGCACGACCCCGCCGAGATCTGGGACAACACCCGCGAGGTGATCGGTCAGGCACTGTCGCGTGCCGACATCACGCGCCACGACGTCGCAGCCGTCGGCATCACCAACCAGCGCGAGACCGCGGTCGTCTGGGACAAGACCACCGGCAAGCCGATCTACAACGCGATCGTCTGGCAGGACACCCGCACGCAGGCGCTCGTCGACAAGCTCGCCGACGGCGACACCGACAAGTACAAGGCCATCGTCGGCCTGCCGCTCGCGACCTACTTCGCCGGCACCAAGATCATGTGGATCCTCGAGAACGTCGAGGGTGCTCGTGAGAAGGCCGAGGCGGGCGACCTGCTCTTCGGCACCACCGACACCTGGGTCCTCTGGAACCTGACCGGTGGCGTCGACGGCGGCGTCCACAAGACCGACGTCACGAACGCGTCCCGCACGCTGTTCATGGACCTCGAGACGCTGCAGTGGCGGGACGACATCCTCGCCGACTTCGGCGTGCCGAAGTCGATGCTCCCCGAGATCGTCAGCTCCTCCGAGGTCTACGGCCACGTCGAGTCCTCGAGCCTGCTGCGCGAGGTCCCGATCGCCGGCATCCTCGGCGACCAGCAGGCCGCGACCTTCGGTCAGGCCGCGTTCGACCAGGGCGAGTCGAAGAACACCTACGGCACCGGCAACTTCCTGATCTTCAACACCGGTACCGAGATCGTCCGCTCCGAGAACGGCCTGCTCACCACCGTCGGCTACAAGCTCGGCGACCAGGAGACGCACTACGCCCTCGAGGGTTCGATCGCCGTCACGGGCTCGCTCATCCAGTGGCTCCGCGACAACCTCGGTCTGATCGGCAGCGCCCCGGAGGTCGAGGCCCTGGCCAAGACCGTCGAGGACAACGGTGGCGTGTACTTCGTGCCGGCGTTCTCCGGGCTCTTCGCGCCGTACTGGCGTCCCGATGCCCGCGGCGCGATCGTCGGTCTGACCCGCTACGTCAACAAGGGGCACATCGCGCGTGCCGCGCTCGAGGCGACGGCGCTGCAGACCCGCGAGGTGCTCGACGCGGTCAACGCCGACTCCGGTGTGGACCTGACCGAGCTCAAGGTCGACGGTGGCATGACCGCGAACAGCGAGCTCATGCAGTTCCAGGCCGACATCCTCAACGTGCCGGTGGTCCGTCCCGTCGTCGCGGAGACGACGGCGCTCGGTGCGGCCTACGCCGCCGGCCTCGCGGTCGGCTTCTGGGCCAACCTCGACGAGCTCCGTGCCAACTGGCAGGAGGACAAGCGCTGGGAGCCCCAGCTCGACGCCGCCGAGCGCGAGCGCACGCTCCGCCTGTGGAAGAAGGCCGTCACGAAGACCTTCGACTGGGTCGACGAGGACGTGCAGTAACGAAGCGGGCGCACGCTCACCGCGTGCACTGAACGCACCGACGGGAGGCCCGGTGCCGGTTCCTGGAACCGGCACCGGGCCTCCCGTGCATCGCGTCTCCTGCGTGCCGTCCGTAGCGTCTACTGCGCGTCGGTCGCGGTCGGGACCGCGACCCAATCAGCCAGTTTGCGCGCACCGGCGCCCGAGTCGATCGCCTCGGCGGCGACGACCAGCTGCTCACGGAAGCGCTGCAGGACCGGCCGGTCGGACTCGTTCGGGTCCTGCGCCAGCCGGAACGAGACGAGGCCGGCCGCGGCGTTCAGCAGGACGATGTCGCGGACGGGTCCGGTCTCCCCCGCGAGCACCCGGTGGACGACAGCGGCGTTGTGCTCGGGGTCGCCGCCGAGCAGGTCTTCCGTCCGGGCTCGGGCGATGCCGAGGTCGCGTGGGTCGAGGTCGTGCTCGGTCACGCGGCCGCCGGTGACCTCCCAGATGTGGCTGTGCCCGGTGGTGGTCAGCTCGTCGAGTCCGTCGTCGCCGCGGAACACGAGCGCCGTCGCCCCGCGCGTCTGGAACACGCCCGTGATGATCGACACGAGGTCGAGCTGGGCGACACCCACGGCATTGGCCTCGCACCGCGCGGGGTTGACGAGCGGGCCGAGGAAGTTGAACACCGTCGGCACGCCGATCTCGCGCCGGACCGGGCCCGCGTGGGCGAAACCGGGGTGGAACGCGTTGGCGAAGGCGAAGGTCAGGCCGACACGCCGGAAGGTGTCCGCGACACGCGCGGCGTCCATCGTGAGATCGAGTCCGAGGGCGGCGAGCACGTCGCTCGACCCGGACTTCGACGAGCTGGCCTTGTTGCCGTGCTTGACGACGGGGACCCCGGCGGCCGCGATCACGATCGCCGCCATGGTCGAGATGTTCACGGTGCCGACGACGTCGCCACCGGTCCCCACGATGTCGAGCGCCATCGGGTCGACGTCGAGCGGAACCGCGGCGTCCAGGATCGCGTCGCGGAACCCGACGACCTCGTCGACGGTCTCGCCCTTCGCGCGGAGCGTCACGGCGAAGGCCGCGATCTGTGCCTGGGTGGCGCGCCCGTGCACGATCTCCTCCATGGCCCATGTGGACTGCCTGATCGTCAGGTCCTCGCGCGCCATGAGCGCGCTGATCACCGCTGGCCAAGAAAGTGCGTCAGGCATGGGTCGATCGTAGTGAATTCGAGAGACCCGCCAGTCGCCTGCGAAAACACTGTCAGTGGTTTCGGTCATAATGGAGGACGTGACTAGCACCTCTCTCTCCAGATCAGCCAGCGGTCCGGCCCTCAACAGGCCGAACGCCGTGGCCGTGGGGACGATCGTGTGGCTGGGCAGCGAGGTCATGTTCTTCGCCGGCCTGTTCGCGATCTACTTCACGCTCCGCAGCACGTCCCCTGAGCTCTGGGCGACCGAGACCGCGAAGCTCGAGGTGCCCTTCGCCTCCGTGAACACGATCATCCTGGTGCTGTCCAGCTTCGCCTGCCAGTTCGCCGTGTTCGCTGCGGAGCGCTTCCAGGTGCACCGGACGAGCTGGAACCCGCGCCACTGGGGCATGACGGAGTGGTTCTTCGTCACCTACGCGATGGGTGCGATCTTCGTCTGCGGCCAGATCTTCGAGTACGCCAACCTCTGGCACGAGGGCGTGACGCTCTCCTCCAGCGCCTACGGCTCGGCGTTCTACATGACCACCGGGTTCCACGGGCTCCACGTGACCGGTGGCCTCATCGCCTTCCTGCTGACGCTCGGCCGCGGTTTCGCTGCCAAGAACTTCGGCCACAAGGAAGCGACCACCGCCATCGTCGTGTCGTACTACTGGCACTTCGTCGACGTCGTGTGGATCTTCCTCTTCGCCGTCATCTACCTTCTCAAGTAGGAACTGGACACCCCCCAGCACATGTTCAACAGAACCAAGTCCAAGAAGGGCCGCCGTTCACCGATGGCGACCGTGTCGCTCATCGTCGTGGGTCTCATGACCACCGGTGGCGCGTACGCACTGTTCAGCTCCACGGCGAACGCCGACGACAGCACGAGCACCGTCGCCGCCTCGAGCCAGTCGCAGGTGAACGAGGGCGAGAAGCTCTTCGCCTCGAACTGCGCCACCTGCCACGGTCTCTCCGCCCAGGGCACGAGTGAAGGCCCGTCCCTCATCGGTGTCGGGTCCGCGTCGGTCGACTTCCAGGTCGGCACCGGCCGCATGCCGATGGCCGCTCAGGGTCCGCAGGCTGAAGAGAAGCCCGCGCAGTTCACGGACGAGCAGGTCGACGCGCTCGCGCAGTACGTCGCCTCCCTCGGCCCCGGCCCGTCGGTCCCGTCCACCGAGCTCACCAACGGCGAGGAGGGCGACGCTGCCGAAGGCGCCGAGCTGTTCCGCATCAACTGCGCCATGTGCCACAACGTGGCCGGCGCCGGTGGTGCACTGACCGAGGGCAAGTACGCCCCGAGCCTCGAGACGGTCTCCGGCAAGCACATCTACGAGGCCATGCTCACCGGCCCGCAGAACATGCCGGTCTTCAACGACCTGAACCTGACGCCGGAGCAGAAGGCCGACATCATCACGTACCTCAAGTACGTGCAGGACAACAAGTCCCCCGGTGGCTTCGCACTCGGCTCCCTGGGGCCGGTCGCCGAGGGTCTGTTCATCTGGATCTTCGGACTCGGCGCGGTCGTCGCGATGACCGTCTGGCTGACCGCGAAGTCCAACTGATCGTCCGTGTCGAACGACACTGAAGGGAACACCATGGCAGAGCACGACGACGAGACGCTGAACTCGTCCTCGGCTGTCGAGAAGCACGGCACGACCACCTCCCCCGGGATCGCGGTCCTCCCCGTCGACCCGTTCGAGAACCCGGGCGAGCCGCCGCACCGCCCGCGTCGCACCGACGTCGACCCGAAGAAGCAGCGTCTGGCCGAGCGCCAGGTCGCCGCCTACTTCTACCTGTCGATCGTCGGCAGCGTCCTGTCGATCGCGGCGTACGTCGCCTTCCCGATCGACCCGAGCGACTTCGGGACGGTCCGCACCGCGAACCTCTTCTTGGGCCTGTCGATCGCCCTCGCGCTCCTCGCCCTCGGCCTCGGCGCCGTCTACTGGTCGAAGTCCCTCGTCGTCGACCGTGAGATCACCGAGCTCCGTCACGGCACCCGCGGCACCGACGCCACCCGCGCCAAGGCGGTGGAGGCGTTCCAGCTCGCCGACAAGGAGTCCGGCTTCAGCCGTCGCAAGCTGATCCGCAACTCGATGATCGGTGCCCTGGCCGCGTTCCCGCTCCCCGGCATCGTCCTGGTCCGTGACCTCGCTCCGGCCGAGGACCCCAACGAGCTGCTCCGCCACACCTTCTGGAAGCAGGGCCTGCGCCTGACGAAGGACCCGACGGGTCTGCCGATCAAGGCCTCGGACGTCACCATCGGTTCGGTGTTCCACGTCATCCCCGAGGGCATGCTCGAGTCCGAGCACATGCTGGAAGAGAAGGCGAAGGCCTCCGTCCTCCTGATGCGTCTCGACCCGAAGGACCTCAACCCGTCCAAGGGCCACGAGAACTGGGGCTACGACGGCATCGTCGCGTACTCCAAGATCTGCACCCACGTCGGTTGCCCCGTCGCGCTCTACGAACAGCAGACGCACCACCTGCTGTGCCCGTGCCACCAGTCCACCTTCGATGTCTCGAACAACTGCGAGGTCATCTTCGGTCCGGCAGCACGCCCCCTCCCCCAACTTCCGATCGCGATCGACGACGACGGCTACCTGGTTGCCCAGAGCGACTTCCACGAGCCGGTCGGACCGTCCTTCTGGGAGCGTGAACGCTGATGACCAGCACCACCACCACCGCACCGAACACGTCGACGAACAAGCCGGCGCCGGAGCGCGGATCCCGCATCATCGGCGGGGTCGCCAACTACATCGACGAGCGCACCAGCATCTCGGGCCTCGTCAAGGAAGTCGGCCGCAAGATCTTCCCGGACCACTGGAGCTTCATGCTCGGCGAGGTGGCGCTGTACAGCTTCGTCGTCGTGCTGCTCTCCGGGACCTTCCTGACGTTCTTCTTCCAGGCGTCCATGACCGAGGTCGTCTACAACGGCTCGTACGTCCCGCTCAAGGGCGTGGCGATGTCGACGGCCCTGCAGTCCACGCTCGACATCTCGTTCGACATCCGCGGCGGGCTCTTCGTCCGTCAGGTCCACCACTGGGCGGCCCTGCTGTTCGTGGCGTCGATCATGCTGCACATGGCCCGCGTGTTCTTCACCGGTGCCTTCCGCAAGCCGCGTGAACTCAACTGGGTCTTCGGCTTCCTGCTCTGGGTCCTCGCCATGGCCGAGGGCTTCACCGGCTACTCGCTCCCCGACGACCTGCTCTCCGGAAACGGTCTGCGGATCATCGTCGGCATGATCGAGGGTGTCCCGGTCATCGGCGTCTGGATCGCCTACCTGCTGTTCGGTGGCGAGTTCCCGGGGACCGACATCGTCGGCCGCCTGTACACGCTGCACATCCTGCTGCTGCCGGCGATCCTCGTCGCGGTGCTCGGTGTCCACCTCGTGCTCGTCGTGATCAACAAGCACACGCAGTTCGCCGGTCCGGGCAAGACCAACGAGAACGTCGTCGGTGTCCCGATCCTCCCGGCGTTCGCCGCGAAGGCCGGTGGGTTCTTCTTCATCGTCGCGGGCATCCTGGCCCTCATCGCGTCGCTGTTCACGATCAACCCGATCTGGAACTACGGCCCGTACGACCCCTCCCCGGTGTCCGCCGGTACCCAGCCCGACTGGTACATCGGCTTCGCCGACGGCGCGCTCCGACTGGTCCCGCCGCACTGGGAGGTCGTGTGGTTCGGCTACACGGTGTCGTTCAACATCCTGGCGCCGATCGCGGTCCTGGTGCTGCTCATTCTGGCGATCCTGCTGTACCCCTTCATCGAGGCGTGGGTCACGGGCGACAAGCGTGAGCACCACATCCTCGACCGCCCGCGCAACGCCCCGACGCGCACGGCGTTCGGTGCTGCTGGCATCACGCTCTACGCCAGCCTCTGGGCAGCAGCCTCGTCGGACATCATCGCGACGCACTTCCTGGTGTCGATCGAACACGTGATCCACGTGATCCAGGCAACGACGGTCCTCGGTCCGTTCGTCGCCTTCTGGATCACGAAGCGTGTTTGCCTCGCACTGCAGAAGAAGGACCGCGAGATCGTCCTGCACGGCTACGAGTCGGGCCGCATCGTGCGGCTCCCCCACGGCGAGTACATCGAGGTGCACGAGCAGCTCGACGAGTACGAGCGTTGGAAGCTCCTGCAGTTCAACGAGTACAAGCCGCTGATGATCCGCCCGAACGCCAAGGGCAAGATCACGGGTCTGCAGAAGGTACGCGCCGGCGTCTCCCGCTTCTTCTTCGAGGACCGCATCGAGCCGGTCTCGAAGGCAGAGCTCGAGGCAGCGCACGCCGCGCACCACGGCCCGAACCTCGAGGGTGGCCACCAGGCTCCCCAGGTCGGCCCCGGCGATCACTGATCGGTAGCGCACGAAGCAACCCCCGTCACGGAGTGGCGGGGGTTTCTTCGTCCACAACGCGAAACGCCGCCCCCAGTTCACGGCTGGTTCACTCTCGCGTGCTGGACTCGTCCAGGACGGTGTGGCAACGTGTTGCACCACGCATCCGCCAACGGAATGAGACCCCGATGGACAGCCGGACGGCCGAACACCCCAGGCCGAACCACTTCCTCCTCCACCTCAGCGACACGCACCTCGTCTCCGGGGACCGCGACCTGTACGGCGATGTCGACTCCGCCGCTCGACTCACGCAGATCGTCGCCGACATCGAAGCGTCGGGCACGCGTCCCGAAGCGATCGTCGTCACCGGCGACGTGGCCGACAAGGGCGAGCCGGGCGCGTACGCCCGTGTCCGCGAGATCCTCGAGCCGGCCGCGCAGCGCATCGGTGCACAGGTCATCTGGGCGATGGGCAACCACGACGAGCGCGGCGCGTTCCGTCAGGAGCTCTTCGGCCTGCAGCCCACCGATCGCCCGGTCGACTTCGTCTACGACGTCAACGGTCTCCGCGTGATCACCCTCGACACGAGCGTCCCGGGTCACCACCACGGCGAGGTCTCCCCCGAGCAGCTCGACTGGCTCGCCGAGGTCCTGTCCGAGGCTGCGCCGCACGGCACCATCCTGGCGATGCACCACCCGCCCGTGCCGAGCGTCCAAGACCTCACCGTCCTCGTCGAGTTGCGCGACCAGCAGGCCCTGGCCGAGGTCGTCGAGGGCAGCGACGTCCTCGCCATCATCGCCGGTCACCTGCACTACTCGACCAGTGCCGTGTTCGCCGGCATCCCGGTGTCCGTCGCCAGCGCCACCTGCTACACCCAGGACCTGACCGAGTACCAGGGCGGCACTCGCGGCCGTGACGGTGCGCAGTCGTTCAACCTCGTGCACGTCTACGGGCGCAACGTCGTCCACTCGGTGGTGCCGATCGGGCACTACGCCACCGTCGGACAGCCCGTCTCCGCGCTCGAGACCGAGGCGAAGCTCGCCGCGCACGGCGTGACGATTCCCGCGGCCGTCGAACCGGCACCGGTCACCTCGAGCATCCCGGTGTTCACGCTCGACTCGGTGCCCGTCTCCCCCGTCCACCGGTAGCGCCGCGCACTTCGAGTGCAGGAGAGGTCGCGTCCGTCATGCGGACCCGACCTCTGCTGCTCACCCCGCGCGGGCGCGTGCGGTCACGACTCCCCTTCACTCCGAGGCGAGTGGTCATGTTCCGTCGCCCGACGGCGCCGCAAGCAACAGTTCGTGACCGCTCGGCGGGCAGCCAACGGGGTGTCCTGACCGCGCGCCGGGGTACGTCCCGACGGCACGCCGGACGGCCGGGAGGCCCGTGGCGGGGCCGACTCGCGCCTCCCGGCCCGCGGAGTGGTCGCGACACACCGCCGGTGCTGCGGCGCGTGGTCACGTTCCGTCGTTTGCTGGCGGCGCAGGCGACGGCCTGTGACCGCTCGGCGTGTGGGTGGCGGGGAGTCGTGACCGGTCGAGGCCGGTTGAGGCCGGCTGAGGCCGGCGAAGGGTCCGAACCCGGTGGCTGGGGTCCGGCGCCGGGCTCGCAGGCTTGCCCGGAGCGCCCCAGCAGGACGCTGGCGCGTCCTAAGCGCTGGGGCGCTCCCACGGCGCGGGGAACGGGAAGTAGCGCTCCAGGAAGTCCGTCACGCGCTGCGTGCGCTCCTCGTCGCTGACCTCCGGGAAGCTGCCGTCGTTGAGGCAGAAGAAGTCGGCGTTCCGCTTCTTCAGCAGCTCGTCGAGCGACCGGAGCCCCGACTGCATCGTGGTGTCGATGTAGCGGACGTCGGCGGTCTCCTGCACGATGGCTCGACCGGTGAGCAGCGAGTAGTAGTGGTACAGCGAGTTCGTCACCGAGATGTTGTCCGCGGCACGGAAGCGCGAGGCTGCCGTCGACGCGAACTCGTCGGCGAACTCGTGCTCCATCTCGGTCATGATCGAGGCGCGCAGGGGCGTCGGGGCGTGCTCGAGGTGCCGGGTGGTCACCGCGCCGAAGCGCTGCTGCAGCAGGCGACGGTTCACGCGGGCGGAGTTCTCGAAACCGCTGCGTGCGGGGTTGTTCGACCCGAGCCCGATGCGGGTGGTGGCGAGGATGAACTTCGTCACCGACCCGGGGCTGAAGAACATCGACGGGTCGGTCAGGCGACCGAAGAACATGTCGTCGTTCGAGTAGATGAAGTGCTCGCTGATGCCCGGGATGTGGTGCAGCTGCGACTCGACGGCCTGCGAGTTGTGGGTCGGCAGCACGGACGGGTCGGCGAAGAACTCCTCGCTGCGGACGATGCGGACCTTCGGGTGCTCGGCGAGCCAGTGCGGCGCCGGGGAGTCCGTCGCGATGTAGATCTGGCGGATCCACGGCGCGAAGGTGTGCACCGAGCGGAGCGCGTACTTCAGCTCGTCGATCTGGCGGAACCGGGCCGGGGCGTCGTCGCCCTCGCCCAGGACGGCGTTCGACTGTGCGGCCTGGCGGGCGCGCTGGTACTCGATGGCGTTGCCGTCGACCCACGAGAAGACGATGTCGATCGGGAAGCGGATGTCCGAGACGTGGTCGTCGAACATGTGCTCGACGGTGCGCCAGGTGCGGCCGTAGCGTTCGATGTCGACGAGGACGAACTCGTCGATCGGGAGGCTCCGACGCATCAGGGCGTTCTCGACGGGAGCGAGGACCTCGGTGTCGGTGACGCGCCAGAACTCGAGCTGGACACTCGTCTCGGCGCCGTAGCGGAGGCGTCCGAGAGGTTCGAGCCGTGGGCGGAACACGCGGAGCACCGGTTCTTCGACGGAGCCGAGTCCGTCGTCCTGCACGAGTACGGCCGGCTTTCCCGGGGGCTTCGCGTAGAAGGGCTCGTTGACGGCCGCGGACATCACGGCGCTCTCGGCGCGCTGGCGGTCACGCTCGTCGAGGGCGATCACCGGGCGCTGGTCGTTGCCCCGGATGAGCAGGTGGTCGACGTCAGCCTCGGTGAGCGCGTCGTCGAGGAACAGCAGGTCCTCGATCATCGACTGCTGCGGCGTGAGGTGTCCGTTGATCAGGGTCAGTCGCCCCTTGCGGACGACGACGTCGGATCGGTCGAGACCGCCGGAGGACGGTCGAGGGTTCAGCAGAGGACTCTCGGTCACCGGCTCGGTCTCGTCGTTCATCCATGCCCTTCGGGTCGTGCGGTCGGGTCCTGTACCCGACCTGCCGATCCTACCGTCCGTCCGACTCGCGGGGCACCTTGACGACGATGCCCACCACGATGAACAGCGCGGCGGCCACCAGCTGCAGCGCCGCCCACACCTGTCCGGGGATCGGCACCGTGACGAGCGGGTTCCAGCAGACGGCGACGGCGGCCATGAGCAGGGCGGCCCACCAGACCTTCCCGCGCACGCTGAAGACGAGCACGATCAACGCGAGCACGGTGACGCCCCAGCGGGCGAAGACGAAGCCCGACGAGTCGACGATGGCGACGCAGGCCAGCAGCACGACCGCCGCGATCATCGACGGCGCCAGTGCCGGGCGGGTGAAGGGCGGCGTGGCACGGGCACCGTTGGCCGGTGCGACGGGTGCGGGTCGAGGGGACCCTGCGGGCACGCCGTGCTGGGACGACCCCACCGGGGGTCGCCCCTTGCGTGCGGCCATCAGTCCGAGGAACCGTCGAGGTCGATCGCCTGGATCGACCGCGACATCGGTGGCAGGTCGCGGACGCGCTCGAGCGCCGGCACCAGCTCCCCGACCAGCGCGCGGTAGCCCTCTTCGGTCAGGTGGAGGCCGTCCTCGGTGAAGCGGGCGTCCAGGTGGTCGCCGTCGGCCAGGGCGGGCCAGGCATCGAGGTACTGCGCGTGGCAGGTGGCGACGAACTGACGGAGGTGCCGGTTGGCCTGCTCGATCTTCGTGGCGTACTCGGCCTGCCGGGGCAGGATCGACACGAGCAGCAGACGCACGCCCGGCAGCTCGCGGCGGAGCGTGACCAGGATGGTCTCGACGTTGCGGACCACGTGCTCGGCGCTGGCGCGGTGGTTGCCGAAGTCGTTCGTGCCGATGAGCAGCACGATCACCTCGGGCTGTTCGGCGACGACGGCGTCGAGGCGCGTCAGGACGCCGTCGGTCGTGTCGCCGCCGATGCCCTGGTTCAGCGTGTGCTCGTCGGGGAGCCACGTGTCCCAGTCACCCTGTTCGGTGATGCTGTCCCCCAGGAAGAGGACGGGGCTGCGGTCGTCGGTCATGCTGCCTCCTCGTGCGCCGGCTCGGGGGTCTCGGTCTGCTGCGTCCGGTTGCGCTGCGTCGACTCGGTGTGGTCGGACTCCCGCTCGGCGGCGGCGGTGATGCGCTCGACCATACCGGGGAAGATGATGCCGTGGAACGGCAGGATGCCGTACCAGTACAGCCGGCCGGCGAGTCCCTGCGGGAAGTAGATCGCCCGCTGGTGGTAGTCGCTGCCGCCGTCGGGGTTCGGTGTGACGGTCATCTCGAGCCACGCACGGCCGGGCGACTTGAACTCGGCACGGAGCCGCAGGTACCGGCCGCGCTCCAGCCGTTCGACGCGCCACCAGTCGAGCGCGTCGCCCTGCTCCAGGCGCTGCTGGTCACGACGCCCGCGGTTCAGGCCGACACCGCCGGCGATCTTGTCCATCCAGCCGCGGGCGACCCAGGCGAGCGGGAACGAGTACCAGCCGTTCTCGCCGCCGATCGACTCGACGACGCGCCAGACGTCCTCGGCGGAGGCACTGGAGTGCCGCTTCCGGTCGTCGACGTAGACGGTGTGCCCGGCCCAGTCGGGGTCGTTCGGCATCGGGTCGGCCGAGGCGCTCGAGAGCGTCGCGCTGCGCCAGCTCGTCTGGACCTGACCGGCGCGCATCTTGTTGAGCGCGAGGCGGACGGCCCGACGGTACGAGGTGAGCCCGCCCTCGGGCTGCGGCACGACGTCGTCGATGTCGTGCTCGCGCTGCACGCACTCGAACTGCAGCGACTCGATGATCGGCGTCGCGAGCTTGCGCGGGATCGGGGTGACGGCGTTGAACCAGTGTGCGGCGAGGCGCGGGGTGAGCACCGGCAGGACCGTGATCGGGCGCTGGGGCAGCTTCGCCTCGACCGCGTAGCCGTTCAGCATCTGGCCGTACCGCAGGACGTCGGGGCCGCCGATGTCGAAGGTGCGGTTGACGTCGGCGGGGACGTCGAGCGCGGCCACCAGGTAGTACAGGACGTCGCGGACCGCGATCGGCTGGATGTGGTTGCGGACCCAGCGCGGCGCGGGCATCCACGGCAGGACGTCGGTCAGGTGCCGGATCATCTCGAACGAGGTGCTGCCCGAGCCGATTACGACCCCTGCCTGGTACGCCACCGTCGGCACGCCCGAGCCGAGGAGGATCTCCCCCACCTCCTTGCGGCTGCGGAGGTGCTTCGACAGCTCGCCGTCCGGGTGCAGCCCGCCCAGGTAGACGAACCGGCTGACGCCGGCCGCCTTCGCCTCGCGCGCCATGGTCTCGGCGGCCTCGCGCTCGGCCGACTCGAAGTCGCCGTCGGCCCCCATCGCGTGGGCCAGGTAGTAGACCGCCTCGATCCCGTCGACGGCGGCGCGCACCGCCTCGGCGTCCTGGAGGTCGCCCTGCGCGACGTCGACCTCACTGCTCCACGGGACGTCCTGGAGCTTCCGGGGATTGCGCACGAACACCCGGACGGAGTGGCCGGCTTCGAGGAGACGAGGGACGAGACGACCACCGATGTACCCGGTGGCGCCGGTGACGAGGACCTGCATGCCCTGCACGCTACGCGGCACGCCTGACGGGTAGGCTTGCCGGGTGGACAACGCAGCCTTCCCCGTCACCGTCGATGCCGTCCGCGGCCTCATCGACCACGCGATCCTGAAGCCCGAACTCACCCGCGCGGACGTCGACGCCCAGCTCGACGAAGCCGCCGCCCACCGCGTCTTCAGCGTCTGCGTCCGTCCGAGCGACGTCGCCCACGCCGTCGAGCGCCTCACGGGCACCGGCGTCGGCGTCGGCACCGTGATCGGCTTCCCGCACGGCACCACGTCCACCGCGGCGAAGGTCGCCGAGTCGCTGCAGGCCCTGGCCGACGGCGCGTTCGAGCTCGACATGGTGCAGAACATCGGCGCCGCGAAGTCGGGCGACTGGCAGCGCGTCGAGCAGGACGTGCGCGCGGTCGTCGACGCCGCCGGCGACACCGTCGTCAAGGTGATCCTCGAGACCGCGTTCCTGACCGACGACGAGATCGTCGCGGCGTCGCGTGCGGCACAGACCGCCGGCGCCGCCTTCGTGAAGACCTCGACCGGGTTCGCGGGCGGCGGCGCGACGGCCGAGCACATCGCCCTCATGCGCCGCACGGTCGGTGCCGACACCGGCGTGAAGGCCTCCGGCGGCGTCCGCGGGCTCGACACCCTGCTCGAGATGGTCGAGGCGGGCGCGAACCGCATCGGCACGAGCGCTTCGGCCCGCATCCTCGACGAGGTCGCGCACCGCGCCGAGACGGGCGCCGCGTCGGCGCTCGGCGACGACACGACGTCCTACTGAACCGACCGGGCTGAGCCGACCGGGCTGAGCCGACCGGGCTGAGCCGACCGGGCTGAGCCGACCGGGCTGAGCCGACGCGTCCAGCCCACCTGTCCCACCCAGCACGACCACACCACGACCAGGCCGGTGCCCACCGGACGCGGCGACGCGTCGGCGACCCGCACCGTGCCTCCAGACCGCCGCATCGGAGCGCGCATGTCCAGCACCGCACCCCAGTCCCCCGCCCTCGCCCTGGCCGTCGACCTCGGCGGCACGAAGGTCGAGGCCGCGCTCGTCACCGACCAGGGCGTCGTCCTGCCGGCGACCCGGTTCCGGAGCCCCACCGGGCCGCAGCGCACCTCGGACGAGCTGCAGGCCGCCGTCGACGAGGTCGTCACGGCCGCGCTCGGCGCGCTGCCCGCCGACGCGACGCTCGTGGGCGTCGGCGTCGGTTCCGCCGGGCCCGTCGACGAGGAGCACGGCCTCGTCTCCCCGCTCAACATGCCGGTCTGGCGTGGCCACCCGCTGCGCGACCGGATCGCGGCGCTCGTGCCGGACGACGTCCCGGTGACGCTCCGCATGGACGGCCTGGCGATCACCCTCGCCGAGCACTGGGTCGGCGCGGCCCAGGGCTACGAGCACGTCATGGGGATGATCGTCTCCACCGGCGTCGGCGGCGGGCTCATCCTGCACGGTCGCACCGTCAGCGGACCGACGGGCAACGCCGGCCACATCGGCCACGTCGAGTGCGGCGGCTACGACGACCCCTGCGCCTGCGGGGGCACCGGGTGCCTCGAGGCGATCGCCAGCGGCCCGAAGACCGTGGCCTGGGCACGTCGTCAGGGCTTCGCGGGCACGACCGGCGAGGAGCTCTCGGCCGCGTACGCCGCCGGCGACGAGATCGCCGTCGCCGCGGTCCAGCGGAGCGGCCGTGCCCTCGGGCAGGCCATCGCCGCCGCCACGAGCCTGGTCGACCTCGAGATCGTCGCCATCGGCGGCGGGTTCTCGCACGTCACGCCGGACCTGTTCGAGTACGCCCGGCAGGCCGTGGCGGAGCGCGTGGAGTTCGGGTTCGTCACGAAGGTGCAGATCGTGCCGACCGGGTTGTCCCAGGACGGTCCGCTCATCGGTGCCGCGGCGCTCGTGCACCGCGCCGACGTCCTGCGCTGAGCGCGCGCGTCGCGTCCGGCCGCGTCCGATCCGGCGCGCGGCCGTCGGCTGGGTGCGTCGTGGACGCGACCCACGCCGTGGACGTGACCGGCGACCGCCTGGAGGCGCGGTGCGGGCCCGCCACGAGCCTCCCGGCCGGTCCGTCGCTTGTCCACAGGCCTGTCGGTCGCGCGCGCAGGTCGGGCAGGATGTGCGGGTGCCCCGCCTGCGACTGCTGACCAGTGACGACTGGCCGGATCCCGAGCTGCGTGCGGCGGTCCTGGCCGGCGAGCTGGTCGCCGTCGGTCCGTGCTGGGCCTCCCCTGCCGAACCGCAGACGCCGTCGTTGCGCGCCGCCGCTGCCGCATGGGTCCTGCGGGACGCGCGCCTGATCGCCTGCACCCTGACCGCCGCGTGGATCTGGGGTGCGGTGTCCCGGCCGCCGGCGCCGCTCGAGGCCTGCATCCCGCCGCAGGTCCGCGTGCACGTCGGTCCGGACGTCCGCCTGCGGGAGGTCCGCATCGACGTCGACGACACCGTCGAGCTGTCGCGGCTGCGGGTCACGCTGCCGGCGCGGACCGCGGTCGACCTGCTCCGGACGCCGGGGCCGACGGCCGGTGCGTTCGGGGTGGCCGAGGCGACGGCCGTGCACGGGCTGCTCGCGATCGGGGCGGTCACCGCTGCCGAGCTGCAGGCGCGCCTGAGGTCCCTCGGGACGATCCCCATGGTGCGGCAGGCCGAGCGTCGGTTGCGGGGGCTGCCGGATGCGGCTGGGGGCGCTGGCCGCTAGTGCGTCGCGGGTGCGTTCGCCGAGTGGTCACGACACCCCGCTCGCGTTCGCCGAGTGGTCGCGGACTGTCGGTTGGCAGGGTCGCAGTCGACGGTTCGTGACCGGTCGACGGTGCCCGTGCGACGAGTCGTGGCCGGTCGACGGCCGACGGTCGACGGGCGGGAGGGGAGGCGCCGGGCGGGGCTGCCACGGGCCTCCGGTCCGGCGCGTGCGAGCGGTCAGGGCACCCTGCTCGCGTTCGCCGAGTGGTCGCGGACCGTCGGTTGGCAGGGTCGCAGTCGACGGTTCGTGACCGGTCGACGGTGCCCGTGCGACGAGTCGTGACCGGTCGACGGGCGACGGGCGACGGGCAGGAAGGGCCGGGAGGCGCCGGGTGGGGTTGCTACGGGCCTCCGGTCGGAGCGTGCGAGCGGTCAGGGCACCCCGCTCGCGGTCGCCGAGTGGTCGCGAACTGTCGGTTGGCAGGGCCGCAGTCGACGGTTCGTGACCGGTCGACGGTGCCCGTGCGACGAGTCATGACCGGTCGACGGGCGACGGCCGACGGACGGGCCGCGCGGGGCCCTGCCGCTAGCCGGCGCTGACGCGGTAGACGTCGTAGACGGCGTCGATGCGTCGCACCGCGTTCAGCACGCGGTCGAGGTGGATGGTGTCGCCCATCTCGAACACGAACCGGCTCAGCGCGAGACGGTCGGACGAGGTCGACACCGTCGCGGACAGGATGTTCACGTGGTGGTCGGTCAACACACGGGTGACGTCGCTGAGCAGGCCCGACCGATCGAGCGCCTCGATCTGGATCTGCACCAGGAACACCGACTTCGACGACGGAGCCCACTCGACCTCGATCATCCGGTCGGGTTCGTTCATGAGCGACTTCACGTTGGTGCACGACGACTGGTGCACCGAGACGCCCTGGCCACGGGTGATGAAGCCTACGATCTGGTCGCCCGGCACCGGCGTGCAGCACTTCGCGAGCTTGACGAGGATGTCGGGCGCACCGCGGACCAAGACGCCGCTGTCGCTCGTGCGCAGCTGACGACTGGTGACCTGGCGCGGGAACGCGAGTTCGGGCTCGTCCGTCTCGGTCTCGGTCTGGACGTTGCCGAGGACCTTCTCGATCACCGACTGCGTCGAGACGTGGCCTTCGCCGATGGCGGCGTACAGGGCGGAGACGTCCTCGTACCGCATCGACGAGGCGACCTCGGCGATGCTGTCCTGGCTCATGATGCGCTGGAGCGGCAGGTTCTGCTTGCGCATCGCTCGGGCGATGGCGTCGCGACCCTGCTCGATCGCCTCTTCGCGGCGCTCCTTGGTGAACCACTGCTTGATCTTGTTGCGCGCGCGGGGGCTGCGGACGAACTGCAGCCAGTCCTGCGAGGGGCCGGAGTCGGGGTTCTTCGACGTGAAGATCTCGACGACGTCGCCGCTGGACAGCTGGCTCTCGAGCGGGACGAGGCGGCCGTTGACCTTCGCACCCATCGTGCGGTGGCCGATCTCGGTGTGCACCGCGTAGGCGAAGTCGACCGGAGTGGCTCCGGCGGGGAGACCGATGACCTTGCCCTGCGGCGTGAAGACGTAGGTCTCCTTGGCACCGATCTCGTAGCGAAGGGAGTCGAGGAACTCGCCCGGGTCGCTGGTCTCGGCCTGCCAGTCGGTGATGTGGGCGAGCCACGCCATGTCCTGGTCGTCCGTGGTCGACGAGGTACCGGCGTCACGGCCGGCAGCGCGCTGCTTGTACTTCCAGTGGGCGGCGACACCGAACTCGGCGCGCTGGTGCATCTCGTGCGTACGGATCTGGATCTCGACCGCACGACCCTGCGGTCCGAGCACCGTGGTGTGCAACGACTGGTACAGGTTGAACTTGGGGGTCGCGATGTAGTCCTTGAAGCGACCGGGCAGCGGGGTCCAGCGGGCGTGCACCGAGCCGAGCATGGCGTAGCAGTCGCGCACGGTCGGCACGAGCACGCGGATGCCGACGAGGTCGTAGATCTCATCGAACTCACGACCCCGCACGATCATCTTCTGGTAGATCGAGTAGTACTGCTTCGGCCGGCCCATGACGTCGCCGCGGACCTTGGCGGCCTTCAGGTCCTTCTTCAGGGTGCCGATGACGTTCTGGACGAACTGCTCGCGCTTCGGCTGGCGTTCCTTGACCAGGCTGTCGATCTCGACGTAGAGCTTGGGGTGCAGGACCGCGAACGACAGGTCCTCGAGCTCGAGCTTGATCATCTGGATGCCGAGCCGGTGCGCGAGCGGCGCGTAGATCTCGAGCGTCTCCTTCGCCTTGCGCGTGGCGGAGGCCGACTCGACGAAGCCCCACGTGCGGGCGTTGTGCAGGCGGTCGGCGAGCTTGATGACGAGGACGCGGATGTCCTTCGACATGGCGATGACCATCTTGCGGACGGTCTCGGCCTGCGCGCTGTCGCCGTACTTGACCTTGTCGAGCTTGGTGACGCCGTCGACCAGCATCGCGATCTCGTCGCCGAAGTCGGCCCGCAGCTGGTCGAGCTGGTAGTCGGTGTCCTCCACCGTGTCGTGCAGGAGCGCGGCCGCGATGGTGATCGTGCCGATGCCGAGGTCGGCCAGGATCTGCGCGACCGCGACGGGGTGCGTGATGTACGGCTCACCGGACTTGCGCTTCTGACCGTCGTGCGCGCGCTCGGCGACCGAGTACGCACGCTCGATGAGTGTCACATCGGCCTTGGGGTGGTGCGAGCGGACCGTGCGGATCAGCGTGTCCACCGCGCCGGCCGGCTGGGCGCGCGAGAACAGGCGCGGCAGCAGCGAGCGGAGGGAACCGAGGTTGCCGGTGGTGTTCGGACCGATCGGGCTCGAGGGCCGCGGGGCGGAACCCGGGCGGCTCGGCGCGGACGGCTCTTCGCGGGTGTCCGTCATGATGCGCCTCCCAGGACTCGGTCCGAGAGCTCGATCCGAGCTCGATCCGACAAGACTACGCGTCCCCGGTCAGTGCCCGTGACGCGGTTCGCCCTGGGCGTCGCGCTCCACCGGCGCCCCCGCCTGCTCCCAGGCGAGCATGCCGCCGGAGAGGTTGACGGCAGGCACGCCCGACTGCTCGAGCGCCGCGACGATGCGCGACGACCGGCCGCCGGAGTGGCAGACGATGATGGCCGGCTGGTCGCCGCCGTCGATCTCCTGCCAGCGGTCCACGAACTCCGACATCGGCACGAGCGTGGCCTGGGGAGCGTGGACCTCGTCCCACTCCCCCTGCTCGCGGACGTCGAACAGCCGGGCTCCGGCGTCGATGCGGCGCTGGGCCTCGGCGACGTCGATCTGCTGGATCTCGATGGGCATCAGACGTTCGCCTCTGCCGCGTCGACCTCACGCCGGCGCTTCTCGGCCGCCTGGGTCTTCTTGGCGTCCGACTCCTTGATCTTCGGTTCGTTCTCGCGCAGCTGCGCGTACATCGGCGACGCGATGAAGATCGTCGAGTAGGTGCCGACGATGATGCCGATGAACAGCGCGAGCGAGATGTCGCGCAGGGTACCGGCGCCGAGCACGTACGACCCGATGAAGAGGATCGCCGCGACCGGCAGCAGCGCCACGACCGAGGTGTTGATCGATCGGACGAGGGTCTGGTTCACCGCGAGGTTGACCGACTGCTTGAACGTCCGGATCGATTCCTGCGCGGTGTTCTCGCGCACCTTGTCGAAGACCACCACGGTGTCGTAGAGCGAGTACCCGAGGATCGTCAGGAACCCGATCACCGCCGCGGGCGTGACCTCGAGCCCGACGATGCCGTACACGCCGGCGGTGATGAGCAGGTCGTGCAGCAGCGCGGCCATCGCGGACAGCGACATCTTCCAGGTGCGGAAGTACAGCGTCATGAAGACCGCGGCGAGGGCGAGGAAGATCACGAGACCACGGATGGCCTGCGCGAGCACGTCGGCACCCCACGTCGCGCCGATGAAGGTCGCGGCGACCTGGCTCTCCGGGACGTCGTAGGCCTTCGCCAGGGCGTCCTGCACCTCGGTCGTCTGCCGGTCGGTGAGCTGCCCGGTCTGCACGCGGATGCCGTGCGTGCCGAGTTGCGAGACGCGCGGGATCGACTCCGGGACGACGTCCTCGACGGTCTCGGTGGCGAGGTTCTGGTCGAGCGTCTTGACGTCGGAGATCGTGAACTCCGAGCCGCCGGTGAACTCGATGCCGAGCTGGTACCCGCCACGGAGCCACGGGGTGACGAGCGAGATCACGATCATCGCGAGGGCGATGAGGTACCAGGTCTTCCGGCGCCCGATGATGTCGTACGACCGCTTCCCCGTGTACAGGTCGCTGCCGAACTGGCTGAAGCTGGCCATCAGTCGTCCTTCCCGTCCGGCGTCGAGCCGTTGTCGCCGGAGGCCTGCTGGGCCTTCCGCTCCGCGATCGTCTGTCGGCGCTGTGCCTCACCGGCACTGCGCTGGCGCTTGCCGTCCACGACGGGTGCGCGGAACTGTGCGCGCCCCCGGTAGACGGCACCGAGAGCTGCCGGGTCGAGACCACTGAACCGGTGGCCCTCGCCGAAGAACCGGCTGCGGGCGATGAGCTGCATCATCGGGTGGGTGAAGAGCGCGACCACCACGATGTCGATGAGGGTCGTGAGGAGCAGCGTGAACGCGAAGCCCTTCACGTCGGCGACCGCGAGCACGTAGAGCGTGACGGCGGCGAGGAAGTTCACCGCGTCGGACGCCAGGATCGTGCGGAGTGCACGCTTCCAGCCGGACTCGACCGCGCTCTCGAGGGCACGGCCGTCGCGGAGTTCGTCACGGATGCGCTCGAAGTAGACGATGAACGAGTCCGCCGTGATGCCGATCGCGACGATCAGACCCGCCACACCCGCCAACGAGAGGCGGTAGTCGACACGCCACGACATGATCGCGATCACCAGGTAGGTGAGCACCGCGGCGATCCCGAGCGACAGCACGGTGACGAACGCCAGGGCCCGGTACTGGATGACCGAGTAGATGATCACCAGGATCAGACCGATCAGACCGGCGACGAGGCCACCGATGAGCTGCGCGGTGCCGAGCGTCGCCGAGATGTTCTCGTTCGACTGCACCTGGAAGTTGATCGGCAGCGCACCGTACTTCAGCTGGTCGGCCAGGGTCTTCGACGACTCGGCCGTGAACGACCCGGTGATCTGTGCCTTGCCGTTCGTGATCGCGGAGTTCGTCGTCGGCGCGGTGATGACCGAACCGTCGAGCACGATCGCGAACTGGTTCTGCGGCTGCTGGAGCGAGACGAGACGGTTCGTGACGGTGCGGAAGTCCTTCGAGCCCTCGCCGTTGAACGTCAGGTTGACGGCCCACTGGCCCGTCGACGTGCCCTGCGAGTCCGTGGCGAGACCGGAGGTGGCGTTGCTGATGTCGGCACCGGAGACCTCGACCGGTCCGAGGATGTACTTCCCCGCGCCGTCCTGGTCACAGGTGACCAGGGGCTCGTCGTCGGGCGCCGTGGTGACGTCGTCCGGAGCCGCGCAGTTGTAGTTGGTGTACAGGTCCTGCAGCTTCGGCGTGACCCAGTTCAGGTCGCTCGCGTTGGTCGGCTTCGCGCTCGGCGTCGCGGCGAGCGAGGCCGGCGGCGAGTACGGCGTGGCCGATGCGGTGCCCTTGCCGTCGTCACCGACGGCGGAGTTCGTCGCGGCCTCGGTGAAGAGCACCGGACGGAAGGTCAGCTTGGCCGCTGCCTCGATGCGGTCGATCGTGGCCTTGTCGGGGCGACCCGGGATCGAGACGACGATGTTGTTCGCGCCCTGGGTGTTGATCTCCGACTCGGAGACACCGGTGGCGTCGATGCGCTGGCGGATGATGTTCACCGCCTGCTGCAGCTGCTGCGAGGTGACGGAGTCGCCCTCGGTGTTCTGCGCTGCCAGGGTCAGCTGCGTGCCGCCCTGCAGGTCCAGAGCCAGCTCGGGGACCCAGCTCGCGCCCTGGTACCACTTGTCGGTGTCGTCCTTCGAAGAGCCGGCGAGGATCGACGCGGCGGTGTTCACGCCGGCGAGGATCGCCATCAGGATCACCAACCAGGTGAGCGAGCGCAGCGCCTTCTTGACGGGTGTCGATCGTGCCACCGGTCGTCTCGTCTTTCTGTTCAGGACCGTCGGCACACCGTGCGACGGCAGAGGGAGGCCGCCGGGTCAGACGACCCGGCGGCCGAGGGCGTCAGTCGTCGGACTTGCGCTTCGTGGCGTCGGTCTCGTCGACACGGTCGGTGTCGACCCGCTCGCCGTAGACCGGCTCACCGTTGAGCTCGGCCACCGGCTTCGGCTCGTCCTCGGTGGTCGTGGTGGTCTCGACGTCCGACGCGTTGTCGTCGACGACGCGCGACAGGGTCTGACGGTGCACGGTGACGATGGTCCCCGGTGCGATCTCGACGTCAGCGGTGACCTTCTCCTCGTTCACGGAGAGGAGCGTGCCGTAGAGGCCGAAGGACAGCATGACCTTCGCGCCCGGGACCATCTTGTCCACGAGTTCGGCCTGCTGCTTCTTGCGCTTGCGGCTGTTGTAGAACATGAAGGCCGCGAACGCCACGACGATGACGATGAGGATGACTTCTTGACCCATGATGCGTTGCCTTCTCTGGTTGCTCGGTTTCGGGCCGTAGCAGTCTAGGGCACGCCGGTGTCCGTGGCATGTCACCCGACTGATCGGCGGTCAGACGGTGGATTCCGGGTCGTCGAAGAGCCCGGGCTGCCCGCCGTCGCCCTGCCCCGGGGTGAGGCCGAGGTGTCGCCAGGCCCGCGGTGTCGCGATGCGCCCGCGGGGGGTGCGGGTCACGAGTCCGACGCGGACGAGGAACGGTTCGACGACCGACTCGATCGTCTCGGATTCCTCGCCGACGGAGACGGCCAGGGTGTTCAGGCCGACCGGACCCCCGTCGAACCGCGTCAGCATGGTCTCGACGACGGCACGGTCGAGGCGGTCGAGGCCGAGTTCGTCGACGTCGTACAGGTCGAGCGCACCCTGGACCGCGGCCATGCCGTCGGAGGTGCGGTGCACGAGGGCGTAGTCGCGCACCCGGCGGAGCAGGCGGTTCGCGATGCGCGGGGTGCCACGGGAGCGTCCGGCGATCTCGCGCAGGGCGGTCCGGTCGATGTCGAGTTCGAGCAGGTGGGCCGCTCGGATCAGGACCTGCTCGAGCTCGTCCTTCTCGTAGAACTCGAGGTGGGCGGTGAACCCGAAGCGGTCGCGCAGCGGGTTCGGCAGCAGGCCGGCCCGGGTGGTGGCGCCGACGAGCGTGAACGGTGCGAGGTCGAGGGGAATGCTCGTGGCACCGGCACCCTTGCCCACCATCACGTCTATGCGGAAGTCCTCCATCGCCAGGTAGAGCATCTCTTCTGCCGAGCGGGCCATGCGGTGGATCTCGTCGATGAACAGCACTTCGCCCGGCACCAGCGACGACAGCACGGCGGCGAGGTCTCCGGCGTGCTGGATCGCCGGGCCGCTCGACATGCGCAGCGGTCGCCCGGTCTCGTGCGCGACGATCATCGCGAGCGTGGTCTTGCCGAGGCCGGGAGGACCCGCCATCAGGATGTGGTCCGGCGTGCGCTCCTGCATGCCCGCGGCCTTGAGGAGCAGGTCGAGCTGCCCACGGACCTTGCGCTGCCCGACGAACTCGTCGAGCGAGCGGGGACGGAGCGCGCCTTCGAACGCGAGTTCTTCCTGCGATTCGGCGCCGGCGGACGTGATGCCGCTCACCGGCCGGCTGCCGCGGGTCGGAGCGCACCGAGGGCGGCGCGGAGCAGAGCCTGGGTACCCATCGCGGCGGCACCGGGCTCGTTGGCGACGGCGTCGTCGACCGCGGCCTGTGCCGCGTCTTCGCGCCAGCCGAGGCCGATGAGCGCCGAGACGACGTCGACCGCGGCGGGGTGGACTGCGGTCCCCCGTGCGGCGGCGACCACGGCAGCCTGCTCGAAGGCCACGAGCTTGCCGGAGAGCGCGACGATGATGAGCTTGGCGGTCTTCGGGCCGATGCCGGAGACCTTGCGGAACGCGCCGTCGTCCTCGTTCGCGACGGCGTTCGCGATCTGCGCCGGATCCATGTGGGCCAGGACGCCCATCGCGGACTTCGGACCGACACCTGATACCCCACGGAGCAGGTCGAACACCTGCAGCGCGTCGGTCGACTCGAAGCCGAAGAGCAGGTGCTCGTCCTCGCGCACGATCATGGCGGTCCGCACGAACACCTCGGACCCGTGGCGCATCGTGAGCGCGTGTGCGGGGGTCACGGTGACGGCGTACCCGACTCCCCCGACCTCGATCACCACGGCCGAGCCGGCGATGTCGATGCAGGTGCCCCGGAGACTCGCGATCATGTTCCGAGCCTAGGGCCGCCCACCGACGACGCCGACCTGCCACGCTGCGGGCGTGCTGCGGCGGCGGCCGCGCGGGCCAGCGGCGAGTCGACGGTGCCGCCCTGGGCGTCCCGCCAGGCGCGCTGTGCGGGGGTGAGGTTCGTGGCACGCGAGCCGGCGGCGTCGGGTGATCCGAGCCTCCAGGCATGGCACACGGCCAACGCGAGCGCGTCGGCGGCGTCGGCCGGCTTCGGGGCCTCGGCGAGCCCGAGCACGCGCGCGATCATGGTCTGCACCTGACGCTTGTCGGCGTTGCCGTAGCCGGTGACGGCGGCCTTGACCTCGGACGGCGTGTGCAGCCCGACGGGCAGGCCGCGGGCGGCCGCGGCGTGCAGCGCCAGGCCGGCCGCCTGCGCGGTGCCCATCACGGTGCGGACGTTCGCCTGTGCGAACACCCGCTCGACGGCGACCGCATCGGGGTGGTGCTCGTCGATCTCGGCGGCGATGCCGTCCGCGATGCGGAGCAGCCGCTGCTCGAGCGGCATGTCCGGCGGGGTGCGCACGACCGTCACGTGGACGAGTCGTGCGCGCCGGTTCGGCGCGACCTCGACGACGCCGACGCCGCACCGGGTGAGCCCGGGGTCCACCCCGAGCACACGGAGCACGGTTACTCGCCCTCGTCCTCGTCGAGCTCGGCCTGGACGTCCGCGGGGATGTCGAAGTTCGAGTAGACGTTCTGCACGTCGTCCGAGTCCTCGAGCGCGTCGATCAGGCGGAACACCTTCCGGGCGGTCTCGGCGTCGACCGGCACCTTGAGGCCCGGGACGAACTCGGCGTCGGCGGAGTCGTAGTCGATGCCGGCGTCCTGCAGGGCTGTGCGGGCGGCGACCAGGTCGCTCGCCTCGGTGATGATCTCGAAGCCGCCGCCCTGGTCGATGACGTCCTCGACCCCGGCGTCCAGCACCGCGGTCATCACGGTGTCCTCGTCGAGGCCGTCCGTCTTCGTGACCGAGATGACGCCCTTGCGCGAGAAGTTGTAGGCGACGCTGCCCGGGTCGGCCATGGTGCCGCCGTTGCGCGACATCGCGGTCCGGACCTCGGCCGCAGCACGGTTCTTGTTGTCCGTGAGGCACTCGATGAGCATCGCGACGCCGTTGGGGCCGTAGCCCTCGTACATGATCGTCGTGTACTCGATGGTCTCGCCCGTGAGACCCGCACCGCGCTTGACGGCGCGGTCGATGTTGTCGTTGGGGACCGAGGTCTTCTTCGCCTTCTGCACGGCGTCGACCAGGGTCGGGTTGCCGGACATGTCGGCACCGCCCATCTTCGCGGCGACCTCGATGTTCTTGATCAGCTTGGCGAACGACTTGGCACGGCGCTGGTCGATGACCGCCTTCTTGTGCTTGGTCGTTGCCCACTTGGAATGCCCGGACACGGTTCTCCTTGCGTATTGCGGAAAGTCCCGCTCAGTTTAGCGGCCCTGTGGGCCGAACACCGGCCTGGAGGCGCGGCGCGGCTTCCGTCCCGCCGGTGCGGCGGGCGGGCGGTCACGCCTCAGGCGCTGCGCACCAGGTCGAGGAACCGGCGGTGGAAGCGGTCCTCGCCGGCGACCTCGGGATGGAACGCGCTGGCGATGACGTTGCCCTGCTGCACCGCCACGACCTGCCCGTCGGGCAGTACGCCGAGGACGTGGACGTCGTCGCCGCGCTGCTCCACCACGGGGGCCCGGATGAACACCGCGTGCACCGGGGCCTCACCGAGGTCGGGCATCGGGATGTCGATCTCGAACGAGTCGTTCTGCGCACCGAACGCGTTGCGGCGCACGGTGGTGTCGAGCACGTCGAGGGTCCGCTGACCGCTGATGCCGTCGGTGATCCGCGACGACAGCATGATCATGCCGGCGCAGGTGCCGTAGGTGGGCAGGCCACCGCGGATCGCGTCGGCGAGGGGATCGGCGACGCCGAACGCGCGGGACAGCTTGTCCATCACGCTCGACTCGCCCCCGGGGATCACGACACCGTCGAGGGTCTCGATCTCCTCTGCCCGACGGAGCGGCACCACGTCGGCGCCGAGCTCGGTCAGCGAGGCGATGTGCTCGCGGAAGTCACCCTGCAGCGCCAGGACCCCGATGCGGGGCCGAGCGCCGGTCGTCGGACTACCAGCCACGCTCGGCGAGGCGGTGCGGTGCGGGGACGTCGGCGACGTTGATGCCGACCATCGCCTCGCCCAGACCACGGGAGACCTCGGCGATGACCCTGGGGTCGTCGTGGAACGTCGTCGCCTTGACGATCGCGGCGGCACGGGCCGCCGGGTCGCCGGACTTGAAGATGCCGGACCCGACGAAGACACCGTCGGCGCCGAGCTGCATCATCATCGCGGCGTCGGCCGGGGTGGCGACACCACCGGCGGTGAAGAGGACGACGGGGAGCTTGCCGGTGCGGGCGACTTCCTGCACGACGTCGATCGGGGCCTGGAGCTCCTTGGCGGCGACGTAGAGCTCGTCGTCACGCAGGTTGCGGAGCGCCGCGATCTCCTTGGTGATGGTGCGGATGTGCTTGGTGGCCTCGGACACGTCACCCGTGCCGGCCTCGCCCTTGGAACGGATCATGGCCGCGCCCTCGGTGATGCGACGGAGCGCCTCGCCCAGGTTGGTGGCACCGCAGACGAAGGGGGTGGTGAACTTCCACTTGTCGATGTGGTTCACGTAGTCGGCCGGCGACAGCACCTCGGACTCGTCGATGTAGTCGACGCCGAGCTCCTGCAGCACCTGCGCCTCGACGAAGTGACCGATGCGGGCCTTCGCCATGACGGGGATCGACACCGCGGCGATGATCTCCTCGATCATCGAGGGGTCGGACATGCGGGCGACGCCGCCCTGCGCACGGATGTCGGCGGGGACGCGCTCGAGGGCCATGACGGCGGTCGCGCCGGCTTCTTCCGCGATGCGGGCCTGCTCGGCGTCGACGACGTCCATGATCACGCCGCCCTTGAGCATCTCGGCGAGGCCGCGCTTGACGCGGTCGGAGCCGGTGATCGAGGTGCCAGGGGTGCCGGAGGTGCTGGTGCTGTCGCTCATGATGCCGACCAGTCTAGTGCGCCCGGGGCCACCCGTCGGCGACGAGTCGACGCGTCTCGCCGAGCAACTGCGACATCGACTTCGTGCGGGCGATGATCGGGAAGAAGTTCGCGTCCGACTGCCACCGCGGAACGATGTGCTGGTGCAGGTGTGCGGCCACTCCGGCACCGGCGACCTCGCCCTGGTTCATGCCGATGTTGAAGCCGTCGCAGTGCGAGACCTCGCGCAGCACCCGCATCGCGGTCTGCGTCAGCTCGCCGATCTCGCGCAGTTCGTCCGGCGTCGCCTCGTCGTAGAGCGGGACGTGCCGGTACGGGCAGACGAGCAGGTGCCCGTTGTTGTACGGGAACAGGTTGAGCAGCACGTAGGCGTGCTCGCCCCGGGCCACGATCAGGGCGTCCTCGTCGGACATCCGCGGGGCTTCGCAGAACGGGCAGTCGTCGTCGTGCCCGCGACCCCGGCCTTCGCGGCCCGCGTCGATGTAGGCCATCCGGTGCGGGTTCCAGAGCCGCTGGAACGCGTCCGGGACGGCTGCACCGGTGGCCGCGTCGCGGATCACCAGCGGATCGGTGTCCGCGCCTTCGGAGCGTGCGGCGGTGGTGGGACCGGCCACGTCGTCGACGTGACCGGTCCCCGCGGCCTGCTCCGGGCCTCCCGACGGTGCCATCAGACCTGCGCGCGCTCGCGGATCGCGGTGAGGATGCGGTCCACGGCCTCGTCGACGGGCACCGCGTTGTCCTGGCGGCCGTCGCGGAAGCGGAAGCTGACGGCACCGGCGTCGCGGTCGTCGCCGCCGGCGATGAGCTGGAACGGCACCTTCGCCTTGGTGTGCGTGCGGATCTTCTTCTGCATGCGGTCGTCCGAGTGGTCGACCTCGGCGCGCACGCCGTTCGCTCGGAGCTTCGCGATGACCTCGTCGAGGTAGTCGCCGTACTCGGCCGCGACCGGGATGCCGACGACCTGGACGGGCGACAGCCACGCCGGGAACGCACCCGCGTAGTGCTCGGTGAGCACCCCGAAGAAGCGCTCGATCGAGCCGAAGAGCGCGCGGTGGATCATCACCGGACGCTGGCGGGAGCCATCGGCCGCGGTGTAGTCGATACCGAAGCGCTCCGGCAGGTTGAAGTCGAGCTGCACGGTCGACATCTGCCAGGTGCGACCGATGGCGTCGCGGGCCTGCACCGAGATCTTCGGGCCGTAGAACGCGGCGCCGGCGGGATCGGGCACGAGTTCGAGACCGGACTCCTCGGCGACCTCGCGCAGAGTGTTCGTCGCGACGTCCCAGACCTCGTCGTCGCCGACGTACTTCTCCGGGTCCTTGGTGGAGAGCTCGAGGTAGAAGTCGTCGAGGCCGTAGTCGCGCAGGAGCGAGAGCACGAACTCGAGGGTCGTGGTCAGCTCCTCCTTCATCTTCTCCTGCGTGGTGAAGATGTGTGCGTCGTCCTGGGTCATCCCGCGCACGCGGGTCAGCCCGTGGATGACGCCCGACTTCTCGTTGCGGTAGACCGTGCCGAACTCGAACATCCGGAGCGGCAGGTCACGGTAGGAACGGGGCTGCGACCGGTACGCCAGGATGTGCATCGGGCAGTTCATCGGCTTGAGGTAGTAGTCGGCACCCTGACGCGTGACGTTGCCGTCCTCGTCCTTCGCCTCGTCCATGTGCATGGCCGGGAACATGCCGTCCTTGTACCAGCCGAGGTGCCCGGAGGTCTCGAACAGGTCGCCCTTGGTGATGTGGGGCGTGTAGACGAAGGAGTAGCCGTTCTCCTCGTGCCGACGGCGCGAGTAGTCCTCCATCTCGCGGCGGATGATGCCGCCCTTCGGGTGGAAGATCGCCAGGCCGGAACCGATCTCGTCGGGGAACGAGAACAGGTCGAGTTCGGCGCCGAGCTTGCGGTGGTCGCGCTTGGCGGCTTCCTCGAGGCGCACCAGGTACGCCTTGAGCTGGTCCTTGTCGGGCCAGGCGGTGCCGTAGATGCGCTGCAGCTGCGGGTTCTTCTCGGAGCCGCGCCAGTACGCAGCGGCGACGCGCATGAGCTTGGCGGCGTTGCCGATCCACCGGGTGTGCGGGACGTGCGGGCCGCGGCAGAGGTCCTGCCAGAGCACCTCGCCCGACTTCGGGTCGACGTTCTCGTACACGGTGAGCTCGCCGGCACCGACCTCGACGCTCTCGCCGGAGTCACCGTCGGTCGCCGCACCCTTGAGGCCGATGAGCTCCTGCTTGTAGGGCTCCCCCGCCATCAGCTCGCGTGCCTGCTCGTCGGTGACGACCACGCGACGGAAGCGCTGGGCCTGCTTGACGATGCGGTCCATGCCCTTCTCGATCGCCTTGAGGTCTTCGGGGGTGAAGGGCTCGGCGACGTCGAAGTCGTAGTAGAAGCCGTCGGTGACGGGCGGCCCGATGCCGAGCTTGGCGTCCGGGTTGATCTGCTGCACGGCCTGCGCGAGCACGTGGGCGGCCGAGTGCCGGAGGATGTCGAGCCCGTCCTGCTCCTGCAGGGTGACGGCCTCGGCGGTCTCGCCGGCCTGCACGTCCGCTGCGAGGTCCTTCAGGACACCGTCGACGCGGATCGCGACGACGCCGCGCTCACCGTCGAAGAGCTCGGTGCCGGTCGTGGTCGTCGTCGCGGTCCGGGGCTCGGGTGCCTGGGGAAGCTCGGCGGGCGCGGGTGCGACTGACTCGGTCACGATGATGGGACTCCTCGATCGAAATGGTGCGTCAAGACTAGTGCGAGACGTGCTCGCGTGCGGACGCCCGCGGGGACCGTGCGGTCGCCCGCGCTCAGGCCGGCACGGCGCCGAGCGTCGCGACGGGCAGCCGGGGCTCGAGACGCTCGCGCCCGTCCAGGCCGTCGAGCTCGAGCAGGGCGGCGAAGCCGATCGCCTGGTACCCGGCCCGTTCGAGCAGCGTGATGGTGGCGGCTCCGGTGCCCCCGGTGGCCAGGACGTCGTCGACGACGAGCACCCGCGTGCCCGCGGGCAGCTGGCCCGGGCGAAGTTCGAGTTCGGCCTCGCCGTACTCCAGCGCGTACTGCTCGCTGAGGACCTCGCCGGGGAGCTTGCCCGCCTTGCGCACGGTGAGCACACCGACCTGGTGCTGGGCGGCGATGCCCCCGGCCAGCGCGAAGCCGCGGGCCTCGATGCCGGCGACGGCGTCGAACCCGGCTCCGACCGCGAACGGTGCCGCGAGTGCTTCGCACACGCGCCCGAACGCGACGGCGTCGGAGAACACCGGCGTCACGTCACGGAAGAGCACCCCCGGCTTCGGGAAGTCCGGCACGAGGGCGGTGAGGCGTTCGACGAGTGCAGCTGCGGTTTCGGTCACCCGCCAACGGTACGGGAGGCCCGGAGTGCGTCCGGACGCCCCGCACGGTGCGAGGGGTGCCCGGCATGGTGCGAGGTTCCGGACGTGGTGCCACCCCGAGGGGCGGTCACGGTGGACGGAACCTCGCACCGAGCGTGCGTGCGGCGCGGCCGGCGCAGGCACCGGTGTGCCGCCGGTCAGCGCCACATCCGCATGGCGGCGCCCTGGGTGATCCAGTCGGCTTCGCGCTGCTGGCGTTCGCGCTCGAGGCGGGCCAGCGTGGCGAGGTCGACCTCGGGCCGCTCCTTGCGGGTGCGTCGGCTCCAGATGATCAGCGACATCCCGACTCGGAGTGCGATGCGGTCGGCGAGTGAGACCCGGCGGCGCACCGCGCGGGTATCGGGTGGACGGGTGGTGGTCTTCGTGGACACGGTGTTCCCCTTCAGGGCACGGCAGAGCTGCCCGGGTGTCGGGCATGACGAATCCGCCCGGGTTGCGGGCAGCAGGAATTGAATGCGTGAGAATGCACTCCGGGATGGTCCGGAAATGTTCGGACAACGATCGCGGAATGCTCGTCGACCCCGAGAGCGTCGCACTGTCCACCGACATTCTTCCGGCGTCGTCCGCGCAGATCGGACGGCACGCATCAACGGGCCGTCGAGCCGTTCAGCAGACGAACGAACCGGTGCTGCGCGAGCCTGATCGGCTCAGCGCACGGTGCCCGGAGGCACAGGTGTCAGGAGAGTGGGACGCCCCGGGTCAGCGGACGCGGAACGGGGTACCGACGCGTCCACGGATTCCACGGAACGGAGTGGTCGTTGTGATCATCATGGGTCGGCCCCCTTTCGGTCTCGAGCTGGCGGAGTCGTCCGGGTCGAATGTTCGACCGTTCGCGACGAGTGAACACTATCGGCACCGCAATTCGGAGCGCAACCCCTTTTCCGGAAAACGTCCGGAATTGCATTCCCGAACACCGTGGCGGTCCGTGCACGCCGAAGGCCCGGTACCGAATCGGTACCGGGCCTTCGTGTGCGCGTGCGACCGGACTAGACCGCCGCGTGCTCCGCGACGCTCGCCGTCAGGGAGTCGCCCTCGACGTCGATCCGCACGGTGTCACCCGCGGTGACCCCGCCCTCGACCACGAGGGTCGCGATGCGGTCGTCGACCTCGCGCTGGATGAGCCGACGGAGCGGGCGGGCGCCGTACTCCGGCTCGTACCCGTGCTCGGCGAGCCAGTCGACCGCCGCGTCGGACACCGACAGGAGCATGTCCTGTGCGACCAGCCGGAGCGCCGTGTCCTGCAGCAGCAGGGACACGATCGACGTGATCTGCGACCGGTCGAGCTTGCGGAACAGCACGATTTCGTCGATGCGGTTGATGAACTCGGGACGCATCGCCTCGCGCAGCTTGCCCATCACGCGAGCCCGCAGGTCGTCCTCGGCGTATCCGTCCGTCGCACCGACCGGGGAGAATCCGAGCGCTCCCGAGCGGGAGGCCAGGAACTCCGAGCCGATGTTCGACGTCATGATGACGACGGTGTTCCGGAAGTCGACCGTCCGCCCCTGCCCGTCGGTGAGCCGGCCGTCGTCGAGGACCTGCAGCAGCAGGTTGAAGACGTCCGGGTGGGCCTTCTCGACCTCGTCGAGCAGGATCACCGAGTACGGGTTGCGGCGGACACGCTCCGTGAGCTGGCCGGCCTCGTCGTAGCCGACGTACCCGGGAGGGGCACCGACCAGACGGGAGACGGTGTGGCGTTCGCCGAACTCGCTCATGTCGAAGCGGAGCATGGCGGACTCGTCAGCGAACAGCGACGACGCCAGGGCCTTCGCGAGTTCGGTCTTGCCGACGCCCGTCGGGCCGAGGAACAGGAAGCTGCCGACCGGACGGCGCGGGTCACCCATGCCGGTCCGGCTGCGCCGCACCGCCTTCGCGATCGCCCGCACGGCGTCGTCCTGGCCGACGACGCGGTCGTGCAGCTCGGACTCGAGTGCGGCGAGCCGCGTCTTGTCGGCCGAGCCGAGGCGGGTCACCGGGATCCCGGTGGCACGTGAGACCACGGCGGCGATGTCACCTTCCGTGATCGAGGTGTCCGCGGACTCCGGCCGGGAGGCGCGGCTCGCGTCCGCCGACGAGGCGGCGGTGATCCGGGCCTCCAGTCCGACGATCTCGTCACGCAGGTCGGACGCTTCCTCGTAGTGCTCCTCGGCGACCGCGCGGTCCTTGCGGGCCGTCAGGTCGGCGACCTGCGCACGCAGTGCCTCGACGTCGACGTCGCCCGAGAGGGCGAGGCGGCGGCGTGCACCGGCCTGGTCGATGAGGTCGATGGCCTTGTCCGGCAGGTGCCGGTCGGTCACGTAGCGGTGCGAGAGTTCGACCGCCGCGCGGAGTGCCTCGGGCGTGTAGACGACGCCGTGGTGCTCCTCGTAGCGCGGGGCGAGGCCGGTCAGGATCGCGACGGCGTCCTCGACGTTCGGCTCCCCCACCGTGACGGGCTGGAACCGGCGCTCGAGCGCGGCGTCCTTCTCGATCCGGCGGTACTCGTTGAGCGTGGTCGCGCCGACCAGGTGCAGGTCGCCACGGGCGAGCCGGGGCTTGAGGATGTTGCCGGCGTCCATCGAGCCGCCCTCGCCGCCGCCACCGGCGCCGACGACGGTGTGGAGCTCGTCGACGAAGACGATGAGCTCGTCGGCGTGCGCCGCGATCTCGTCCATCGCCTTGGTGAGGCGCTCCTCGAAGTCGCCGCGGTAGCGGGTGCCGGAGAGCATGCCGGGCAGGTCGAGCGCGACGACCCGCTTGCCCTGCAGCAGGGCGGGGACGTCACCGTCGACGATGCGCTGGGCGAGGCCCTCGACGATCGCGGTCTTGCCGACGCCGGGCTCACCGATCAGCACCGGGTTGTTCTTGGTGCGACGGAGCAGGATCTCGACGGTCTGCTCGATCTCGTCGGCGCGGCCGATCACCGGGTCGACGTGCCCGTCACGGGCGCGCTGGGTGAGGTCGGTGCCGAACTGGTCGAGCGTCGGGGTGTCGCTGTCGGTGGCCTGATCGGCGCCGACGGCGTCGGGTGTTCCGGGCATGGGGCGCCCCTCTCGTGCTGCTGCCGCGGCCTGCTGGGCGTAGTCCTGCATGACCTGCGGGGTGATCCCGGCGCTGGCGAGCAGCTGACCGGTCACGGTCTCCTGGTCCATCACGAGCGCGAAGAAGACGTGCTCGGGGTCGGTGTAGGTGCTGCCGAAGCCCCGCGCGGCCTGCGTCGCCTCGACGAGGATGCGCTGGGCGGTGCCGGTCAGTGCCGGGCGGCCGGTCTGCTCGGCCAGCGCCTCGTGCGCCATCGGCAGGCGCTGCTCGATCTCCTCGGCGAGTCGCTGGGGGTCGACCCCGGCGGAACGCACGACGGCGTCGAACGGTTCGGTGCGGACGAGCACGTGCAGGATGTGCAGTGCGTCGATCTCGCGCTGCCCCTGCGCGACCGCGTACTCGGCGGTGTGCTGGAGCAGCTCGTGGGTCCGGCGGCTGAGCAGCCGGGTGATGTCGACCGGTCGACCGAACGCGCGGACGCGCTGCTGGTCACCGGTGCGCTGTGCCGCGAGCAGGCGGGCGAGGAACTCGTCGAACGAGTCGTTGCTACCGGTCGGGCCGAACGTCTCTGGCAAAGGGACCTCCTGGGGAACTTGAGTGCCTTCGACTCAATGCAACGCAGGAGGGCTCGGGTCATTCCCGGGTCCGGAAGAAACTTGCGGCGACTCGACTCAGGTCCGCGCGATGGCTGCGGAGACCGCCTCGGTGATCCGCGCGAGGTCCGTCGGCGCCACCTCGATGTCGAATCCGCGACGTCCGCCGGACACGAAGATGCTCGCGTACGACAGCGCCGACTCGTCGAGCACGGTGCGGAGCCGGGTCTTCTGGCCGACCGGGCTGATGCCGCCGACGACGTAGCCCGTGCGCTTCTCGGCGAGGGCCGGATCGGCCAGCGTCGCCTTCTTGCCCCCGACCGCGGCGGCGATCGCCTTGAGGTCGAGCCGGTTCGCCACCGGCACGATCGCGACGGCGAGGGTGCCGTCGACGGAGACGACCAGGGTCTTGAAGACCTGCTCCTCGCGCAGCCCGAGGGCGGCGGCCGCCTCTTCTCCGAAGTTGGTGGCGCTCTCGTGGTGCTCGTACACGTGCGGCGTGTACGGGACCCCGGCCGTCTCGAGCGCGACGGTCGCTGGGGTGCTCGGCGAACCTGCGGTCATGCCGTGATCCTCCCCCGCCGCACCTTCCGGTCCTCGACGGCACGCGGGCGTTACGCTGAACGGACCATGACCGCCGTCCTGCTGCTGCTCCGCGCCACCGCCGCGCTGGTGCTCGGCGACCCGGCCGCCGGGGTGCTGCCCCTGCTGGCGGTGGCGGCACTCGGGCTGACCGCGGTCGCCGTGACCGTCGTCTTCGCCCGGCTGCTCGTCGCGGTGCTCGCGGCCGTCCTCGGGGTCGGATCGGCAGCCGTGTCGGGTCGGTCGGCGGTCCCCGACCTGGTCACCCGGATCGGGTGGAGCCACCCCGACGCCGACGGACACGTCCGCTCACGGGCACCGGGGGTCGCGACCCCGGCCTGACCGCCGACCGGTGGTCGGGCCGCTCGCGCACCCCGCTGACCCACCACTGATCGGAACCGTCATGGACCTGTCCACCCTGCCCCTCGTCGGCCCGCTGCTGCACGGCGGCGCAGAGCTCGTCGCCGCCCTCACCGCGGCGCTCTCCCCCGTCGCCGGCTCGTTCGCCGCGGCGATCGCCGTCGTGCTCCTCACCCTGGCCGTCCGCCTGGTGCTCGTCCCGCTGTCCGTGCTGCAGGTGCGGGCCGAACGGGACCGCCGGCGCCTCGCACCCCGGCTCGCGGCACTCCGGAAGCGCCACGGCCGCGACACCCAGCGGCTGCAGCGAGCGGTGCAGCAGCTGTACACCGACGAGAAGGTCTCGCCGCTGGCCGGCTGCCTGCCCGTCCTGGCGCAGGCACCCGTGGTGTCGCTCGTCTACGCCCTGTTCACGCACGCCTCGATCGACGGCACCGCGAACGCCCTGCTGGAGGCGACGCTCGTCGGGGTCCCGCTCGGCCACTCGCTCGTCGTCACGCTCACGTCGCCGCTGTGGGTGCACGCCTGGGTGGTGCTGGTCCTGCTGGCGGTGCTGGCGGTCGTCGTCGAGCTCAGCCGCCGGTCGAACGCCCACTGGAACCCGATGCCGACGCCGGAACCGGGGGTCCCCGGGGCCGCCGCGACCGCCGCCGTGGGTCGGTACGTGCCGTTCATCACGGTCGTGTTCGCGGCGATCGCACCGCTCGCCGCCGCGCTCTACGTCGTGACGAGTGCGGCCTGGACCTTCGGCGAACGCGCCGTGCTGCGACGGGTGGTCCGCTAGCCGCCCTGGCCCTCCTGCTGCGGTCCCTGGTCGACCGGGTCGTACTCGGTGCCGCGGCCCTGCTCCTCGTCGGCGGTCGGCACGTGGCGTTCCGTGCCGGCACCGCCGGGGCTGGTCGCGACGTAGTCGGCCTCGCCGGACTGGGTGTCGTGGCTGAGCGGCTCGAGGGTCTCGGCGTCGGCGTCGTGCTGCGGCATGGGGTCGGTGCTCATGCACCACGCCTACTCCCTCGTTCTGGGTGCGCGCGCACGGCTGCGCGGTGCCACGATGGACCTGTCCACGCGACCGGCAGAGCGGGAGTGCGCATGGCCCACGACGACGTGGCAGCGGAACGGGCACGGCTCGAGGCCGTCGCCTGGGGAGCAGGATCGAGCCCGGCGGACGCTGCGCGCGCCCGGATCGCCCTGCAGGACCTGGAACGCGGACGGCGACCCCGCACGCGTGCGGTCGCGACGGCGCGGGATCCACTGCCGGGAGGCCCGGATCCGGCCCGCACGTCCCTCCCGTCCGCGACACGGTCGGGTCCAGAGCCCGCGTCCGCGCCCGAGCAGGTGCCCGCGGCCGGTCCCGTGTCCTTGCCCGCCAGCGGGGCTGCCCTGCCTGCTGCAGCCGAGGTGTCGGAGGTGACCGACGGCGGTGGGGGTGACCACTCCGATGACGGGACCGTCGAGGGCGGGGGTGAGCCGGGCCTCCAGGCCGTGCCCACCGCGCGGTCCCGGTGGCGTCGCTGGCTGTGGACGGAGCGTCCACGCGCGTGGATCGCGGGCGGTGCGGCTGCCGCGGTGGGCGTGGCGTTCGCGGCCGGAACACTCGTCGGGACCGCGCGCCCGGACGTCGCCGCGGCGCCGAGCGTCACGCCGACGGCGGGGACGGTGACGCTCGAGCAGCTGCTCGACGTCCCGCAGACGTACGCCGACCAGCTGCCGGGGCCGGTCGCGGCGCCGGTGAGTCTGCACACGACGCGACTGGTCTTCACGAACCGGGCGCTCGACGGCGGGACCGCCGAGACGCCCTGGAACGTCTGGGCCGGCATCGGGACGGACCGGTCGACGATCTGCCTGGTGGCGACGGCGGACCGCATCGAGTCGTCGACGGCGTGCTTCCCGCGGCAGGCGGCACTGCACGGATCGGTGTCGATGTCCGCGCAGTCCAGGAGCGGCACGCTGACGATCGAGCTGCGCGGCGGTGGAGTCCAGGGTCGGGTGACGAACGCGTACTGAGTGGCGGTGCTGTCCCTGTGACCGGAGCTGAGAGTTTCGTTGGAGCGCTCCGATGTATTTGCTGGAGGCCCTCGCGAGCGCCATTCCGTCGTGCAACACTGGAGCAGCGCACTCGTCGTGGAGTCGTACCCACATCATCCACATCCGCCAGCGAGCGCGCCCAGCAGACCCTCCCGGTCACCGCCGTCAGAACGATCGGCATCGTCGCGCGCTCCACCGTGCCTCGCAAGGAGGTCAGCAGCGTGTCCACCAACACCACCACCTCGGCCGTGTCGACCCACACGCGGCCGATCACCGTCACCACCCAGTCGATCGTCGGCATCGCCGTGCTCGGACTGGCCACGTTCTTCGCCATCACCACCGAGCTCATGCCCGTCGGGCTGCTCGGCACGATGAGCGCCGACCTCGGCGTGACCGAGGCCACCATGGGCATCGTCATCACCGTGTACGCCGCGGCCGTCGCACTCCTCGCGCTGCCGCTCACCGCGTTCACCGCGAAGCTGCCCCGCAAGACCGTGCTCGTCGCCACGCTCGTCGGCTACACCGTGTCGAACCTGATGGTCGCGCTCGCACCGTCCTTCGCGGTCGTCTGCGCCGGACGTGTCGTCGGCGGCATCGCGCACGCACTGTTCTTCTCGGTCGCCTCGGCGTACGCCACCCGGATCGTGCCGCCGCGGCTCGCCGGGCGGGCGATCGCCTTCGTGTACTCGGGCAGCTCGCTCGGGTTCGTGCTCGGCGTGCCCGTCGCGACCTGGGTCGCGCAGCACATCGGCTGGCGCCAGGCCGTGTTCTCCGTCGGTGTGGCCGCAGCGGCACTCGCGGTCGTCGCCCTGCTGTTCCTGCCCGCCGTCCGCGGTGCCTCGTCGCCGCACATCGGGTCGCCGAAGGCCTGGGCGCGCACCGGCCTGCTGTCCGTCGTGATCGCCGACATGCTCCTGTTCGGCGGGCACTACGTCGTCTACACCTACATCGGGCCGTACGCGATCGACGCCGGGCTCGACGCCGGCATGGTGAGCGGGGCGCTGCTCGTGCTCGGTGGCACCGGTGTCGTCGGGCTCTGGCTCGCCGGCATGTTCGTGGACCGTGCGCCCCGGCAGACGCTGATCGCCTCGGTCGCCGTGATGGCCGTGGCCTTCGCGACGATGCCGTTCGTGCACGGCTCCCTGATCGGGACGATGGTCGTCGCGGGGGTGTGGATGGCTGCGAACGGCACGACCGGCACGCTCTTCATGGCCGCGGCGATCCGTGCCGGAGGCGTCTCCCCCGACATCGCAGGCGCACTGGTCAACGGGGCGTCGAACATCGGCATCGCCGGTGGCGCAGCGTTCGGCGGGCAGGCACTCGGGATCGTCGGGCTGCAGTACCTGCCGTTCGCCGGCGGCGCGGTGCTGGTCGGGGCGCTCGGGGTCGTCGTGCTGGCGCGCCGCGGGTTCCCGGTGCACACGCACACGCAGGAGCACCTGTCGACCTCGTCCATCGAGGCCATCACGTCGTCGCTCGCGGTCGTCACCACGTCGGTGCCGGTCGTCGGGCGGGCGATCCAGACGGTCACCGGGTCGATCGGCGTCGTCACGGGTTCGGTGCGGCGCCCGCGGACGCGCTGAGGGCCGGCGCGGGCGGCGGCCGGTCGGCGCGGTCGGCGAGGTCGGCGCGGTGGGCAAGGTCGGCGCGTCGAGTGGTCGGTCGGCGCGGTGGGCGCGTCGAGTGGTCAGGACTTGCCGTTGGTGGGGCATCGGGGGCGCCTGAACTGTCGTCTGCGGGCTCGGCGGGCGACGGTTCGTGACCCCTCGGCGTACCCGGGCGGCGCGTTGTGCGACTGCGGCGGACGCGGGAGGTCGGCGCGTCGAGTGGTCAGGACTTGCCGTTGGCGGGGCGTCGGGGGCGCTTGAACTGTCGTCTGCGGGCGCGGCGGGCGACGGTTCGTGACTCCTCGGCGTACCCGGGCGGCGTGTTGTGCGACTGCGGCGGCGTGGGAGGTCGGCGCGTCGAGTGGTCAGGACTTGCCGTTGGTGGGGCGTCGGGGGCGCTTGGACTGTCGTCTGCGGGTTCGGCGGGCGGCGGTTCGTGACCCCTCGGCGTACGTGGGCGGCGTGTCGTGCGACCTCGGCGAACCCGCCCGCGAACGCCGCCGCTGCGCCCGCCGCGCCCGCCGCCCGGTCAGTCCTGCAGGTGGTCCGTACGGCGGCGGTTGCGCACCGCGCGGTAGGTCAGCAGCGCCGCACCGAGCAGCACGAGCACCCCGGCGGCGATGAGCCCCGGGCCGAGGTCCGCGCCCGTGGAGGCGAGCGGTCCACCGTCCCTCGCCTCGCCCTGGCCGGACACTGGTGCGGAGCCCGACCCGGCGGCGGGGTCGGTCGGAGTCGCCGAAGGCGCGCCGCTCGGCGACGGCGACGGCGCGGGAGCCGGAACCGGAGCCGGACTCGCTGCAGCCCGCACGACGAACGCCAGCGGCGTCGCAGCCCCCGACTCCGGGGTGACGACGGTCGCCGTCGGGGCCCCCTCGACGTCGACCGAGACGGCATACTCGGTCGTGGGTTCCAGTCCGGTCAGGTCGAACGCACCGTCGTCGTCCGTGACGACCGACACGGGATCGCCGGACTGCGGGTCCGTCGGAGCCGCGACGACCTCCACGTCGGGAACGGGTTCGCCGTTCGTGTCGACGACGGTGCCGGGCTGATCGGTCGTGACCTCGGCGGCGGGTGCTGCGGAGACGAACGGCAGGTCGGACGAAGAACGCTCGCCGGCGACGGCCGTCACACCGGTGTTCGACGTCGCCCCGGTCGCCCCCGGTTCGGGCCGTTCGGTCCGGACGGTGTACGTGCCCGCTGCGGTGGCGAAGACGTAGCGACCGTCGGCATCGGTCTGCGTCGCCGCGACCAGGGTGCCCTCGTCGTCGACGAGCTCGACGACGACTCCTGCGCGCACGGGTGAACCGTCGAGCGAGACCACGCCGGCGACCGTCGCGACGACCGCGGCCGGGGCGTCGATCTCGTCGGGGACCGCCGGTGCCGCGTCGTCGTCGCCGGTCGTGATGGTCACGGGCGGCTCGTCGGCGACCGACACGTCGAGCTCGATGTCCGCCGGCAGGTCCGAGCCGGTGTAGGCGCCGTCGCTGTTCGTCGTGGTGTCGAAGAGGACGCCCCCGGTGACCGGGTCGGTGATGACGACCTCGAGGTTCGAGACCGGTCGGCCGCCTTCGTCGACCACGGTGCCGATGACCGACGCGGTGTCCTCCGGCGACGTGAACGCGAAGTCGGCCTGCTGGTCCACGCCGCCCGGCGAGCCTGCCTGCGCGAGGGAGACCCTCGTGGGCTGGTCAGGACCCTCGGCGCCGTCCGGCGGGGTGATCTCGACGCGGTAGTTCGCGATGACCGGCAGCTGCGGGAGCGCGTAGGTGCCGTCGGCGTTGGTCGTCGTCGTGTACACGGTGCCGCGCGGAGCGGTGACGCGGACGATCGCGCCGGGGATCGGCGCTCCGTCGAGGGTCGCCGTGCCGGTGATCGCGGCGGTGCGGTTGGCGAACCAGGTCTGGTACACCGGGAACCCGCTGCGCTGCTGGTACGTGATCGTCAGGCTGGCGAGCGAGACGGTCGGCGTGAACCACGCCGTGGCGCCGGCGGTGTCGACGGCGCCGGTGTTCCCCGTCAGGGTCCGGGTGGCGGGGTCCCACGAGGGCAGGTCCTGCCCGGTGGTGCCGTCGGGGTCCGCGGTGCACGATGGCCCTCCGGCGACGGCGGCCGAGCACGAGTTGTAGGAGCTCTCGTAGCCGAGCTGCTCGGCGGTCGCGGCGCCGCCCCCGGAGAGGGTGGCCGAGATGGTCGCCCGGTCGGCGTCGACGTCGCCGAGCACGAACGACCAGCTCTGCGCGCCTGGCGTCGGCTCCGCGAACGTGTAGGTCGTCGTCGAGGCGCCGGACGTGGGTGAGTCGACGTTCGGCCGCTGGTTCATGTACGTCTGGCCGCGGCTCGTCCCGTAGACCTCGCCGGCCGGTGTCGCGGCGGACTGCCACGTCGATGCCCCGCTGACGACGGTCGACTGCCGGGAGTCGGACGTGAAGGTCGTCTCGGGGAACCCGGCCAGGGTCATCGTGCCGGTGTACGCCCGGCTCGCTCCGCTGAGGGTGAAGGTCCCCCAGTTGCCGACCGGCTCGGCCGATGCGCTGGTCACGCCGCCGATCGCGAATCCTGCGCCGAGTGCGAGGGCCGTCAGCCCACCTGTGACCGCGCTCCAGCGCCGCATGCGTACTCCCCTGCTGTCGGGCCGGAGAACCCGACACCCGCTCAGGCTATCCGGAGGACGCGGCTCGTGTCCGGTGTCCGACACGAGCAAGAGGGCCCCGCCGAGTGGTCACGACATACCGCGCGCCGATCGCCGGGTGGCCGAGAAGTGTCGCCTGGAGGCCCTCCGGACGACAGTTCGTGACCCCTCGACGAACACGAGCGGCGCGTCAGGAACCGCCAGCAGCGCGACCCAGCGCGACCAGGGCGTCGAGCGCCGCGACCTGCCCGGCCACCACCAGCTCCCGCGCCTCGTCGAGCCCGACCCACCGCGCGTCGTCCACCTCGGGCACCTCGACGAACCGCCCCGACCCGCGCGGCAGCTCGAGCCGCACGGTGTTGCTCCGCACGGTGTCGACCGAGAACTCCGACGCCCGTGCCGCGAAGACCCGCACCCGCTTGCCCGACGCCTGGCGGAACTCCCCCAGGTCGGTCAGGTCAGCGGCGGTCACCGGGGCGGGCACGCCGATCTCCTCGGCGAACTCGCGCAGCGCGGTGCCGAGCGGCTCCTCGCCCGCCTCGACCAGCCCCTTCGGGATCGACCAGGCACGCGGCCGGTTCCGCCAGAACGGCCCGCCCATGTGCGCGAGGAAGACCTCGGGCCCGGACGGACCGGTCCGGTGCAGCAACAGTCCGGCGCTCACGACCACGCCCCGAGACTACGCAGACCCGGCCGGGAGGCCCGGATCACCGCACACGCGCCGCGCACCACCCGACGTGCCCGGTTCCACCGCCGGTTCCCCTCGCCCTCGCCGGGAGTACCGTGTGGCGCACGGAGCGCCGTGTGACGCCCCCGGAGGACCTGCGATGGAGGAGGCCGATCGGGATGGACGAACGATGGACGACGGTGACGCTGGCCGCGGACGCCGCGATGCCGCACGACGAGGCGCTGCGGTGGATCGCCGCCCGCGCGGACAGCGGGATCGAGCGGATCCGGATCATCGGTGCCGACCCGGCGATCGAGGGACCCGGACCGGTCGCCGACCGCCTGGCCGAGGCCGCTCGCGCCGCCCTGCCCGGAGCCACCGTCGAGGTGCACCGGCACGCCGGGCCGTTCGCCAGTGCCCTGGTCGAGGAGTCCGACGGCGGTGACCTCCTGGTGATCGGGACCTTCCGGAGCCGACGGGGTTCGACCGCCGGCGGCGACCCGGCGCGCGTCGCGGTCCGCGCGGCCGTGCCGACCGTGATCGTCCCCGAGGGCCCGCACCCGATCGACGGCGACGTGGTGCTGGCCGTCGAGGAACCGATCGACGAACGGGCCGTCTCGATCGCCGTCGCCGAGGCGGTCCGGCTGCACCGACGACTGACGCTGCTCCGGGCGTGGGAGATGCCGGTGCTGACCCGGACCGGGCTCACCGACTTCGCCGAGGACCCCCTGCGGTGGCGCACCCGGAACGCCGAACTGCTGCAGCGCGTCACCGAGGACCTGACCGCGCGGTTCCCGGCGGTGCGGATCCGTCCGCTGCTCGTGGAGGGACACCCGGGGCACGCCATCGCATCGCGCACCCGGCGGGCGTCGCTCGTGGTGCTCGGACGGGGGCACGTGCGGGTGCTGTCCGGCGCACTGCTCCACGACGTCGTCCGTGAGACGGCGGCACCGGTCTGCGTCGTCCCACCGGCGGCCCACACGGACAGCGCGGGGTCCGGACGGGTCAGCCGGCGAGTTCCCGGATCGCGTCGGCCATCTGGTCGGTGAGGTACGCGACACCGCGGCCGTTCGGGTGGAGGGCGCCGGCCTTCAGGTCGATGCGTCGCAGGTCGCTCGAGCCGGTCAGGCTGACGCCGGCGACGTAGCGCTCGTCCCGCGGGGCGCAGGCCGAGTGGGCCTCGGTGCGTTCGAGGACGTCGACGAACCGGACCCCGGCGGCGTCGGCGGCGGATGCGGACACGGCGTCGAGCTCCTCCTGCACGCCGTGCAGGTACGCCACGTCGTCGTCGGTGAAGGGGAAGGTGTCCGAGGGGAACGACCCCGCGAGCGTGCCGAGGTCGAGCGCCGAGCGGAAGCAGCCCTTCGCCGGGGTGTGCTCGGTGTCCGGGAAGATCGCCGGGTACCCGAGGAACACGACGACGGCGTTCGGCGCGGCCCGTTGCACCGCTGCGAGGGTGTCGGCGATCCCGAGCGCGACCCGCGACTGGATCTTCACGCTGAGCTGGTCCTCACCGTCCTGCACGAGCGTGCTCTCGCACGACGGCGCGTCACGTCCGGAGAACACCGGGCCGTCGGCCGAGATCGCCAGGCACGACGCGGCCGTGCCGAACAGGTCCGCGTCGTTGCCGCCGATCGTCAGGGTCACGAGCCGGGTGCGCGACGACAGCGACTCGATCTGCGGGGGGACGCCCTTCAACTGGTGTCCGGTCGTGACGTCCTCGCTGGTGGCGCCCGCACATGTGACGTCGGTCAGGTCGAGGCCGAACCGTGCCGCGAGCCGGTGCGGGTAGTCGCGGGCCGACTGCACGCACGCGCTCGTGGGCAGCCGGGTCCGGTCGCCCAGGCCGTAGCCGGCGGAGTACGAGTCACCGAGGGCGACGTACTCGCTGCCCGGCGGGAGGTCGGCGAGCGGCTCGGTCGGGGCGTCCGGCACCGGGTAGGGCTGCGGGACGGGCCACATCGGCGCCGCCGACGCGGAGTCCACCGGCCCCGGCGCCGCGACACCGGCCACCACCAGCCCGACGACGGCGACCGCCGCCAGGGCGGCGAGCAGCGTCGTACGGGCGGTGCGGAGCAGTTGCGGCCTCCGGGCGGGTGCGGCGGATCGGTCGGTCGGATCGGGTCGGTCGGTGGGGCGGGACGGGCTCAGCGGCGTCCGAGTCGGCGTTCGCCACCGCTGCCGGTGCGGTACTCCAGCCCGTAGTGCTGGAACAGCTCCGGCTCGGTCGCGGCGTCGAGCTCGCCGTCGGTCGAGATCGACGGAGCGTCCTTGACGAGCTTCTTCGGGAACGTCACACGCAGGTGCTTCGGAGCGACGGTGGCGCCGAACAGCGGGACGAAGACGAGCTTCTGGAACCCGACCACGCCGGTGGTCAGGGCGCCGAACGCCGGCTCGGACGTGGCGGTGTCGTAGTAGATGCTCTCGAGCGTGCCGACCTTGTCGTCGGCCTCGTCGACGACCGGCAGACCGATCCAGTCACGGATGTTCGCGGCTTCGAACACGAAGGACTCCCTCCGAGCGTCCGGCAGGTCCGGGTGGCTCTCGCTCGACGCTACCGCCCGGCCGCCTGAGCGGTCACCCGGAGCCGGTCCACCGCGCCGAGCACGTCGTCCGCGGTCACGGCCAGGATCGCCGGGTCCGGGTCCTCGGCGAAGACGTCGCCGCGACGGACCGAGGCGTCGGTGAGCACGATGTGCGGGCCGGTCGCCGGGGGCCCCCACGCCTCGGGCGGCGCCGGGCCGAACAGCACGACCGACGGCACCCCGTAGGCGGTCGCCAGGTGCGCGGCGCCGGTGTCGACCGTGACGACCAGCCGCGCCGCGGCGATCACCGCGGCGAAGGCCTGCAGGTCCAGGGTGCCGGCCAGGACCGCCTCCGGCGCCAGGCCGGCTGCTTCGGCGACGGCACGGGCGCGCACGACGTCGTCCGAGCCTCCTGTCAGGACCACGTCGGCACCGCGCGCCCGGAGCCCGCGCACCACGTCGGCGAAGCGGTCCGTCGGCCAGTGCCGCGCACCGTGGAAGGCACCCACGTGCACGACGGCCGCGTCGGCGACCACCGGCGGATCGGCGGGGCGGTCGATGTGGACCTCGGTCGCGTCCGCGGGGATGCCGTGCCACGTGAGCAGGTCCGCCCAGCGGTCGCGCTCGTGCACGTCGTCCGGCCACTCCGGGCCCTCGTAGCCGTGGGTCGGGTCGGCGTGGCCGATGACCCGACGCGGGGCGAGCGCGGCGACGAGGTCCGAGGACTCCGGGCCGGCGCCGTGCAGGTTGACGGCGACGTCCACGGCACCGTGCGGCACCGCGATCGGGTGGTCGAGACCGTGCTGGGCCAGGTGGACGTCCACCGCCGGCACGAGTTCGACGACCGGCGCCAGCCACGCCGTGGTGGCCAGGGTGATGCGGTGGTCGGGGAACGCACGGCGGAGCGCGTGCAGTGCGGGGACGGCGACGAGCAGGTCGCCGAGCTTGATGGCCCGGAGGACGAGCAGTTCCGGGCGTCCGTCGAAGTCGGGCAGGTTCTCGAGGGCGGTCACCGCCGCGACGGTAGACCCGACACGCTGACGGTCCTGCCGGGACCGCGCTCCGCGGCTCTTCCTGGGGTGGTCCCCGGCCGCTGACCGGTAGTCACGGAGCATGGCCCTCGTACCGGACCGCGTCATCCGCGGCCTGCTCCTCGACCGCGACGACACCCTCGTGGTGGACGTCCCGTACAACGCCGATCCGCACCTGGTCGTCCCCGTTCCCGGTGCCCGCCGCGCCGTCGAACGGGCACGTGCCGCGGGGTTGCAGCTCGGCGTCGTCACGAACCAGTCGGTGATCGCGAAGGGCATGGCCACGCGCGAACAGGTCGACGCCACCAACGCCCGGGTCGACGAGCTCGTCGGCCCGTTCGACGTGTGGTGCGTCTGCCCGCACGACGCCGGTGACGACTGCGCCTGCCGGAAGCCCCGGCCCGGGATGGTCCTCGACGCCGCCGAGCGGCTCGGCATCCCGCCGGAGTCGATCGTCGTCGTCGGTGACATCGGCGCCGACGTGCAGGCCGCCCGGAACGCTGGCGCGCAGGGGATCCTCGTGCCCACCCCGCGCACCCGCCGCGAGGAGGTCGACGAGGCCGACACCGTCGCCGCGGACCTGGACGAGGCCGTCACCCTGGTGCTCGAGCACGTCGGCAGCGTGGCGGACCGGGCGTGAGCGCCGGTCCGCGCGTCCTCGTCGCCCGGCTCGACTCCTTCGGCGACGTCCTGGTCGCCGGCCCCGCGGTGCGCGCGGTGGCCGCCGGGGCCGCGCACGTGACGATGCTGTGCGGACCGCAGGGAGCGCCGGCCGCCGACCTGCTCCCCGGCATCGACCGGGTGCGGGTGTGGGCGGCACCGTGGGTCACCGAGACCGCGCGTCCGATCGACGACGCCCTGCTCGCCGAGTTCCGCGCGCTGGTCGCCGAGGAACAGCCCGACGAGGCCGTCGTCCTGACGTCCTTCCACCAGTCGCCCCTGCCCCTCGCGCTGCTCCTGCGCCTGGCCGGGGTCCCCCGGGTCTCCGGGGCCTCGGTCGACCACCCCGGGTCCCTGCTCGACGTGCGGCTGCGCCCCGGCGAGGACCTGCCCGAGGACCTCCCCGAGCCCGAGCGCGCGCTGCGGATCGCCGAGGCGGCCGGGTTCCGGCTGCCGCCGGACGACGACGGGAAGCTCGCGGTGCGTCACGACGCCGTCCTGCCCCCGCCCGTGGCCGGCCTCGACCGCTACGTCGTCGTCCACCCCGGAGCCAGCGTCCCGGCGCGGTCGTGGCCGGAGTCCCACCACCGTGCGCTGGTCGCCGCCTACGCCGAGCGCGGCGTCCCCGTCGTCGTCACCGGCTCCCCCGGCGAACGCGCTCTGACCGCCGCCGTGGCGGGCGACACCGGCATCGACCTCGGCGGCCGCACCAGCCCCGCCGAACTCGCGGCCGTCCTCGCCGGCGCCGAGGTCGTCGTCGTCGGGAACACCGGTCCGGCCCACCTCGCCGCCGCCGTCGGAGCGCCCATCGTGAGTCTGTTCTCGCCCGTCGTCCCCGCCGTGAAGTGGGCGCCGTACGCCCCGCTCGTCGAACTGCTCGGCGACCAAACCGCACCGTGCCGTCTCAGCCGCGCTCGCGAGTGCCCGGTCCCCGGCCACCCGTGCCTGTCCGGAGTGCGCATCGCGGACGTCCTGGAGGCCCACGAACGGCTCGTCCACCGCGTTTCGCGGACTGATCGGAGAAGTCTGCGGGGCGGCTCAGAAGGCGCTGCGTAGCGTGCGCCACTGCTTCTCCTGCTCCTTCTCCTGCTGCTCCGGCAGCGGCGGGGAGCGACCCCATCGACACCGACCGGAAGGCCCTGCATGCGGATCCTCGTGTGGCACGTGCACGGCGGCTGGATGGACGCCTTCGTCCGCGGCCCCCACGAGTACCTCATCCCGACCACCCCGGCCCGTGACGCCTGGGGACTCGGCCGCGGCGGGCGCGACTGGCCGGACTCCGCGATCGAGATCGACCCGGCCGACGTCGCCGAGGCCGAGGTCGACGTGGTGGTCCTGCAGCGCACCGAGGAGCTCGAGGAAGCCCGCCGTCTGCTCGGTGGCCGAGACGTACCGATCGTCTTCGTGGAGCACAACGCCCCCCGGGTCGACGTGCCGAACAGCCTGCACCCGATGCGCGACCGCGACGACCTGACGATCGCGCACGTGACGCACTGGAACGCCCTGATGTGGGACTGCGGCACCACCCGGACCACCGTCGTCGAGCACGGCGTCGTCGACCCCGGCCCGCTGTACACCGGTGCGCTCGAACGTCTCGGCGTCGTCATCAACGAACCCGTCCGGCGCAACCGTGTCGTCGGCACCGACCTGCTCCCCCGCTTCGCCGAGGTCGCCCCGGTCGACGTCTGGGGCATCGGCTCCGAACGACTGCCGGAGCTCGGCTTCGGCGACCGCGTGGTGGCGCTGGGCGACGTCAAGGCCGATCCCATGCACGCTGCGCTCGCCGAACGGCGGGCCTACGTGCACCCGAACCGCTGGACCTCGCTCGGCCTGTCGCTCATCGAGTCGATGCACATGGCCATGCCGGTCCTGGTGCTCGCGACGACGGACGCGGCCCGCACGGTGCCGGATGAGGCCGGGGCCATCGCGACGGACGTCGAGGAGCTGGTGCGGGCCTCCAGGCTGCTGCTGGAGGACCCGGACGAGGCGCGTCGACGGGGACTCGTGGCGCGGGAGGCCGTGCTCGCACGGCACGCGCTCGGTCGGTTCCTGGCCGACTGGGACGACCTGCTAGGCGACGCCGTCGCGCGCGGTGCGCGACGGAACCGTGCGGCGGGAGCCGCGCTCGAAGGGAGCCTGCGATGAAGATCGCCATGGTGTCCGAGCACGCGAGTCCGCTCGCCGTGCTCGGCGGGGTCGACGCCGGTGGGCAGAACGTCCACGTCGCCGAACTGTCCGGTGCTCTGGCCGACCGCGGCCACCACGTGACCGTCTACACGCGGCGCGACGACGCGTCGCAGCCGGTCCGTGTGCCCCTGCGTCCCGGGGTCGACGTCGTGCACGTCGACGCCGGTCCCGCGCGTACGGTGCCGAAGGACGAGCTGTTCCCGTTCATGGGGACGTTCGCGTCGGTGCTCGCCGCCGAGTGGTTCCTCGACCGTCCCGACGTGGTGCACGCGCACTTCTGGATGTCGGGTCACGCCGCCCTCGACGCGGTGACGCAGGTGCAGGCCCGGACCGGTGGGATGCGGATCCCGGTGGTGCAGACCTTCCACGCCCTGGGTGTCGTGAAGCGTCGGCACCAGGGTGCCGCGGACACCAGCCCGGCCGAGCGCGAGTGGGTCGAACCCGCCGTCGGCCGGAGCGTCGACCAGGTCGTCGCGACGTGCTCGGACGAGGCGTTCGAGCTCAAGGCCCTCGGCGTCCCGCTGCACCGCATCTCCGTGGTGCCGTGCGGGGTCGACGTGTCGCTCTTCCGTCCGGACGGCCCCGTCGAACAGCGCGACCGTCCGCTCCGGGTGCTCACCGCCTCACGACTCGTGCAGCGGAAGGGCGTCGGGACGACGATCGCCGCACTCGCCGCGCTCGTCGAACAGGGCCGTGACGTCGAGCTCGTCGTCGTGGGCGGTGCCGGTGTCGCCGGTGCCGACCTGGTGGACGACCCCGAGTACCAGCGCCTCGACTCCCTCGCCCGGTCACTCGGCGTGCGCGACCACGTGACGTTCCGCGGGCAGCTCGGGCAGCAGGACATGCCCGCCGTCTACCGCAGCGCCGACGTCGTCGTCTGCGCCCCCTGGTACGAGCCGTTCGGCATCGTGCCGCTCGAGGCGATGGCCTGCGGTCGCCCGGTGGTCGCGTCGAGCGTCGGCGGGCTCATCGACACCGTCGTCGAGGACGCCACCGGCCTGCACGTGCCGCCGCGCGACGAGACCGCGGTCGCCGAGGCCGTCGGCGCACTGCTCGACGACCCGGAGCGCCGCGAGGCGTACGGCCGTGCCGGTCGACAGCGCGCCGAGTCCCGCTACACGTGGCAGAAGGTCGCGGCCGACAGCGAGCGCGTCTACGAGCGCCTGCTCGCCGGCGCGACGTCGTCCGCCAGCACCACCGGGCCCGCCGTCGGCCGCTCGCGCACCACCCACGCCGGCCGGGTCACCCGCGCCGCGCAGTCGACGGAGAGGACCGCACGATGACCATCGACCAGCAGACCGGGCTCGAGGACCGCGCCGTCACCGACAGTGCCCGCGTCGTCGTCGACCACGTCGCGGCGTCGGTCCCCGTGATCGCCTCCCTCGTCGACCACAGGGACCACATCGCCGAGTGGGCGGACGACATCGCCGGCCGGCTCGTCGCCGGGCGTCGGCTGCTCGCCGCTGGCAACGGCGGCTCGGCCGCCGAGGCGCAGCACCTGACGTCCGAGCTCACCGGCCGCTTCGAGGGCGACCGACCGGCGTACTCGGCCATCTCGCTGCACGCCGAGACCTCGGCCGTCACCGCGATCGGGAACGACTACGGCTACGACCAGGTGTTCGCACGGCAGGTGTCGGCCCACGCCCGGGCCGGCGACGTCCTCGTCCTGCTGTCGACGAGCGGCAAGAGTCCGAACCTGCTGCGGGCCGCCGAGGCCGCTCGTGCCGTGGGTGCCCGTTCCCTCGCCCTGACCGGGTCCCGGCCGAACCCGCTCGCCGACCTGGTCGACGACGCGATCTGCATCGAGGGGCCGTCCGCCAACGTGCAGGAGGCGCAGCTCGTCCTGGTGCACGCGCTGTGCAAGGCGATGGAGCCGACGCTGCGTCGCGGGGGCCGTCGATGAGCGGGGCTGCTGACGCCGCTCAGCGTTCCGGCGCTGCCGGCGGCCGCGCCGCCGCCCCGCGCTTCCGCATCGCCGTCGTCGGGGACACCCTGCTCGACGTCGACGTGTCCGGCACGAGCGAGCGCCTGAGCCCGGACGCCCCCGTCCCCGTGGTGGACGTCGCCACCGACGACCGCCGAGCCGGTGGTGCCGGACTCGTCGCGACGATGCTCGCCCGCGACGGCCACGACGTCACCCTGGTCACCGTCCTGAGCGACGACGGCCGTGCGCAGGAGATCCGCGACCTGCTCCCCGACGTCACGATCGTCGCCGGGCCGTCCGGAGTCCCCACCCCCGTGAAGACCCGCGTGCGCGTCGTCGACCACGCCCTCGTCCGGATCGACGAGGGCTGCGCGACCCCGCCCGTGCCCGGAGCCACCGACGCGATGACCGCCGCACTCGACGGCGTCGACGCGATCGTCGTCGCCGACTACGGCCGCGGGGTCGCCGCTGCCCCGGCACTCCGTGACGCCCTCACCCGTGCGGCCGAGCACCTGCCGGTGGTGTGGGACCCGCACCCCAAGGGCGCCGCCCCCGTCCCCGGCACCACCGTCGCCACCCCGAACGCGGCCGAAGCACGACGCTTCACCGACGTCGAGGGACACGGTGTGCCCTTCGCCACCGTCGCCGCCGCCCGGCTCGTCGAACAGTGGCAGGCCGGTGCCGTCGCCGTGACGATGGGTGACCGCGGCGCGCTGCTCGCCGACGCGCAGGGCGACAGCCGCTTCGTGCCCGCTCCGTCCGTCAGCGCCGGGGACCCCTGCGGTGCCGGCGACCGGCTCGCCGCGGGCGTCGCCGTCGCCCTGGCATCCGGGGCGGACGTCCCCGATGCCGTCTCCGCCGGCGTGGTCGCGGCGTCCGAGTACCTGGCCGCCGGTGGCGTCACCGCGCTCTTCGCCGACGACGGCCCCGCGCCGCTCGCCGTCCCCGGGGCCGACCGGGACGCCATGCGCCTGGTGCACGACGTCCGCAGCGCCGGCGGCACCGTCGTCGCGACCGGAGGCTGCTTCGACCTGCTGCACGCCGGACACGCCCGCACCCTGTCGGCCGCCCGTGCACTCGGCGACTGCCTGGTCGTGTGCCTCAACTCGGACTCGTCGGTCCGCGCACTGAAGGGCCCCGACCGGCCCATCATGACCCAGGACGACCGGGTCGAGCTGCTCCTGGCGCTCGACTGCGTCGACGCCGTCGTGGTGTTCGACGAGTCCACCCCCGACGAGGCCCTTCGCCGCTTCCGCCCGGACGTCTGGGCGAAGGGCGGCGACTACACCGCGAGCGAACTGCCCGAGACGGCGACCCTCGCCGAGTGGGGTGGCCGCGTCGTCACCGTGCCGTTCCACCCGGGCCGCTCGACCACCCGGCTCGCCGCCGCGATCGAACGCGTCGGCTGAGCGTCCGCTCGCCGTTCCACACCGGCTCGACCACTTCCCGCACCACTACGCAAAGGACATCCATGCCCGTCCCCACCACCCCCATCGGCCGCGTCCTCGTCACCGGCGGCGCCTCCGGACTCGGCGCCGCCGTCGTGGCCGCCGTCGCCGAGGCCGGCGGCACCCCGATCGTCCTCGACCTGCGGATCGACGCCGTCCCCGAGGGCGTCGACGCCGTCGCCGTGGACGTCTCGGACACCGACGCCGTCGAGCAGGCGGTCCGTGACGCCGCCGAGCGTCACGGTGGCCTCGACGCCGTCGTCACCGCCGCGGGCATCGACACCCCCGCCCCGATCGACGCGATCTCGTCCGGCAAGTGGGAGCAGATCGTCGGCGTCAACCTGATCGGCACCGCCTCGACCGTGCGCGCCGCCCTGCCCGCCCTCGAGGCCACGCACGGCCGCGTCGTCACGATCTCCTCGTCGCTCGCCCTGCGCGGCGTCGGCGACGGCACCGCGTACTCGGCGTCGAAGTTCGGCGTCCGCGGGTTCTCGCAGGCGCTGGCCGCCGAGACCGCCGGTCGCATCGGCGTGACCAACATCATCCCCGCCGGGATGCGGACGAACTTCTTCGCCGACCGGACCGAGCAGTACAAGCCCGGCCCGGACGCGCAGCTCATCGAGCCGGAGTACGTCGCGAACTCGATCATCTTCGCGCTCTCGCAGCCGGCCGGCTGCGAGATCCGCGAGCTGTCGATCATGCCGGCGACGGAGCCGAGCTGGCCGTAGCCGCTCGCCGCTAACGGACGGGAGGCGCGGTGCCGGCTGGCACCGCGCCTCCCGTCCGTCAGCGTGTGCCGTGCGCGGCGCACGCTGTGCTCTGGTGCGAGCTTCCGCACGCCGTGCGGGGCCGACGCGTCGCACGGAGTGTCGAACCTCGCATCGGGCGCTCGTGGCGCGGCACGGGGCGGCCTGGAGGCGCGTGCCGGGCCGGCACCGCGCCTCCCGTCCGTCAGCCGGTCGCGTCCACGGCGCGGCGCGCGTCGCGTCGGACCGTGCGGAGCAGGTCCTCGACGTCGGCGAGGACGGCCTCCGGCTCGACCTGGTCGACGTAGGACGGGTCGTGCTCACACCGTTCGGCGGTCCAGCCGACCTGGGTGACGTCCGCGCCGCAGACCGGGCACTGGGTCACGAAGGACAGGTGCACCCGGTGCCGACCGCGGTCGAAGGGCCCGGCGTTGATCACGTTGCCGAACCAGAACACCCCGACCGTCGGGGTGCCGACGGCGACGGCGAGGTGCCGTGGACCGGAGTCGTCGCCGACCATGACGTCGGCCGCGGCGAGGACGTCGGGGAGTTCACGCAGCGGCAGTGACGCGGTGAGGTCGTGGACGCGCTCCTGCAGCTCCTGCGGCAGCGACGCGACGATGGCGGACGACGCCGGGACGTCGGAGTCGTCACCCACGAGCACCACGTCGTCACCGGCGGCGAGTCGGGCGCGGGCGACCTCGGCGAAGCGCGAGGGGCTCCAGCGGCGACGCGGGTCGGTGGCGCCGGGGTGGATCGCGACGAGTCGTCCCCGGACCCCGAGGCGCTGCCGGACCGCGGCACGCGCGGCCTCGGAGACGTGCAGTCGGGGGTCGAGGGTGACCGGTTCGGCGCCGGCCAGCGAGGCCACCTCGAGCGCCCGGACGACCTCGTGCTGGTAGTAGACGTAACGGACCCAGCGCTCCAGGACCTCGGCGTCCTCGGTGGCGGTGCCCACGGTGTGGCGGGCGCCGAGCCGGAGCAGGAACGGGTTCGAGTTGCGACCGCCGCCGTGCACCTGCACCGCGAGGTCGAAGCGCCCGTGCAGCCGGTCGAAGAAGTCCTGCTCGGTCGGTGCGCCGTCGCCGGAGTCCCGGACGCCGGGCACGACGGGGAGCTCCTCGAAGGCGTGGACGGCCTCGGTGCGACCCTCGAGCACCGGCCGCGCCGACGGTGCCCCGAGCAGCGTGATCCTCGCTCCGGGGTACGCGGCGGCCAGGGCCTCGACCGCCGGGAGGGCGAACATCAGGTCGCCCAGTCCCCCGCCGCGGAGCACCGCGATCTCGCTGACACCGTCGAACCGTTCTCCGCCCACACCGATTTGTTGCACAGCTCCACGTCTACCGGTCGGACCCGTCCGGACGCCCAGCAGCGCCCCCGGATGGACGAGAAGCGCGATGCCGTGACCGCACACAGCGGAGCACGAGCACCGTGTGAGGCCCCGCCCGCCTCCGGAAGGACCCCATGACGATCGCACCCCCCGCCGCCGACGACCTCGTGGTGACCGACCCCGTGAACGGATCGATCGCGTCCACCGTGCGCCGCTCGACCGAGGACGACGTCCGCAACGCCGTCGCCCGCGCCCGTGCCGCTGCCGGCGCCTGGGCCCGGACCGCACCGGCCGAGCGCGGTGCACTGCTGCACGCCGCGGCCGAGCACCTCCGTGCGCACGCGCAGGAGCTGGCGGACCTGAACACCCGCGAGACCGGCAAGGTGCCCGGCGACGCACTCGGTGGGGTCGAGGCCGGCATCGGCACGCTCGTGCAGTACGCCGAGCTCGGGCCGGTGCACCGGGGTGAGGCCCTGCGCGGGCAGTTCGGTGCCGCCGACTGGTCGGTGCCGCACCCGCGTGGCGTGGTGCTCGCCCTGACGCCGTGGAACGACCCGGTCGCCGTGGCCTGCGGGATCCTCGGCGCAGCGATCGTCACGGGCAACACCGTCGTGCACAAGGGCAGCGAACGGTGCCCGGCGACGTTCTCCCGACTCAACGCGCTCCTCGCCGAGGTCCTGCCGGACGGCGTGCTCATCGGCGTCGACGGCGACGCGACCACCGGCGAGCAGCTCCTGGCGCAGGAGGGCATCGACGTCTACGCGCACGTCGGCTCGACCGCGACCGGCGACCGCCTGAGCGAGGTGGCCGCGACCACCCGCGCCCACGTCATCCGCGAGAACGGCGGCAACGACCCGGTCGTCGTCGACGCGGACGTCGACCCGGAGTGGGCCGCCGCACAGGTCGCCCTCGGTGCCTTCGCGAACACCGGCCAGATCTGCACCAGTGTCGAGCGGGTGTACGTCCACCAGGACGTCGCCGAGCCCTTCGTCGCCGCGCTCGTCGCCGAGGCGGAGCGCCGCACGGCCGCACCCGCGGCCGAGTTCGGGCCGCTCGTGGACGACCGGCTGCGCGAGCTCGTGCAGAGCCACGTGGACGACGCGATCGCCCGCGGTGCCTCCGCCCGGACCGGTGGCGTCACGCCCGGGGGTCTCGGCTCGTTCTACCCGGCGACCGTCCTGACCGACTGCACGGACGAGATGCTCGTGCTGACCGAGGAGACCTTCGGCCCGATCGCCCCGGTGCGCGTCGTGTCGGACTTCGCGGAGGGCCTCCGGCTCGCCGCGGCCGACCGCTACGGCCTCGCCGCCACCGTGCTGACGAACGACACCGCGCACGCGCTCCGTGCCGCGGCCGAGCTGCCCGTCGGCACCGTCAAGGTGAACGCCGTGTTCGGTGGCGCTCCTGGCGGCAGTGCCCAGCCCCGCGGTGCCTCGGGTGCCGGGTTCGGGTACGGCCCGCACCTGCTCGACGAGATGACGACGACGACGGTGGTGCACCTCGAGGCAGCCCCGCCGCGGCGCACCGTGGAGCCGGAACGCGATGGCACCGGCCCCGCAGCCGCCGCCGGCGCCACCGCGGGCAGCGCTGACACCGTGGGAGGCTCCCGATGACCGCCGACGTCCGGCTGGTCCGTGACCTCGTCGCCACGATCGACGACCGCGAACCCCTCGTCGTCGTCATCGGCGACTGCATCCTCGACCGCTGGACCGTCGGCGAGGCCGAGCGGGTCTCCCGCGAGGCCCCGGCCCCCGTCGTCCGCGTCACCGAGACCATCGCGGTGCCGGGCGGCGCGGCGAACACGGCCGTGAACGCCCGCGCCCTCGGCGCCCGGGTCCGCATGGTGGGCCTCATCGGTGACGACGAGGCCGGTGACGTCCTGCGCCAGCGGCTCGAGGCAGCCGGCGTCGACACGTCGTTCCTGGTCGAGATCCCCGGGGCCCGCACCACGACGAAGTCGCGCGTGGTCGGCGGTGACCGCGTCGTGGTCCGGGTGGACGAGCTGGCCGCGACCCCGACCGCCGAGCACGGCGAACGCCTCGCCCGCTCGGTGGCCCGCGCCATCCGGTGCGCCGACGCCGCCGTCGTGTGCGACTACGGCCTGGGTGTCCAGGCAGAGGACGTCGTGCCGATGCTCGACCGTGACCGTCCCGGCGCCGTCGTGGTCGACGCGCACGACCTGACCCGCTGGGCCGCGCTGCACCCCGACCTCGTCACGCCGAACGCCGGTGAGACCGCGGCCCTGCTCGGCACGGAGCTCGGTACCGGTGCCGACCGCGTCGGCACCGTCGTCGCGGCCCGTGCCGACGTCCTCGCCCGCAGCGGTGCCCGTGCCGCGGTGGTCACGCTCGACCGTGACGGCACCGTGCTGCTCGAGCCGGGGTCCGACCAGGGGTTCCGCACGCGTGCGACGCCCGCCTCGGAGCAGCAGGCCTCCGGCGCCGGTGACACCTTCTGCGCCGCTGCGACCGTCGCCCTCGCCGTGCAGGCCCCCCTGCGCGACGCCGTCGCCGTCGCCCAGGCCGCTGCCGACGTCGTCGTCCGCGAGGCCGGCACGTCCGTCTGCACCGCCGCGGCCCTGCTCGACTCGGTGACCGCTCCGGCGGCGACCGTCGTCGACCACGACGAGCTCGCCACCGCGGTCGAGGCCGCACGGCAGGCCGGCCGCCGCGTCGTCTTCACGAACGGCTGCTTCGACGTCGTGCACCGCGGACACACCACCTACCTGCGGCAGGCCCGTGACCTGGGCGACCTGCTCGTCGTCGCCCTGAACGACGACGACTCGGTGCGTCGGCTGAAGGGCCCGGAGCGGCCGATCAACCCGGCCGAGGACCGCGCCGGCGTGCTCGCCGCGTTGGCCTGCGTCGACCTGGTCACGGTGTTCGCGACGGACACCCCCATCCCGCTCATCGAACGGCTGCGCCCCGAGGTCTACGTCAAGGGCGGCGACTACTCCCCCGAGATGCTGACCGAGACCGAGGTCGTACGCGGCTACGGCGGCGAGGTCGTCATGGTCGACTACGTGCCCGAGCACTCCACCAGCGCCGTCGTGCGCCGGATCCGCGAAGCCGCTGCGCGGTCCGAACCGGACCCGGCACCGTGACCGCCCGCTGGTCCGGGTCCTGGGCGAAGGCCCCCGATCCAGCGGACACGGGCACGGTCGACGTCGACGTGCTCATCCCGACCGTCGGCAGGCCGGCCGAGCTCGCCACGACGCTGGCCGGGCTCGCCGCCCAGACCGACGTCGACCTGCGCGTCGTGCTGAGCGACCAGTCCGCGGACGGGGACGCCGCCAGCGCGCCGGCGGTCGCCGCGATGCTGCGCGTCCTGGAGGCGCAGGGCCGGCCCGTCACGCTCCTCACCCACCCGGAACGGCGTGGCCTTGCAGAGCACCGGCAGTTCCTGCTCGACCACGCCGAGGCAGCCGCGGTGCTGTTCCTCGACGACGACGTCTGGCTCGAGCCGGGGTCGATCGCGCGGCTGCTCGACGCGCTGCGCACCCTGGGCTGCGGGTTCGTCGGCAGCGCCGTGCAGGGGTTGTCCTACCTGCAGGACCGCCGTCCGCACGAGACCTCGGTGTTCGAGCGGTGGGACGGCCCCGTCGTGCCCGAGGTGGTGCGCCGCGGGACCCCCGGCTTCGACCGCTGGTCCCTGCACAACGCCGCGAACCCGACGCACGTCGCCGCCGACCTCGACCTGCACCCCGGCGAGTGGGTGCCCTACCGCGTCGCGTGGGTCGGTGCCTGCGCGCTGTACGACCGTCGTGCGCTCGAGGAGGTCGGGGGCTTCCGGTTCTGGGACACCCTGCCACCCGAGCACGCCGGCGAGGACGTCGTCGCGCAGTGGCGGGTGATGGAACGCTTCGGCGGTGCGGGCATCATGCCCTCGGGAGCCGTGCACCTGGAGGCCCCGACCACCGTCGTCGACCGCCGGGTGGACGCACCTGACGTGGTGTTCGCGGACGGGAACGTCATACCGCGGTAGGGGGTGGTCGAGACCGCCGCGGGATGGCAGCCGCGCGCCGGCTCCGTAGCGTCGTCCTCGTCGACGAGTTCCGTCGGCGGGAGGGAGCACCCCGTGTTCGACCAGATCACCCCGCTCGTCGTCGAGCTGGCCGCGAGTCCGCTCGTCTACGTCGTCCTCTTCGCCCTGTGCCTGGTGGACGGCTTCTTCCCGCCGGTGCCGAGCGAGTCCGCCCTGGTCGCGATCGCCGCCATCGCCGCGACGTCCGGACAGCCCGTCCTCGCCGTGGTGCTCGTCGTCGCCGCCCTCGGAGCGATCGCGGGCGACTCGATCGCGTACTGGATCGGGCGCCGGATCGGGTTCGCCCGGCTGACCCGATCGAAGCGACCACGGATCGCGGCGGCCTTCGCGTTCGCCGAGCGGCAGATGCAGCGCCGGTCCGCCAGCCTCATCCTGACCGGGCGCTTCATCCCGGTCGGCCGGGTCGCCGTCAACACCACGGCCGGCGCGACCGGCCTGCCCTACCGCCGGTTCCTCGCGATCAGCGCGATCGCGGGGCTGGCGTGGTCGGCGGTGTCGATCGGCATCGCCCTCGCCGCGTCGAGCGTGCTGCACGAACCGATCGTCGCGGCCCTGGTGTCGATGGTGGTCGCCGCCGCGCTCGGGATCGCGGTCGACCGGGTGCTCGGTACCATCAGCCGCAGGCGTGACGCCCGCGAGGCCCGCGCCGCAGCCACACCCGACACCGCACGAGCCGACGCCGCGCCCGGACTCACCGATGCCGCGCCCGCCACCGCCCCCGCACCCTGCCTCGCCCGAACCGGAGAGATCGCCCGCCCGTGACCGTCGTCCCGAAGCCCCGCCCCAGCTGGGTCCGGCCTGCCGTGCAGATCGGCTTCGTCCTCGTCGTGGTGTCCCTGTTCGCCGTCGCGGCACCCGTGACCGCGGTGTTCTACGGCGTCCCCGTGCCGCTCGCGATGCTCGTGACCGCCGTGTTGTCAGCGAGCGTCGGCCTCGCACCGCTCGTCCCCCGCACGGCGTCGGTCGCGCACCTCGCCGCCCTCGCCGGCCTCGGGATCCTGACGGCACCCGGCACCGTCGGCCCCTGGCCGGTCTCGGTCACGAGCATCATCGGGCTGAGCGTGCTGCTCGTGGTCTTGGGCGTCCGCACCACCTGGCGGCTCACCGCGGTGGTCTGGGTCGCGGCGACGCTGCTCACCCTGCTGCTCATCGGCGTGACGCCCGACCGGTGGGGGCAGGTCGACGTCTGGGCGACGAGCTTCGTGGTGAGTGCCGGCGACACCCTCGTCGTGGCTGCCGCGGCGGTCGTCATCGGGCAGCGCCGGACCGTGCGCGAGGAGCTCGCCGCCGCCCGCCGCGACACCGAGCTCGAGCAGGCCCGACGGCGGAGCGTCGAGGAGCGCTCCCGGATCGCCCGTGAGCTCCACGACGTGGTCGCCCACAGCATGTCCGTCGTGCACATGCAGGCCGAGTCCGCCCCGTACCGCGTCGCGGACCTGCCGCCGGAGGCCCGCACCGAGTTCGCGGCCATCGCCGAGACCTCGCGCACGGCACTGCGGGAGATGCGGCAGCTCCTCGGCACCCTGCGTGGCGACGCCGACGCCGAGCGCGCACCGCAGCCGCGGCTCGCCGACCTGCCCGCGCTGGCGAACGCCACCCGCGCGGCCGGCATCCCCGTCGACCTCCGACTCGACCAGGGGATCGTCGACGACGTCGACCGGCTCGCACAGCTCACCGTGTACCGGGTCGTGCAGGAGGCGCTCGGCAACGTGGCCCGGCACGCGCCCGGCGCGACCACCGTCGTGACGGTCGGGAGGCACGGGTCGGCCCTCACGGTCGAGGTCGCCAACACCGCGCCACCGGTCGGCAGCGTGCCCGGTGCGCCGCCGGACGACGGTGGCTTCGGCCTGGCGGGGATGCGCGAGCGCGTCGCCGCGCTCCGCGGCACGATCGATCACGGGCCGGACCCGGCCGGCGGCTTCCGTGTCGCCGTGCGTCTGCCCACCCAGCCCGCCGCGACCACGTCGCAGCCGACGGCCGACGGAGGAAGCCGATGACGCGGGTGATGGTGGTGGACGACCAGCAGATGTTCCGTGTCGGACTGCGGGCGATCCTCCAGGCCCAGGACGACGTCGAGGTCGTCGGCGAGGCCGCGAACGGTGCCGAAGCGGTCGTGATGGCGATCCGACTCCGGCCGGACGTGATCCTGATGGACGTCCGGATGCCGGAGCTCGACGGGATCGAGGCGACCCGGCGGATCACCGCGGCACCCGCGGAGTCGCCCGTCCGCGTGGTGATGCTCACGACGTTCGACATCGACGACTACGTGTTCGACGCGCTGCGTGCCGGGGCGAGCGGGTTCCTGCTCAAGGACGCGAGCGCCGAGGAGCTCGTGCAGGCCGTCCGGACCGTCGCAGCCGGCGACTCCCTGCTCGCACCGAGGGTGACCCGGCACCTCGTCGAGGCCTTCGTCGCCGGCCCGCAGCCGGCGGCCGCGCGGACCGAGGTGCTCGACGTGCTGACCGACCGGGAGCGTGACGTGTTCCTGCTGATGGCGCGGGGGCGGTCGAACGGGGAGATCGCGGTGGAGCTGTTCATCGCGGAGCAGACCGTGAAGACCCACGTCGGCCGCGTCCTGGCGAAACTGCAGCTGCGGGACCGGGTGCACGCCGTCGTGCTGGCCTACGAGAGCGGGCTGGTCATGCCGTCCGCGTGAGGTGCGGGCCCGAGACGCGACCACAGACGGACGGGAGGCCCGGTGCCAGCTGGCACCGGGCCTCCCGCCAGAGGTGTGGTCGCGACTCAGGCGGCGAGGTGCGCCTGCAGGAACCAGCGGTCCTTGGTCAGCGCACGCTCGATCTCGATCGCGACGTCCTGGCTGTTGAGGTCGACCTCGTCGAGGCCGTCGACCGCACGGCGGACCTGCAGCAGCGCGGCGTCGATCTGGGCGATCACCTCGGTGATGGTGACGTCCGAGTTCTGGAAGCCCTGCGACAGCGGCGGCAGGGTGGTGTTCGCGGCGACGGTCGCGATGCGCGAGTCGACCGGCAGGCCGAGGGCGACGATGCGCTCCGCAGCCTTGTCCGCGTAGTCCTGCGCGTGCTCGACGATCTCGTCGAGGAGTTCGTGCACGCCGACGAAGTTGCGGCCACGGACGTGCCAGTGCGCCTGCTTGCCGTTGACGACGAGCGCCTCGAGGTCGATGACGACGGGGGCGAGGAACTGGGCGACCCCGGCTGCGAGCTCCGGCGTGGTCGAGAACGGGGACGTGGTGCTGGGGGTGGTGGTGCTGCTCTGCGTGGTCATGTCGTTTCCTCCTCCGTCGTGGCTACACCCGCGTGCCTGGCCCTGTCCGGACCGACGCGGTGCTGCCGATGGTCACAACCATGCCCGCCTCTTTTGCATGCCGCAAGGAAGAGCAGGCTGCCCTTACCCGCCGTACTCGACCTGGACCTGCTGGCCGGCGTCGGTGAGTTCGAGCTGCACCATGGACCGTGCGCGCTCGATCCACGGGCTGTCCGCACACCCGATCCACACCGAGGTGCGGGGCTCGCAGCCCGTCACGCACCACTCGGCGGCCCACCCGGTCAGGGCGTGGGCGAGGGCTTCGCCGTGGTCCGCGAAGACCAGCGGGGCGACGGCCGAGCTGCGGGCGCTCCGGACCAGCCAGGTCACGGTGACGCGCGGCGGGGCCGGCAGGATGCGGATCTGCTCGTCGAGGGCGACCTCGACGAAGACCTGCCCGTACGCGTTCTCGGGGAGTTCCTCGAGCTGGCGGTGGATCTCGACGAGGTCCTCGGCACCGCCCGCGATGAGGATGCGTTCGCTGGGCTGTCGCCGGGTCCGTGCCATGTGGCAACGGTAAGGGAAGCCTTACCTCATCACAAGGGGGAACGACCGGTTCCGGCGATGTCCACAGCGGGCACACTGAGTTCGTGCGACAGGAACCGCCACATCCACGACAGGGCGACCGTGTTCGTCAGCCCCGGGACGCCCTGGGCGATCTGGGTCGCGACGCCGTCGCTGTACGCGGCGAGCTGCAGCGCGACGGTGTCGGCGTCCACCGTGTCCCCGTGCCCGTCCCGTTCGCCGGCCCCGTCCGCGGTGGCCCCGAACACCCCGGCGTCCACCCCGCGCCGGATCACCCGCACCAGGCACGCCTCCCAGACGCGGATGCGTTCGGCGTACTCGGCGGCGACCTCGGGCCGCCGGACCACCGCGGTCCAGTAGTCGGACCAGATCCGCCAGTGCTGCCGGACCTGCTCGGTGTCGCCGAACAGCGGGGCCACGAGCATCCGCAGCCCCACCAGCACGTCGGGTTCGGCGTCGACGGCCGCGACGATGGCGCCGTAGAAGCGCTCGGTCTCGAGCACCACGACCTCGTTGAGGATCTCCGCGACGCTGCCGAAGTGGTAGGTCACGGTGCCGACGGAGACGCCGGCCTCGGCCGCGATGTCGCGCAGTCCGGTGGCACCGACGCCGTTCCGGACGATCACCGCGCGGGCGGCCTCGACGATCATCGCGCGTCGGACCTCCGGGCGCTGCCGGACGCGTGCGGCCGCGGTCATGCCGAGGTCCGCGGGACGTCCTCGACGAAGGTCCTCTCGGTGACGAGCACCTCGGGTTCGTCGGGTCCGCCATCGCGGGCCCAGGCGCGCACCGTGTTGACGACGTGGAAGGTGTCGGCGTCGGCGCTGACCTCGGACGTCGTCTCGAGGCGCGCGGCCCACTCCGGCTTCGTCAGCCCGATCGCCCAGCGGGAACTCGCCCGTGCGCTGGTCGGGTCGTCGGAGCGGATCCGGTACGTCTCGCGGGCGTCCTCGGTGAACACGAGGCCGTCCGGGTAGACGCGCCCGCCGCCGTACCCGGGGTCGACGTCGAGCGTCCACTCCCCCGTCTCGACGTCGTGCGTCACCGTGCGCTGCGGCAGCGGGTCGGCCGGCGCCACGGGTTCGATCACGAGGGGCTCGGACCGTTCGGGCCCGGCGAAGGCCACCCCGTCGTCGGTCGACCGGGTCCAGGTGGGCAGGGTGACGCTCGAGGCGGTCGGGTCGATCGTCACGGTGGCCTCGACACCGTGCGGCCACACCCACGGCCAGTAGGACGACGAGACCGCGATGCGCAGCCGGTGTCCGGCGGCGAACCGGTGTCCGGTCGAGACCAGGCGCACGGGCAGGTCGGCAGGCGTCCCGGGCACGAGCACGTCGTCGCGGTCCATCCCGTCGCGCTTGGCGGCGTTCAGCACCCCGCGCGTGACGAGCGTCGACGAGCCGTCCGGTGCGACGTCGCAGAGCCGGACGGTCAGGGTGGCCCGGGGTTGGTCGCTCGTGACGGACAACCGCACGAGCACGTTGCCGAGCAGGTCGAACGCCTTGCCGACGGGCAGGTCGAAGGTGACCGAACGGCCGTCCTCGGCGCGCTGGTCCGGCGGCAGGTCGGTGGCGTTGCCGAACGGGAAGAAACGCCCGGCGTCCACCCCGGTGTGCTGCGGCGACCGCACGACGACCGGTCCGAGGTCACCGCCCCGCAGTGCGGCGAGGGGCAGGACGCGCTCGTGGGTCGCGGCGGAGGGCCACGCCTCGGCACCGATCCAGCGACCGCGACGATCGGCGTAGTACGGCGCGGGGGCTTCGCCCTCGTTGATCCAGGCCCGCAGTGCGGGGTCGTCGTCGACGCCGGTGTCGACCCCGCGCAGCCAGCGGTCCCACCACCGCAGGGTCTCCTGCAGGAACCCGATCGACGGCCCCGGCGCGAGCCCGCGGTCCGGGTACTGGTGCGACCACGGGCCGATGATGCCCTTCACGGGGGCGCCGACGTGGTCGACGAGCCGGAGCACGGCGTCCCGGTAGGGGTCCGCCCAGCCGCCGACGGCGAGCACCGCGGCGCGGATGCCGTCGTAGTCCTCGGCGGCGCTGCCGTGCCGCCAGTAGTCGTCGCGTTCCTGGTGCGCCAGCCACACCGGCGTCAGCGGGCGGTTCGCCTCGAGGCGTTCCCGCCAGCGGTCGATCCACCCGGCGCCGACGACCTCGGGCCGGGGCGGCCGGGAGTTGAAGGCGAACATGGTCGCGCCCCAGGCCGCCATGTCGATGCCGAGCACGGCGCCGCCGACGTAGTGCACGTCGTTGTCGTACCGGTCGTCCGTCGAGCACACCGTCACGATGGCCTTGAGCGCGACGGGTGCCCGGGCCGCGAGCTGCAGCGCGCTGAAGCCGCCCCACGAGATGCCGAACATGCCGACGGCGCCCGTCGACCACGGTTGCTCGGCGAGCCAGGCGATCACGGCCTCGCCGTCGAGCAGCTCCTGCTCGCTGTACTCGTCGTCGAAGAACCCGTCGGACGACCCGGTGCCGCGGATGTCGACCCGCACCGAGGCGTACCCGTGCTGGGCGTACCAGGGGTGCCGCTCCGAGTCGCGCGGTGCGGTCCAGTCGTCGAGCCGGTACGGCAGGTACTCGAGCAGCACCGGCGTCGGACCGCCCGGCCCACCCGGCTGCGTCGGCGACTGCGACGGTGCCCAGATCCGGGCGTGCAGCCGCACGCCGTCGGGCATCGGGATCCACTCGTCGCGGACCGTCACGCCCGCGGGCAGCGAGCCGGGGTCGCCGATGGCGGTGAAGGTGGCGGCGGCGGTGCCGTGGTCGGTGCCGTCGTCGGTCGTCATGCGTCCTCCCAGTTGCGGGTGCGGTGTCCGTCGCCGTGGTCGGTCCAGCCGTCGGTGTGCCGCCAGCGCGGCACCCCGTCACCGACGTCGGGCAGGGTCGTGCTGCCGGGTTCGAGCGTCGCCGCGAGCAGCGTCGACGTGTACGGGTGGTTCGGGCCGGTGAACACCCGCTCGGTCGGTCCGATCTCGACGATGCGGCCACCGGTCATCACCGCGACCCGGTCGGCCACGCCCCGGACCACGGCGAGGTCGTGGCTGATGAACAGGCAGGCGAGGCCCCGCTCGCGCTGCAGGTCGGCGAGCAGCGCGAGGATCCCCGCCTGCACCTGCACGTCGAGCGCGGTGGTGATCTCGTCGGCGATCACGAGCGACGGCTCCGCGGCCAGTGCGCGGGCGATCCCGACGCGCTGGCGCTGCCCACCGGACAGCTGCGCGGGCAGTCGGTCGGCGAACTCCGGCCCGAGCCCGACCTGGCTGAGCAGGGCACCCACGCGCTCCCGCGAGGACGAGCCGCTGAACAACCGCAGCGGCCGCGCGACGGCCGCGCCCACGGTGCGCCGCGGGTTGAGCGACGTGTCCGCGTTCTGGAAGACGAGCTGCACGGCGCGCCGCAGGTCGGGCGCCCGTCCGGCGATCGGCTCGCGCAGGTCGCCGCGGGTCGTGCCGTCGTCGTACGTGAACGTCCCCGACTCGGCCGGCACCAGTCCGGCCAGCGCCGTCGCGAGCGTCGACTTGCCGCTGCCGGACTCGCCCACGACGGCGAGCGTCTCGTGCGCGGCGATCGTGAACGAGACGCCGTCGACGGCGGCCGGCAGACCGCGGCCGTAACGGATCACCAGGTCGTCCGCGGTCACCACGGGGCGGGCGGCGCGCTCGGGAGGTGCGGTGCGGGTGGCCGTGGAGCCGACCGTCCCGGGGACGGACGGGTCCAGGGCGTCGCGATCCCTCCCTCCAGGCCGTCGTCCGTCCGGCACCGCGGCCAGCAGGGCACGCGTGTACTCGTGCTGCGGAGCGGCGAAGAGCGCCGCCGTGGCGGCGTGCTCGACGACCTCGCCGTCGCGCATCACGGCGATCTCGTCCGCCATGGCGGACACCACCCCGAGGTCGTGGCTGACGAGCAGGACGGCCATGCCGAGCTGCCGACCGAGGTCGGCGACCAGGTCGAGGACCGCGGCCTGCGTGACGACGTCCAGGGCGGTGGTCGGTTCGTCGAGGACGAGCACGCGCGGCCGGGCAGCGACGGCCATCGCGATGGCGATGCGCTGCTGCTGCCCGCCGGACAACTGGTGCGGGTACCGGCGGACGATCGCGTCGGGGTCCGGCAGCCGGACCAGCCGGACCAGCTCGGCGACCCGTTCGGGGCCGTCGGGCTCGCCGTGGGCGCGGAGGGCCTCGCGGATCTGCTCACCGACGCGCATCGACGGGGTGAGTGCCTGCCCGGCGTTCTGGGCGACGACCGAGGCGGTGCCGCCGCGGAGCGCCCGGCGGCCGGCCGGCGACAGGGCGAAGACGTCGGCCCCGTCGACACGGACCGTCCCGGCGTCGATCGCCGACCCGGCGCGCAGGTGTGCCAGGAGCGTCCGCGCGACGGTGGACTTGCCGCTGCCGGACTCGCCGACCAGGCCCAGGGTGCGACCTGCCTCGATCGTGAACGAGACACCCCGGACGACGGGGACGCGTCGCTTGCCGGCGGCGTACGAGATGGACAGGTCGTCGACGCGGACGATCGCGTCGGGCACGGTCGTCGTCGGGGCGGACGTCGTGCCGGTGTCGGTGCGGGTCATGCGCTGACTCCCTGCTTCGCACGGTCGACACCGAGCGACTTGCTCAGCCCGTCGGCCGCGAGGTTCAGTCCGATCACCAGCGTGGCGAGTGCCACGATCGGGGCGAGCGTGCCGAGCGGCACCACGGTGAGCGCGGTGCGGTTCTCCTGCACCATCAGGCCCCAGTCCGGGGTCGGTGGATTCGCGCCGAAGCCCAGGAAGGACAGCGACGCGACGAGCAGCACGATCCACGAGGCCCGCATCGCGTACTCGACGAGCACGACGTCCAGCACGTTCGGCAGGATCTCGCGGAACACGATCGACAGCGGCCGCTCCCCCCGGGCGCGGGCCGCGGTGACGTAGTCCTGGGTGATCACGGTGCGGGCGGCGCCGCGGACGACCCGGGTCACCGCGGGGGCGTAGACGACCGTGACGGCGAGGACGATGACCCAGAGGCCGGCGTCGAAGACCGTCACGACGACCAGGAGCGCCAGGATCGACGGCACGCTGAGCAGGGCGTCGACGACGCGCATGACGACCTCGTCGAACCAGTTGTCGGCGTAGGCCGTGACGCAGCCGAGCACGGTGCCGACCGCGACGGCGATCGTGGTGGCGAGGAAGGTCACGGACAGCGCGTAGCGACCGCCGTTCAGGGTGCGGGAGAGCACGTCACGGCCGTACTGGTCGGTGCCGAGCCAGTGCGTCCACGTCGGACCGGCGAGCACGTCGCCGGCGTTCGTGGCGACCGGGTCGTGACCGGCGATGACCGGCGCGAGCAGGGCGAGGACGACGTGCAGGGCGATGAGGCCGAGGCCGATGCTCAGCGCCGTCGACCCGCGCAGGGGTGCGAGCGCGCCGGCGAGCACGTCGCGTCGGGCGCTGCGGCGGGGTGCGGTGGCGGTCATGCGGCGGCCTTCCTGGTGCTGCGGGCGCCGCGGGTGCGCGTGCGCGGTCGTCGCTGGCGGGTCCGCAGCTTCGGGTCGAGTGCGAGCGCGACGAGGTCGGCGGCCAGGTTGCACACGACGTAGATCAGGGCGCTCAGCAGGGCGATCGCCTCGATGGTGGGCAGGTCGCGGTTGAACACCGACTCGAGCATGAGCTTGCCCATCCCCGGGTAGTTGAAGACGTTCTCGACCACCACGACACCGCCGAGCAGCCACGCGACGTTGAGCGCGACGACGTTCAGCGTCGGGAGCAGGGCGCTCGGGACCGCGTGCTTCCAGACCACCCGGCGCATCGTCAGGCCCTTGAGCTCGGCCGTCGTGACGAACTCCGACGCCATCACGTCGATGGTCGACGAGCGGGCCGTCCGCACGATGTAGGCGGCCATCGCGAGGGTCAGCACGATGATCGGCAACCAGATGGTGGGCAGCAGCTCGGCGACGGGGGCGTCGCTCCCCCGCAGCACGACGGCGGGGAAGACCGGCAGGCCGATCGCGAACAGCAGCACCAGGACGGTGGCGACCATGAACTCCGGCACGCTCATCACGACCAGGCTGACGATCGAGATGACCCTGTCGCTCGGACGGCCGCGGCGGACACCGGCGACGACCCCGAGCGTCAGGGACACCGTGACGCCGACGAGCATCGCGGGCACGGCGACGAGCATGCTGTTCCGGAAGGCCGTGAACAGCGTCGGGGCGACCGGTTCGCCGCTGACGAGCGAGGTGCCGAAGTCGCCGTGCACCGCGCCGCCGAGCCACTGCAGGTAGCGGAGCCAGACGTTCTGGTCGAGGCCGAGGGTCTCGCGCAGCTGCTTGACGGCGTCGGGGGTGGCGTTCTGCCCGAGCAGCTGCTGGGCGACGTCGCCGGGGAGCGCCTGCACCGCGAGGAACACGAAGAGCGAGGCGAGCACCACGGTCAGCACGGCGATGCCGACCCGGCGGAGGACGGGGACGAGGACGTCCGACGGCGTGTTCGTGGTCGTCATCGGCGCAGTCCGATCCGCAGGTAGTCGAACTCGAAGCCGTACTCCGAGTAGTTCACGACGTCGCGGGACAACCCCACGAGCCGGTCGCCGAACATCGGCGTCATGTCGGCGCCGTCCTCGACGACGAGCCGCTGGGCGTCCTGGTACAGGGTGAGCCGCTTGGCGTCGTCCATCTCGGCGCGGGCGTCGTCGAGCAGCCCGTCGAAGGTCTCGTTCGACCAGGCGCTCTCGTTGTACGACGACCCCGAGCGGAAGATCTGGTTGAGCAGCTGGTCGATCGGCCGCCCCGTGAACCAGTAGCTCACCATGAGCGGCTTCTGCATCCAGATCTGCGTGTAGTACGAGTCCGAGCTCGCGTTGCGGACAGTCAGACGGATCCCCGCGTCGGCGACGGCGTCGCGGTAGGCGACGGCCATCGGGGTGAACACCGACTCGTAGCTCGACGTGTAGATCGCGGCGCGGAAGTCCTCACGCCCGGCCTGCTTGAGCAGCGCCCGGGCCTTGTCCGGGTCGTACTCGCGGTGGTCGTCGACGAACGCGGCGAGCTGCGGCGGCACGGGGTTGTCCCAGCCTGCCGAACCGGTGCCCTGCAGCGCGGTGTCGACGATCTTCCGGGGGTCGTAGGCGAGCTTCATCGCCTGGCGCACCCGCGGGTCGCTGAACTCGTCGCTCGTGGCGAGCATCGGGATCGTGTACCACTGGGCGTTCTTCGACCGGGCGACGGTGGCGCGGTCGGACGCCGAGACCACCCGGGCCGTCGCGAAGTCCAGGTTCGTCTGCGAGATCAGGTCGATCTGCCCGGCGAGCAGGGCGTTCACCCGCGCGGTGGTGTCCTGGATCGAGTAGAAGTCGATGCCGTCGAGCGCCGGGCGGCCGGCGAAGTGGTCCGGGAACGCCTCGACGCTGCCGGCACCGGCGGGGGTGAACGACGACAACCGGAACGGCCCCGTCCCGATCCCGGTGCGGCCGATGTCGGCGATGGCGTCGGCCGGCACGATGTAGCACTGGTAGGCGGTGAGCAGCGACGGGAACTCGGCGTTCGGCTTCGTCAGCGAGAAGCGCAGCGTGTACGGGTCGACGGCGCGCATCGAGTCGGCGTCCATGACCTCGCCGAGCACGCCGGCCTGCGGGCTGCCGGTCCTCTCGTCGAGGATGTGTCGGATGCTCGCGACGGCGTCGTCGGCGGTGAACCGGGACCCGTCGTGGAAGGTCACCCCCCGGCGGAGCGCGAAGGTCCACTCGGTGCCGTCGGTGTTCGCGGACCACTCCTCGGCCAGGTCCGGCACCGGGGTGCCCTGCTGGTCGAGCTTGACGAGCCGGTTGTACAGCGCGCCGAGGTACTCGTAGGCCGACAGCGAGCTCGCGGAGTCGAGGGTCTCGGCGGCGGACGCCGCGGGCCGTGCGATGCGTAGGCGACCACCGCGACGGGCGACGCCGGTGGCCGCGGCCTCGGGGATCGTGGGGGTGCCGGCGGACGCGCCGGAGCTGCATCCGGCGAGCGTGAGCAGGCCGAGGCCGGCCAGGCCGGCGGCGCCGGTGATGAGCGCCCGACGGCTCGGACCGTGGGCATTGCGGGGTTCGGGGACGATGGGCTGCATTCGGGGTGACCCCTCCTGTAATCGTTCCGGTGAACGATAGAGGTCCCGAGCCGATCCCCCAAGCCCGCTCCCGACGCACGGGCCACCACCGCGTCCGACCCGATCCGCGAGCCCGCGCGGATCCGCCGCCGCGCACGACCGTTCCGTCCACACGTGGAACGTTTACCAACCCGTTACACGGGCGCGCCCGGTTCGCGGCATGATCGGGAACGCACCGACGTCCGACGAGGAGGACCATGGCCACGTTCACCCGCGGGTTCGGCGGTCGACGCGACGACCGCGACGACACCCGCATCCCGCCCGGTCAGACCCTGGTCCGCGACTGGCCCGTCCTGTCCGCCGGAGCGACGCCCGACATCGAGCCGACCGACTGGGCCTTCTCGATCCGCACCGAGTCCGGCCTGCACCAGTGGACCTGGGACGAGGTGCGCGCGCTCGGCGTCGAGGACGTCACCGTCGACATCCACTGCGTCACGCACTGGACCAAGCTCGACATGCCCTGGCGGGGTGTCCCGCTCGACCGCCTGTTCGAGGACGTCGAGACCGAACTCGACTACTGCATGGTGCACAGCTACGGCGGTTACACGACCAACGTCCCGCTCGACGAGCTGCTCGACGGCAAGTCCTGGATCGCGTTCGAGGCCGACGGCGAGCCCCTGACGCCCGAGCACGGCGGGCCCGCCCGCCTGCTGGTGCCCCACCTGTACTTCTGGAAGAGCGCCAAGTGGGTGCGCGGCATCGTCATGCAGTCCGACGACGAGCCCGGCTTCTGGGAGAACGCGGGCTACAACCTGCACGGCGACCCGTGGAAGGAAGAGCGGTACTGGTGACGCTCCCCGACACCGGCCTGGAGGCACGGATCACCCCCGTCGCTCGTCCCGCCACGCGCAGGCGACCGGCCTGGCACGCCGCCACCGTCGCGTCGGTCGGCCGCGAGACGACGAACGCGCGCCGGATCGTCCTCGACGTCCCCACCTGGCCGGGCAACGACCCCGGGCAGCACCTGGACCTGCGGCTGACCGCCGAGGACGGCTACCAGGCACAGCGCTCGTACTCCATCGCATCGGCCGGCCCCGCGACCGACGTCGTGCTCGCGGTCGACCGGGTGGACGGTGGCGAGGTCTCGCCGTTCCTCGTCGACGCCGTCGAGGTCGGCGACGCGCTCGAGGTCCACGGCCCCCTGGGCGGCTGGTTCGTCTGGCGGCCGGGCGAGTCCAGCCGTCCGGTCCAGCTCATCGCCGGCGGCTCCGGCATCGTGCCGCTCGTCGCGATGGTGGCCGCCCACGCCGAGGCGGACGACCCAGCACCCTTCCGGCTCCTCGCGGCCGTCCGCACACCGGACGACGTGTTCTTCCGTGCGGAACTCGACCAGGCGCTCGCGAGCCGGGCACCGCTCGAGGTGACCCACGTGTACAGCCGCACCGCGCCTCCAGGCTCGTCCGTGCCGGCCGGCCGGCTGACGCGGGACGCGCTGGCTGCCGCGGTGTTCCCGCCGGACGCGGGTGCCGTGGTCTACGTGTGCGGGTCGACGCCGTTCGTCGAGCAGGTGCTGCGCTGGCTCACCGAGCTCGGACACGACACGAGTGACGTCCGCGCAGAACGGTTCGGGGGCAACTGATGGTCGTCGTGGACGGCAACGCGCTGGCCGGGACGCTGGCCGACAGCCTCGGTCCGGAGCCGACCGGCGTCACTCTGCGCTGCGCGGGGTGCGGTTCGCTCGGGGTGCTCGGGCAGACCACCGTCTACCGCACCGCGATGGGGTCGGTGGCGCGCTGCCGCGGGTGCGACACGGTGCTCGTCACGGTCGTCGAGTCCGGAGCCAGGCGGTGGGTGGGGTTGCCCGGCGCACGCACGATGTCGGCGGCAGTACCGGACGGCATCGAGTAACACAAGGCTCGAGCGGCGGGTCGTGCGGGTTCCTTGCGGGTTCCCGCAACCCTGGATCCGGTTCCCACCCGAACGGGGGACGGCTCCGGATACATCCTCGGAACTGCACCGGGCCACCCACCCGGCGCGTACCAGTGGGGGCAGGGTCGCCTCCGCGCCCGGTGGGCGCGGGTACCCGAAGCCTGCGCCCGCCGGGGCCCCACCCCTTCGTCGCCAGGCCGCCCGGGAACGACGGAACCCCCGCCGCTCTGGCGAGCGATCGGGGGTTCCGGTGGTGCTTCGTTGCTTTGTTCTCGTGTTCTTGGTCGTGTGAGACCCGAGCGGATGACGAGATTCGAACTCGCGACCCTCACCTTGGCAAGGTGATGCGCTACCACTGCGCCACATCCGCATTCCACACGCCGTGCCGGCCGTGCGGAGACGACTCTACCCGATGACTGGCGGCATCACCGGTTCCGGTCCGGTTCCGGGCGTGTCCGGCGCGGCGCGGGCCGTCCGTCAGGTCGACGGAGTTCTATCGGACCATGAGCTACGTGCACGACAATCCCGGCGGGGCCGAGGCCCACGGCGTCGACCTGGTCGACGGCGACGCCCCCGCGATCCGGATCCTGGTGCACGGCGACCTGCCGACCACGATCGAGCACGAGGGCCGCACCTGGCTCGCGACGGGCGACGCCCACGACGCGGGCGACGACGACACCCCGCCGATCGCGATCTACCGCCCGGTCTGAGCCGGCGGGTCCGGCTGGGCTGACCGATCCGGGTGCGCCGGGTGCGCCGGGCCGTGTGCCAGGTGCGCCAGGTCGTGTGCCAGGTGCGCCAGGCCGTGTGCCGGGTACGCCGGGCCGTCAGTGGCCGCGGACGTCACCCGTCAGGATCGCGTGCTCGACACCCGCTGACAGCTCGTCGTGCAGGGCGTCCGCGAAGAACTCGCCGGCACCCAGGCTGATGAGGTGCGCGACCGCGGCCTCCGCGGCCGGGAACCCGGGCTCCCACTCGTCGTGCAGGAACGCGCGGACGTGTCCGGACTCGTGCACGACGACCACGCCGATGTGCTCGTGCCGGGTGCCGTCCTCGAGGACGGCGTCGAAGACGATGGGCTCCGTGTCCTCACCGAGCTCCTCGAGCAGGACGGTGCCGGTGCCCGGCCACTCCGTCCGGTACGGCGGCAGGTCGGGTGCGTGCAGGTGACCGGCGAGCTCGTCCGACGCCGACTCGATGTGCCCGGTGGACAGGTACTCGTCGACGACGTCGTGGATGCGGGCGTGCAGGTCCGGCTCGTACTGCCACCAGCGCTGGTGCACGGTGCGGAGCCACTCCTGGGTCGCGGCGTCGGCCGAGGCCGAGATCCCCACGAGCTGCGGTGCGGTCCCCGGTGACCCGACGACCTCGAGCTGTTCGTCGTGCGTCTCGACCGTGATCGACCCGGTGGTCTCGTCCGGGTGCACGCCGTGGACGTCCTCGGGCGCGGCGGCCCAGATGCTGGCGGGGAGCTTCGGCGGCAGGTCGAACGGCACCGCGATCGCCGGCTGCGTCATCGCGTGGTCGATCGCATCGCCGAGGTGCACCTCGTCCGACCGGGACCCCATCACGATGCCACCGGCCGGCGGCACGAGCGACAGGCGTTCCAGGTCGTCAGGCGCAGCGTTCATCGACGTGAGCACCGCGGTGTCGGCCCACTGCACGAACGCGCCGACTGACCGGTCGTCCTCGCCGAACGGCACGTCCCACACCGTCGGGTCCGTGAGCACCCACGATGCGGTGCGACCGGCCGGTCCGTGGCGGACGGCGTCGACGATCGCCGGCACCAGCCCGGGCAGCCCCTGGTACGCGGGACGGACCGTGAGCCGGTCGACGGCGAGCAGGTCGGGCTTGCCGAGCATCTCGGCGGCGTGGGTCTGCAGCGAGAAGAACGTCTCCCCCGTCGCGTCCTGCGCGGCGACGGCGGACGCGAAGGACCCGGCGACGTCGGAGACCTGGTAGCCGAGCACCAGCGCCTCGAGCGACTCCGGAGCACGGCTCGTGAACGCGGTGACCTCGGCGACGGAGACCGCCTCGGTCTCGTCGTCGTCGGTGATCGGGACGCGGACGTCGATCACCCACCGGTCGACGTCCTGCCCGGGGTAGGCGTCACCGTCCTCGTCCGAGATCGTGATGTGCACCAGGCGCAGGGAACCGTCCCAGGCGTCGTGGACGTGCTGGGCGATGGCGGCATCGGGGTCGTCGTTCACGGACGCAACGGTACCGGTGCGCCCGGCATGAGCGCGCCGGTGTGCCTCGCCGCGACGGTCGCCGCTCAGATCAGGGCGCGGGCGGCGAGCACGACGGCCGTTCCCCCGACGGTCAGCGCCGCGAGCACCGACAGCACCACCGCGACGGTGTCCCGCCGGGCCGGGGCACTCGAGCGGACGGCACCGGTGACGAGCTGCTGAGCCGCGGCCAGGGACGCTGCGCTCCCGAGCGGCCGGTCGTCCTGGTCGAACGCCAGGAACCGCTCACGGACGTGCAGCACGAGCCCCAGGCTGGTCCCGTGGTCGCGCGCCACCCACGACTTCGGTCCCTGTTGCTCCCAGCGGACGGCGGTGTGCATCGTCCGGACTCACGCTCGGTGGACGACGACGGGGCAGGTGGCGTGTTGCGCGCACTCCTGGCTGACCGAGCCGATGAGCAGCCCGCGGAACCCTCCGAGCCCGCGGTTGCCGAGCACGAGGAACGCTGCGTCGCGACCGGCTTCGATGAGGACCTCCGCCGTGGGTCCCTCGGCCGTCTCGCTGGTGACCTGGACGTCGTCGCCGACCAGGTCCGCCGCGACGTCGAGCGCCCTCGCCGCCGTTGCCGTCGCGTCCGCGTCCGGTGACCAGTGGTCGAACGGGGGTTCGTCACGGTTCAGTGCCGTCGGCCACTCCCAGCTCGTGACGGTGCGGACGGGGGAACCAAGGCGTCCGGCCACGGTCAGCGCGAACCGGAGCGCGTCCCAGGACTCCCCCGATCCGTCGACCCCGACCACGATGGTCCCCGACCCGGTGACGGGCCGCGTCGGGTTCCGGTGGATCATGACCGGGCAGGGGGCGTGCTGCATGCAGGCCGTGCTCACCGAACCGAGGAGCAGCCCGCGGAACCCTCCCCGACCCCGACTGCCGACCACGAGGAGAGCCGCGCCGGACGCCGAGTCGACCAGGACCTGCGCGGCGCCGCCTTCGACGCTGCGGGTCGTGACCGTGCCGGCGTCCAGCCGTTCCCGCCCGATCTGCTCCTCCGCGTGCCCACGGATCTCCTCGGCATCGTGCAACGGCGACCAGCTCGACCCGGTCGGTGGCGCACTCCAGCTCGTCGGCCACCGCCACGTGGTCACGACGTCCACCGATGCCCCGACCCGGTCCGCCATCGTCAACGCGGCGTCCAGTGCTCCGACGGAGGCGTCGGAGCCGTCGTAGCCGACGACGATCCGGTTGCGTCCTCGTTCTGCCATCACGTTCGGTCCTTCGTTCTCGATGTGCTCGATGTGCTCGGTGGGCGTCCTGCACCGCGTCCTGCACGGCGTCGTCACGGCGTCGTCGCGGCTCGGAGGGTCATGGTCGCGGTGTGCTCTCGGCCGTCACGGACGAAGGTGACGGCGAACCTGTCGCCGCTCGCGTTGGTCGCCTCCAGGAAGGTGACCGTCTCCGGATGGAGTACGTCGACGCCCTCGATGGCGGTGATCACGTCCCCGACGGCGATGCCCGCACGGTCGGCGGCGCCGCGCGCGGTGACCTCGGTGACCTGCAGACCCGGACTGACGACGCCGGTCTGCTGTCGGACGACCACGGGCACCGTCTGCATCCCGAGGGTCGGGTGGGCGACCTCGCCGTCGCCGCGGAGCGCCTCGGCGATCGGCCTGGCCACGGCTGCCGGGACGGCGAAGCCGATGCCGATGCTGCCGCTGCCCTCGCCGTTCGTGGTCGGGACGGTCGCGATGGCCGTGTTGATGCCGACGAGACGCCCGTCGCAGTCCACGAGTGCACCTCCGGAGTTGCCGGGGTTGATCGACGCGTCCGTCTGGATCGCACCGGTCAACAGCGTGGTGCCGGTGCCGTCCGCCGTCGGCACCGGGACGCTGCGCCCGAGTGCGCTGACGACCCCCGTGGTGACCGATCCTGACAGCCCCAGCGGAGCGCCGAGTGCGACCACGGGTTCGCCGACGACGAGCCGGTTGGAGTCGCCCCAGTCGAGCGCCGGCAGCCGGCGGTCCGGTTCGGTGCGCAGGACCGCGAGGTCGGTCCGCGGATCACGACCGACGATCTCGGCGGGGAGTTCCGTCCCGTCGTCGAGACGCACCGTGATGCGTCCACCGCTTCCCTCCGCGATGACGTGGTCGTTGGTCAGCACGATCCCGGACGGGTCGATGACCTCGCCGCTGCCCGAGCCCTCGCCGCTCGCGGAACTGACCTCGATGGTCACGACGCTCGGTAGCACCCGTCGAGCGACGTCCGCGGCGTTGCAGACCGCCGCGGTGGTCGTGCGTCCGGCCCCCGTCTGTTCCGTCCTCGCCTCGTTCCGCGACCCGATCCAGCCGGCGAGGGCGCCGACGGCGAGCACGGCGACCACACTCGCTCCGAAGAAGAGCCAGGAACGGGCCCGGCCGGGTTCGGCACCGGACCGTGGAGCGCTCATGCGGGCAACGGGTCGCGCAGGAGCGGACACGTCATGCAGTGACCACCCCCTCGTCCGCGTCCGAGCTCGGCCCCCCGGATGGTGCGGACCTCGACACCGGCCCGGGAGAGCAGGTCGTTGGTCAATGTGTTCCGGTCGTAGGCGCAGACCACACCCGGTTCGAGTGCGACGACGTTGTTCGCACTGTCCCACTGCTGTCGTTCCGCGGCGTACTCGTCACCGCCGGTGTCCACCACGCGGAGGCCGTCGATGTGCATCGCGGCAGCGACCACGTCGAGGAACGGTTCCGTCTCCTCGACGACGTGCACCGATCCCGTCCGGCCGGGCAGCAGGGTGAACGGTTTGATGTGGTCGACGATCTGCCGGTAGACGGTCACGACGTCGACGTCCGCGAAGGTGAGGACGGTGTCGAGGTGCATCGCTGCCCGGAGCTTCGGCATCCCGGCGACGATCACCCGTTCCGCCTCGCCCCGGTCGAACAGAGCAGCGGCGACCTGCGTGATCGCCTGCCGTGACGTCCGTTCGCTCATGCCGATCAGCACGACTCCGTTTCCGACCGGCAGGACGTCGCCACCCTCGAAGGTCGCGAGCCCCCAGTCCTGCTCGGGGTCGCCCCACACCACGTGGTCGAGCGCCGGGGCGAAGGCCGGGTGGAAGGAGTAGATCGCCTTCATCAGCAGCGTCTCGTCGTGTCGAGCGGGCCAGTACAGGGGGTTGAGCGTCACAGCGCCGTTGATCCAGCAGGTGGTGTCGCGGGTGTAGAGCATGTTCGGCAACGGCGGCATGAGGTAGTCCGCAGCCGAGGCGTTCCCGTGCAGGCGCAGGTAGTCGGGACGACCGTCCGGCTCCAGGTCCTCGACGTTCAGCCCCCCGATGAGCACCTCGGCCAGGCCCTTGTCGGTGTACCCGCTGAGGTGCTGCAACGTGGCGTCGACGAGGAGCGGACCGACCTCGTTGGGCGTGATCTTGCGCTCGAGGAGCCAGTCCCGGGCCCCCGGGACGCCGAGGGTCTCCTCGAGGACACGGTGGAGTTCCAGCACCTCGACGCCCTGGCCCTCGAGGTCGCGGACGAACGCACGGTGGTCCTCCTGCGCGTTCTCCACCCACAGGACGTCGTCGAAGAGCAGTGCGTCGTTGTTGCTCGGGGTCAGTCGCGCGTGTGCCAATCCCGGCTCGCACACCAGGACCCTCCGCAGCCTGCCCACCTCGGAGAACGCGCCGAACGCGGGGGCGGCGGACGTCTCGTCGCCGGTGGTGGTGGTCTCCGTGGTCATGGGGGTTCCCTTCTCAGAGTGTGATGGAGCCGGTGCTGAGCCCGATGATCGCCGCGACCGCACCGACCACCGACAAGACGCAGAGGACCCGTTCGGCGGTCGTGAACACGCGGAGTGCGCGCTCCCGACGTGCGATCACGTAGAGGATCGTCGCGGGTGCGTAGATCAAGAACGACAGGAGCAGGTACTGGGGGCCGGCCGCCACGACGAGGAACACCGTGTAGACGACCGCGACGACGGCTGCGACGAGCTGCCTCCGGGTGAGACCGCCGACCGCTCCGGCGGGTTCGACCCCGCCGTGCGCGCGCCGCGACCAGCGGGGGATGCCGAACTGCACGGCGTACAGGGCGGAGAGGAAGTACGGGATCAGCGACAGCGAGCTGCAGAGCTCGAGCATGGACGTCAGCGCGTCGTCGGAGAACATCGTGACCACCAGGAAGACCTGGATGAGGCCACTGGTGAACAGCAGCGCCATCCACGGCGTGCCGTGACGGTTCACGCGGGTCAGGAACCGGGGTGCGTCCTCCTGCCGAGCGGCCTGGAACAGCACCTCGCTCGACATCAGGGTCCACGCCAGGTACGCACCGAGGACCGAGACGACGAGTCCGACGTTGATCAGCACGGCTCCCCACGGACCCACGATCGCGCCGAACACACCGGCCATCGACGGCTGCCGCAACCCCCGCAGCTCGGCGGCGGGCAGCGCGGCGAACGAGACCAGCGTGACGAGCGCGAAGACGGCGAGGACCCCGAGGAACCCGCTGAGCGTCGCCCGCCCGATGTCCTCGCGCCGACGTGCGTACCGGGAGTAGACGGTCGCCCCCTCGACGCCGAGGAAGACGAACACCGTGATGAGCATCGTCGAACGGACCTGGCTGAACAGCTCACCCGCGCTCGGCTCGGCGCCGCCCCAGAGGTTCAGCTGGAAGGTGTCCCAGTGCGTGCCGACGATCGCACCGACGACCAGGAACAGCACGATCGGGACGAGCTTCGCGACGGTCACGATCGTGTTCAGCGCCGCGGCGTTCTTCGTCCCGCGCAGGACGAACAGGTGGAACGCCCAGAGCATGGCCGAGGTGACCGCCACGGACAGCAGCGTGTCCCCTTCACCGAAGGCGGGCAGCACGGAGCCGATGGTCGAACCGATCAGGACCCAGTAGGTGACGTTGCCCACACAGGCGCTCGCCCAGTACCCGAAGGCGGAGAAGAAGCCCAGGTAGTTGCCGAACCCCGCTTTCGCGTAGGCGAAGATGCCGGCGTCGAGGTCGGGCCGGTGCGTCGAGAGCGCCTGGAACACGAACACGAGCATCAGCATCCCGACGCCCGCCACCACCCACGCGATGACGGTCGCGATGACGCCGGCTCCGGTGGCGAAGTTGCGCGGGAGCGAGAACACGCCCGCCCCGACCATCGACCCGACCACCATGGCGGCGAGTGCGACCACCGACAGCGTGCGGTCCTCGCTGGTGACGGGCGCCTGTTGCTCCTGCACTGCCATCTGCTTCCCTCTCTCGTGGGTCGCTCGGAGTCGGTCGTCCGGCTACCGATCGGCTTCGACGGTCGCTTCGGGTGTGGTGGAGGCGGAACGGCCCCAGCTGAACGCGGCGGTGAGCTGGACGACCCCGAAGACGATGAGCACGCTGCCCACGGCGGCGACGGTCAGCAGCGCCCCGAGGAAGGGCAGGTTGATCACGAGGATCCCGCTCAGCACGCTCAGGACGGCGAGCACCGCGGTCAGGGCACGATGCCCCTGCGCCGGCGAGTACACCATCGCGATGCCTTCGAGGATCCAGGCGAACCCGATGAGCAACGCCACCCAGCGCACGCCGATCGGTGGCAGGACGATCGCGACGATGCCCCCGGCTACGACGAGCAGCCCGAGCACGACCAGCCCGAGGCGTCGCCACCACATCCTCGCTGACGTCGTCGCGGCGCGGAACACCATCGCTGCCCCGGACACCACCAGGTAGGTCCCGAACACCCACGCGACCGCGAAGAGCGTCGCGTGCGGCAGGACCAGCGCAGCCAGCCCGGTGAGGATCCCGACGACCCCGACGACGCCGATCGCCACGCGAAGCCTGCTGCCGACCGCCCCCGACGACCCCGCCCCGTCGTCGACCGCTCTGTCGACACTCATGTCCGCTCGACCTTCCCTGGAGGTCCCGACTGGTGCTGGTGGTGCTGGCGGTGCGAGACCGCGCTCGAAGTCCGTGTTGCGGACAGGCCTACACCCGAACATGAGGGGTCGTCCACCTTCGATGCGCACGCATGAGAGCGAACCCGACCAGGCGAAGCGGTGTACGAACCCCGTCAAGGAGCAACGCCGCTCCGCACGGGCGGGAGGCACGGAGATGTCGAGGACAGGCGAGGAACACGTCGGCGCCGGAGCCCGAGCGCGTGGTGGCCCGGCCGAGCGACGGGCACGGCAGGGCATGGTGCTCGTGATCACCGGGATCGCCGGGTTCATCATCGCGATCCTGATCCTCACCCGCCCACCCGCTGCGCTCGACGCCGAGGTGCACCTGCTCGGCTCGTACATGGTGCTGTCGGGCCTGCTCCGCATCGGCCGGGCGCAGGCCGGCGACGGGATGGCCCTCGTCCGTCGCGTCATCCACGGGGTCCTCGGCACACTCGTCCTCGTCGCCGGCGTCGTCGCCGTCGTCCACCCACCCGGCCAGCTCACCGCCTGGGTCACGCTTATCGCGATCGCCTGGGTGCTCGAGGCAGCCGTCATCCTCACCGGCTCCACGTTCTCGGTCGCGAGGGGGTTGACGCTCATCGCCGCGGTCCTCTGCATCTGCATCGCCGTCGCACTGGTCTCCTACCCGGTCATCGGTGTGGGTGCCGCGACGGCCTCGAGCGCTGTGTTCCTCGTGCTGTTCTCCGCGGCCCAGCTCTTCGAGGGGATCCTCGTCTGGCTCCCGCCGCGCTACGAGACGATCACCATCGGCGGCGAGGACACCCCGCACCGACGACGATGACCGACCACGGGGAACGCCGGACCGCGACGACGACGTTCGCCGTCGTCGCCGGGGTCGTCCTGGGTGTCGCCGGGGTCAAGGCACTCTCGTGGCTGGTCGCGCCGTGCCTGCTCGCCGTGGTGATCGTCGTCCTGACCCGCCCGCTGTCTCGTCGGCTCGGTGCACGCGGCGTCCCCGTGTCGGTCGGGATCGCGGCCGCCTTCGTCACGGGGCTCGGCATGATGGTGGTGCTCGTGGCCGTCGTCACCTTCGCGGCCGTGCGGCTCACCACGGTCGTCCGCGCCTACCGCTCCGACCTCGAGACGCTGGTCCTCAGAGCGCACAGGGTGCTGACGGAAGCCGGTCTGACCGACGCACAGTCCCACAGCCTCACCGACGTCATCACACCGGACCGCCTGCTGCGGTGGTCCGCCGCGGTCGCGCCGTCGCTGGTCAGCGTGGGCGCGACGGTCGTCTTCTTCCTCGGACTGCTCCTGTTCCTGTCGATCGAAGCGACCCAGGTCGACCAGCGGCTCGCGGGCATCCGACGTGCTCGGCCGGCGATCGCGGCTGCCCTGACGGACTCGGCGCGGCTCACCCGACGGTACTTCGCGGTCACCGCCGTACTGGCCGTGGTGGTCGGGGCACTCGATGCGGTCCTGCTCGCTGCGCTCGGGGTCCCGTACCCCGTCCTGTGGGGGGTGCTGGCCGCCGTGTGCAACTTCATCCCCTACGTCGGGTTCGTCATCGGCCTGGTGCCGCCGGCGTTGATCGCTCTTCTCGACAGCGGGCCCGAGGTGGCGATCGTGATCGTGATCGTCTACGTCGTGCTGAACTCCGTCGTCACCACGATCGTCCCGGCCAAGGTCGTCGGCGACGTGGTCGGGATCAGCATGTCCGCGACGGTGGTCTCCCTGGTGTTCTGGGCTTGGGTCCTCGGTCCGATCGGTTCGGTCCTCGCCGTACCGTGCACGCTCGTGGTCAAGGGCGTCCTCGTGGACGCCGACCCGCGCGCACGGTTCCTGGCGCCGCTGCTGAACTCCCGGAAGAAGAACACGTCGGAACAGCGCGCCCGGTGAGCGACGCGTCCTCACTCGGGTGGAACGGGACGGAACGGCACCTCGACGGAATCGGTGCCGATCGTCACCGCCGTGCCGGCCGGGACCTCACGCCAGAGTCCCGGGAGCGCGACCAACGGCTCGGAGACGACCACCCGCGCGTTCTCGGGCATGTGCGCCAACCGTTCCACCTCCGGGTACAGCTGCCTGACCGATCCGACGTCCGAACTGACGAACAGCGAGTTCGCGGTCCCCGAGCTCGCGTAGCGGACGGCCGTCAACGTCTCGCCGTCGGTGAGCCCGATCGTCATCTGCAGGGCCCCCTCGATGCCGGCCGCACTCGCGACCGACTCCACGAACCCCGCCATGCGTTCCAGCCCACCGACCGGGTCCTCCTCGAGGCCGAAGGTCAGTGCGAGATGGAACATGAGCTCGGAGTCGGTGGACCCGAGGATGCACGGGAACAGGTCGTCGCGGACCGCGGCGAGCAGCTGCCGACGCACCACGGCGAAGTCCCTGATGAAGCCGTTGTGCACGAACAGGCGGTTGCCGTACCGGAACGGGTGACTGTTCGTCTCCTGGATCGGGGTGCCGGTCGCCGCCCGGACGTGCGCCAGGAACAGCCCGCTCGACACCTCGGACGCGAGTTCGCGGAGGTTCTCGTCCCCCCACGCGGGCGCGGCACTCCGGAAGAGCGTCGGCCGGTCGCGCCGTCCGTACCAACCCAGACCCGTTCCGTCGCCGTTCGGTGCGGGAGTCTCCGGCGAGTGGAAACGACTCTGCTCGATGAGCGAGCGCTCGGTGTCGTAGACGAGCTCGCGCGGCTCGATCGGATCTCCCACGTACCCCAGCCACCGACACATGCGAGCCTCCCCGGCTTCGTCGCCCGACGCCCTGAGTCAAGCACCATCGTGTACCCAGCGCCCGCCCGCGCCCCGGTAGCCTGACCGGCACGGCCGCGATCGAGCGATGGCGCCGACGTACGACGGAGGACCACGGTGCCAGCACTCGGAGACGGCCGCGCCGACGGCGTGTGGTGCACGCTCGGCGAACCCCGGACCACCGCGCAGATCGCGCAGAACGGGTTCGCCTGGCTCGGCCTCGACGCCCAGCACGGCGCCTTCGACGACGCCACGCTCCTGGCGACGATGCCGGCGCTCGCCGCGGTCGCACCGCAGGTCCCCGTCGCCGTCCGGGTCGCCGAGGGCTCGGACGCAGCGATCGGCCGTGCGCTCGACCTCGGCGCCGACATCGTGATCGTCCCGATGATCGAGACCGTCGAGCAGGCCGAGCACGCCGTCCGTGCCGCGCACTACCCGCCGCGGGGCCGACGGAGCTGGGGGCCGATGGCGGGCATCTGGGGCGGCGCGGCACCGTCCGCAGCCGCTGCCGACCCCGAGGTGTGGGTGATGCTCGAGACACCCGAGGGCCTCCGTGCCGCCGAGCAGATCCTGGCGGTGCCGGGCGTCACGGCGGTGTTCGTCGGCCCCTTCGACCTGTCGATCGGGCTGGGCATCGAGCTGAATGCACTGCTCGCAGCCGACGACGACAACGCAGACGCAGCCGACGCCGATGCCGACGGCCACCACCGCCCGGCCGCGCTCCCCGCGATCGTCGCCGCAGCCCGCCGCGCCGGCAAGCGCACCGGCGCCTTCGCCGGCGACCTGGCCCGCGCCGAACGGCTCCGCGCACTCGGGTTCGACCGCGTCGCCGTCGTCACCGACGGGACCCTGCTCGCCCACGGTGCGGCCGCGGTGCTCGGCTCCGCAGCCACCGGTCGCACCTCGTACTGACGGGTCGTCAGCGGCGACCGCGCCAGCGAGCGGTCCTCGTCCGCGTCCTCGGCGCCGCTGAGAGGGCGTGCCCGCGCCCCGGTCCACACTCGGTCGGGAACCCGAGCCGACCGCGACCGCAGAGAGGACGAGACCCGTGACCGACGTCTCCAGCCAACCGCCCGCCGAGGGCGACGACCGCCGGATCCTGACGAACCGCCAGGGCCACCCCGTCTACGACAACCAGAACCAGCGCACCGTCGGGGCCCGTGGCCCGGCGACGCTCGAGAACTACCAGTTCCTCGAGAAGATCAGCCACTTCGACCGCGAACGGATCCCGGAGCGGGTCGTGCACGCCCGCGGTGCCGTCGCGTTCGGGTACTTCGAGGCCACCGGCACGTGGGGTGACGAACCCATCGCGCAGTACACCCGCGCGAAGCTGTTCCAGGAGCCGGGCAAGCGCACCGACCTGGCGATCCGGTTCTCCACCGTGATCGGGGGCCGTGACTCCTCCGAGGCTGCCCGCGACCCGCGCGGCTTCGCCGTGAAGTTCTACACCGAGGACGGCAACTGGGACCTCGTGGGCAACAACCTCGGCGTCTTCTTCATCCGCGACGCCATCAAGTTCCCCGACGTCATCCACTCCCTCAAGCCCGACCCGGTGACCTTCCGGCAGGAGCCGGCGCGCATCTTCGACTTCATGTCGCAGACCCCCGAGTCGATGCACATGCTCGTCAACCTGTTCAGCCCACGCGGCATCCCCGCGAACTACCGAACCCAGCAGGGCTTCGGCGTCAACACCTACAAGTGGGTGAACGCGGACGGCGACACCAAGCTCGTCAAGTACCAGTGGATCCCGTCGGTGGGCGTGTCCTCGATGACCGAGGCCGACGCCGCCGCCGTGCAGGCCGGCGACCTCGGGCATGCGTCGAAGGACCTGTACGAGGCGATCGAGCGCGGTGAGTACCCCGAGTGGGAGCTCCGCGTGCAGCTCATGGACGACCACGAGCACCCGGAGCTCGACTTCGACCCGCTCGACGACACGAAGGTGTGGCCGGAGAACGAGTTCCCGCCCAAGCCCGTCGGCAAGATGGTCCTGAACCGCAACGTCACGAACCACTTCGCCGAGAACGAGCAGCTGTCCTTCGGCACCGGCGTGCTCGTCGACGGCCTGGACTTCTCCGACGATAAGATGCTCGTCGGCCGCACGTTCTCGTACTCGGACACGCAGCGCTACCGCGTCGGTCCGAACTACCTGCAGCTGCCGGTGAACGCACCGAAGAACGGCAACGTCGCGACCAACCAGCGCGACGGGCAGATGGCGTACCACCAGGACCACGGTGGCGAGAACCCGCACGTCAACTACGAGCCGTCGATCACCGGTGGCCTGCGCGAGGCGGAGTACCCGACCCACGACGACCAGGGGCCGGAGATCGTCGGGCGCCTCACGCGCAAGCGGATCCCCCGGACGAACGACTACACCCAGGCCGGCCAGCGGTACCTGCTCCTGCAGGACTGGGAGCGCGACGACCTCGTCGCGAACTTCGTCGACCTCATCTCGCAGGCCGCCCGTCCGGTGCAGGAGCGCATGCTCTGGCACTTCTACATGGTCGAGGACGACCTGGGTCGTCGCGTGGGCGAGGGGCTCGGCATCACCCTCGACGAGGTGCGGGACCTGCCCCCGCTGCAGTCCCAGACGCTCAGCGACGACGAGCTCGCCCGCCTGGCGAACCTCGGCCACAACGGCTCTCGCGACGTCGAGGGCCTGATGATGACGCACTGCGTCCCGGACGAACGCGCCGTGCGCGTCTGAGACGCGACCCCAGGTCGGACGGGAGGCCCGGTGCCAGCTGGCACCGGGCCTCCCGTCCGTCCGAGGCGGAGACCGACGCGTCCGCTCGCCACCCGGGGTCAGGCCGGTTCCGGCACGTCGAGGTCACGCAGGTCGAGCACGAAGCGGTATCGAACGTCTCCGCGCGCCAGGCGCTCGACGGCCGTGGCGACGGCGGCGGCGGGCAGGACCTCGACGTCCGCGACGATGCCGTGCTCGCCGCAGAAGTCGAGCAGGTCCTGGGTCCAGCGATGGCCACCGCTGCCCGCCGACGCCAGCCGCTTACGGCCGATCAGCAGGTCGGTCGTCGCGATCGTCACGGGGCCGAGGTGTCCGAGGTTGAAGAGCGTGCCGTCGAGGTCGAGCCCCCCGAGGTACGGGCCCAGGTCGTGCTCGACGGCGACGGTGTCGAGGACGACGTCGAGGGAGCCGCGTGCGGCCTGCATCGCCGCCGCGTCGGTCGAGACCACGACGTGGTCGGCCCCGAGCCGCTCGGCGTCCGCGGCCTTGGCCGGCGTCGTGGTGAACGCGGTGACCTCGGCACCGAGCGCTCGCGCGAGCCGGACCGCGAGGTGCCCCAGACCGCCGATCCCGACCACGCCGAGGCGGGTCCCCGGGCCGACCCCGACGGAACGCATCGGTTCCCAGACCGTGATGCCGGCGCACATCAGGGGCGCCACGGACGCCGGGTCCAGCGCGGCCGGACGGTGGTACACGAACCGGTCCCGCACGACGTACCGGCCGGCCCAGGCACCGGCCGTGACGGAGCCGTCGACGCGGTCCCGCCCCGCGTACGTCAGCGTCGGGAACTCGACGCAGAAGTTCTCCTGCCCGCGGCGGCACATCGCGCAGGTGCCGCACGAGTCGACGACGTTGCCGACCGCGACCGGGTCCCCGGCGCGGAAGTCGGTGACCGCCGTGCCGACGGCCACGACCTCTCCGACGAACTCGTGGCCCGGCACGATCGGGAACGTCCCGCCCTGCTCCGGCGGCGTGGCGAGGGCGTGCAGGTCGCTGTGGCAGACCCCGCAGAACGTCACGCGGACGTCGACGTCATCGGGACGGAGGTCGCGGCGGAGGAGCGGGACCGGGTGGAGGGGATCGTGGAGCGCGTCGGACATGAGTGCGGTGGTGAGCATGGGCCCGATACTACCTACTAGTTGGTAGCCACGTAGGATCGGTGGCGTGAGCACCGCAGACGACACCCGCGCCCGCATCCTCGACGCGGCGACCACGGAGTTCGCGGCGCACGGCATCGCGGGCGCCCGGGTAGACCGCATCGCCGAGCGTTCCGGCATGAGCAAGCCGATGATCTACACGTACTTCGGCGGCAAGAGCACGCTCTTCGACGCCGTCTTCCGCGCCCACGTCCTCGGCAACGGCGACCGCGTGCCGTTCGACGCCGCCGACCTGCCCGGGTACGCGGCACGGTTGTACGACGACTACCTGGCCGACCCGGCGCTCGTGCGACTGCTCATGTGGAAGCGCCTCGAGCAGGACGGCGCCGGGTACCTGTACCCGGGGTTCGAGGAGCACGACGAGCAGCACCTGCGCGAGATCGCGGCCGAACAGCGCGCCGGACGGGTGCGCGACGACCTCGAGCCGGTTGACCTCTGGGCACTGCTCATCGCCAGTGCGGCGACCTGGGCCCAGGGCTCCATCACCGTGGTCGCGACTGCCGAGGACCCGCCCGCCGAACACGATCGGCGGCGGAGTGCCCTCGTCCACTACGTCCACGGGGCGGTGCGGCCACCGGCGTGAGCCTCGATCACCGGAGCGCGGAGGTATCCTCGGCGTCCCTCGACCTCGACTCTGAGCACCGGCCGTCGATCGCTACCCTGACCGTGCGGGGAACGGTGATGACGTCTCGACGCTGCTCCGGCCACGGGTTCGCACCCGACGGTGCCGAGTCGGCGTTCGGGCCCGTCCCGCGGACCGTCCGCCTGGTTCGCTGAAGCGTCAGCCCACGGCCGGCGCCGAGATGTCCCACACGGTGGTCTCCTCGTACTGCTCCGACCAGCCGCGGCGCATCCGTGCAGCGGCGCGGTCGAACGCGTCGACGACGTCGGTGTCCGGCGTCAGGAGCGCCTGCAGGCGGATGCCGTCGTAGAGGGCGAGCAGCTGCTGCGCCCCGCGGATCGGGTCCATCGTCGCCGGTTCGCGACCGGCGCGGACGTCCTCCTGCAGCGCGGTGCGGACGGTCTCGCGGAACTGCAGGTACGCGGACCGGTAGTAGTCGGCGCCGTCCGTAGACGGGTCGGTCGAGATGGCGAGCGTCGCGGCGATGAGCCGCATGAGGGACGGGTCCTCGGCGTGGGCGGAGAGCAGCGCGTGCAGGAACGCCACCGTGCCCTTCTCGCCGGCGAGGGGCAGCAGCGGTGCCGACACCGCACGGGTCCACCGCATCACCGCGGCGGCCAGCAGTGCGTGTTCCGAGGGGAAGAGCTCGAGGATCTCGGCCTGCCGCATCCCCGCCCGGGACGCGACGCCCTCGAGTGAGAAGCGTGACAGTCCCCCGTCGTGGATGACCGCGATCGCACCGTTGACCGCCCGCGTACGCGGCACCGCTTCGTCGGCGGCGTTCTGGTTCGTCAGCGGTGCCAGCGGGTGCTTCCGGAACCAGTCCAGGAGTGCGCGAGCGCGGGAGGCCCCGAACGCCGGATCAGTCGGGAGAGCCGGGCTGAACAGGTCGCTGAACCCCGGAACGTCGTGCATCAGGGGGTCGAGGGACTGGAACGCCATCGACCAGTCCGGGAACGAGCGCCGGGTGATCGGCTCGTCGAGCAGCACCCGGACGTTCGTGTGCCTCGGGTCGGCCCGGACCTGGTCGAAGCGCTCCCGGACGACGTCGTCCTCGCCCTCGATGATCCCGATGCAGTTGTCGTCGCGGTGCGCGAGCATGCCGGTGACGCCGAGCCGGGTGTTCTTCTCGCGACCGACCGCCAGGATCTGGGCGAGTTCCGAATCCGTGATCGGACGGGTCTGGGTGCTGGTGTAGACGAGCGATCGCATGGTGCTGCTTCCTGGTCGGACGGTCCCCCGGCGTGTGTGGGAGGCGCCGCCGTGTCGAACCCGAATCGACTCGACGGCACCTCGCGGTCGCCGTAACCAGCGGCGACCACCTTCACTGCGACACAAGACGGTCCGTGGCTGCTCGGCACCCGGAGGATGCCGACCTCTGAATGCAACCATCCGGCTGTGTCCGGCGGTACCCCCACAATGGGGAACGCACGTTCTCCGGCTGTTCCCCGGGGTTCGCTTCAGTGCGCGCGGTCGCCCGACGGGGGCGTCTCGACGATGCGTTCGCCCGTCGTCGGGTCCCAGCCGATGGTGCGGGGTTCCACTGCTCGCGGGCGTCGCTCCTCGAGCGGGAAGAACGGTCGAGCGCTGGGCAGGTAGCTGAGCACCGCTGCGACGACGATGCACACGGCATCGACGAGGCCCCAGTCCGCGCCGTCCGTGGCGATGGTGAACACTGCGCTGCAGGCAGTCAGCCCGGCGATGATCGCGAGCCAGAGTCGCGCGTTCCCGGAGCCTCGTCCCATCCGCGTCGCCAGCCACACGAACAGCGCCGACCAGGCGAGGACGAAGAGCAGTCCGATCGAAGCCCCGATGATCGCGCCACCGGCTTCGCGCAGGGAAACGGCGATGCCGGGCGCTGCGGCCACGAGGCGGATGATGACGGACGCCCACCAGAGCGCCACGGCGATCGTGACGACCCGCGGTCGTGTGCGCTGTGCGGTCTGCTGTTCCATCAGGTGCTCCCCCGTCGTTCCGCCGGATGCGGCTCGACGATCCTACGGTGACGGCGCGGAACCGCGGTCTCGCCGCCTAGGGGCGGTAGTCCTCACGACGTGGTGGGACCTGCGCCGCATGCGAATCCGTGAACGGCTTCGCGCCCCGCATCCCGCCCATCGTCTTCGCGACCGTCGTGAGCAACCAGCCCAGTCCTCGTGCCACGGTGCTCAGGATCCTCATGGTGCCCCCTCGTCGGTCCCGACCTGCGTGGTCGTCCGTTTGCCACGCTACCGCCGACACGTACGGTTGGCGTATGGACGCAACCGATCTCCCGCGCATCGGAGCACCGGCGACGAGGGCGCTCCATGGCGCCGGGGTGCACACGCTCGCCGACGTCCGCCGGGTGGGTGTCGACGAACTCTCGCGCCTGCACGGAGTCGGACCGACGGCACTCCGACGACTCGAGGAAGCGCTCGAGGCCGAAACGGGCCACTGATTCCGGTGGGCTACGTGTCCTGCCGAGCAGCGGCCGTCGACGGCAACCGCGATGCCACGAGCGTCCCGACCAGCGCCACGACCGCGAACGCTGCGAACCCGAAGGGCAGCGCGATCGCGCTGCCGACACCGCCGACGACGAGCGGGCCGACGGCGTCCCCGGTCTCGCGCCCGAGCTCCGCAGAGCCCATGGTCCGCCCGAGCCGGTCCGGCGGAGTCGTCCCGGCGAGGTGCGCGAACGCGACCGGCGTCAACGTCGCGACACCGGCCCCGGCGAGCAGCGCCGCGATGAAGACCGCCACCGCGGACGGCGCGACGGCGACGACCAGGAAGGCAGCAGCGACCGCGGCTGTCCCGGCCACACCTGCCACTCCGGTACCGAGGCGCCCGGCGTCGTGCAGTCGACCGGCGACCGGCTGCACGAGCGACGAGGTCACCGCGAGGACGGCGACCGCGAGCGTCGACACCAGGAGCGGGGTACCGACCTGGGTGCCGAGCGCCGGGAGCATGCCGGTGAGTGCGCCGATCGCCGCACTGCCCACGGCCAGCACGACGACCGGGATCAGGAACTGGCGGTCGGTGGCCGCGCGGACCATGACGGCGAGCGTGGCCCGCTGCCGGGGCAGGGGCACGATCGGCTCGACGGCGACGAGCACCGCGACCGCCGTCACGAGAGCCATCACGACCAGGATCCCGAAGAGCCACTGCGTGCTGCCGAACTGCACCACGAGTGCACCGATGACCGGTCCCCCGGCGTAGCCGAGACCCTTCCACGAGCCGTACCGACCGAAGTACGTCCCGCGACGGTGCGCCGGCACGAGGCGGGCGACCGCGGCGGACGACGCCGGCGAGAACGCTGAGGCGCCGGCACCCTGCAGCAGGCGGGCGAGCCCGAGCCAGAACGGTCCGGTTCCGAACACGCCGACGAGCGAGGCCGCCGCGAACACGACCAGTCCGCCGACGATCACCGGTCGCGGGCCGATGCGGTCGGACAGTGCGCCGAAGACCGGCTTGAGGACGAGTTCGGCGACGTCGTACAGCGCCAGGAAGAGCCCCAGCCACGCGAGCGTCAGACCGAGTTCGAGGTGCTCGCCGCCGACCGCCGCCGCGATGCCGTTCGCCCCGAAGGCGGTGACGAACCCCGCGGCGTACAGCGGAGCGAGCCGAGGGGGCGTGGTCGTCGACGGGGCGGTCACGTGACCACCCTTGCGGACGGCGGGCCAGACCGCCAGCGACGGTCGGTGCGTGCGCCGCCGACGACCGACCTGGTCAGTGCGTCCGGTGACCGTCCGTGCCGTACATCTCACGTCGAAGGCGGCTGAACCGTCCCTGGTTGCTGAACCCCCACTTCGCCGCGACGTCCTTGATTAGCTTCGACTCATCGTCGAGGAGTTCCCGGTGCGCCTCGGCGAGCCGGGCGCGGCGCAGGTAGGTCATCGGCGTCATGTCGAGTTGCCGACGGAAGGTCGACTGGAGTCCGCGGGAAGACACCCGTGCCGCCGCCGCCACGTCCTCGAGGGTGATCGGGTCGCTCAGGTGCGAGTCCATGTACGCGGCGGCCCGCCGGACCGTCGCCGCCCCCGCCCCGGTGCCGGCCAAGACCCGCGTGACGGTCTCGAACGGCAGTGCCCAGGTCGCGACGCTGAGCAGGTAGTCGAACGCGGCGGTGCGGACCAGCTCGTTCCGGAACGCGGATTCCACCCGGACGACGTTCTGGTGGACGTGGGAGACCGCCTGTGCCCAGACGTAGGCACGTTCCGGGATCGGCCGGTGGCCGTGGAGCCGGAGGACGCCGGTGTCGGCTCCCTCGGCACGGACGGCGTGCTGTACGAGCGAGGACTCCGGCATGTTGACGACGAGCAGCTCCGAACCGTCGTACTCGGCGACGGTCTCCTCCTGACCGAAGAGCACGCCGCCGACCTCTCCGCCGTCACCGTGCTCGGTCCGGAGTCCGCCGCCGAGTCGGGTGGCCGAGGTGAAGACCCCCGCCGGCTCGACGGTCACCTGCGCGTGGAAGCCCATCGAGAGGCGCGCGATGCTCAGTCGGTCGTCGCCGCGGATGTCCGCGCGGAACCGCACCCGGCCACGCGGCGGCTCGAGGCGCACCTTCGGGTACATCGCTCCGAGTACTTCACTCACCGCGTCGAAGTCGACGGTGTCCTGCTGCAGCATCATCACGGTCATGCGGTGGTCGTTCTCCCAACAGCCTGCTCGGCTCCGAGCATCCCCACGCTAGCCCACAGCCGCTGGCACGATCCACGAACGACGAAACCCCCGACCGGACCTGGTGGTCCTGCCGGGGGCTTCGTGGTGGTGGGCGATACTGGGATCGAACCAGTGACCTCTTCCGTGTCAGGGAAGCGCGCTACCGCTGCGCCAATCGCCCAAGTCCCTGCGTGGACCGGAGTCCATCAAGGTCTTGGAGGGTGGATCTGGAGGTGGGGACGGGATTCGAACCCGCGTGGACGGCTTTGCAGGCCGCTGCCTAGCCTCTCGGCCACCCCACCATCGAGGTTCACGTCTCCGTGAGTACCCGAACGGTGGGATACCCTCTGGTGAGTCGCGGGCCTTCGAAAAGACCCACACTCGAGCGGATGACGAGATTCGAACTCGCGACCCTCACCTTGGCAAGGTGATGCGCTACCACTGCGCCACATCCGCACTTGTCGTTCCGCTGTCGCGGCGACGACGTAAACTCTATACGCACCGGGGCAGTTCCACCAAAATCCTCCCCGTTCACCGGGCGTGTCCCCCGAGTTCATGCGGATCGGGGCGGTTCGACGCCCCCTGGGGCGAGCGCGCCACACCCGGGCCGCGCGATGTGTTCGATGCACCGCCGGACTTCCGCTAGTATCGATCCGCACGAACAGTGCAGGGGGCGATTGGCGCAGTTGGTAGCGCGCTTCGTTCACACCGAAGAGGTCATCAGTTCGAGTCTGGTATCGCCCACGTAGCAACACGAACACCACCGACAAGAGCCCGACGCAGCAGCGTCGGGCTCTTGTCATCTCATCAGGCCCCAGCACGCGGGCCTCACCACCAGCACGATCGGACGAAGGGGCGCATGACCGACGTCGACCTCGAGTTCGCCCGGGTCCGAGCGGTCCTCGACCGTCCGACCCTGCGGCTCATGTCCCGGCCGACCAGCGCCACGGTCCTCGCCGTGTTCCGCACGGTCTTCGACCGCGACGTGCAGTACGTGCCCGCCGACCGCATGCACCTGCAGGTCGAGGAGCACGTCGCGCGCCTGCAGGCGGCGGGTGCCCGCGTGCCCGCCAGCGACCCGGCAGTGCCGGCGGCCCGCGAGCAGGCCGAGGGTGAGCAGGAAGCCCGACCGAACGGCCGCGCGCTGTGCCGCGAGTGGGTCGGCGCCCAGTGGCTCGTCCGCTCGAACTCCCCCGACGGCGACGAGCAGTACTCCCTGACCAGCCACGCGCTCGAGGCGCTCTCGCTCGTCGATGCCCTGTCGGCCGACCGCGCCCTGATCAGCGAGAGCCGGCTGGCGATGATCGTGGACGCGGTGCACCGGTGGGCGGCCCGCGCCGAACCCGACCCCGACGTGCAGATCCGCCGGATCGACGCCCAGATCGCCGAGCTGCAGGCCGAACGCGAGCGCCTGGAGCACGGCGACGACGTCGTGGCCGTCGACGACGACCGGATGCGGGACGGGTACACGAACATCTCCGACCTGATCCGGCAGCTGCCGAGCGACTTCAAGCGGGTGGAAGAAGCGGTCGCGACGATGCACCGCTCGATCGTCGAGGACTTCCGGCAGGAGGTCCGCCCCATCGGCGAGATCCTCGACGACTACCTGGCGCGCACGGACAACCTGATGGAAGCGACGCCCGAGGGCCGCGCCTTCGAGGGCGCCTTCGAGCTCCTCCGCGACGACGCCCTCCTCCTGCGGCTCCGTGACGACATCGCCACGATCCTGGCGCACCCGTTCGCGCAGGGCCTCGGAGCCGGCGAGCGTCGGGCCTTCCGCAACACGGTGACGATCCTGCGCCAGGGCATCGAGGACGTCCTGGCCCAGCGCCGTCAGCTCACCGCCACGCTCCGCGACCAGATCGTCGCCCACGACGTGGTGCGCGACCGCGAGCTCGACGCGGTGCTCCGCTCGATCAACCGCGGCCTCGCCACCCTGATGGACCAGGGCGGTGCACGCGATCGGATCCCGCTGCCGCTCCTGCCGGCGGCCGCCGAGGTCGGCACGCTGCGCGAGCGCTTCTACGACCCGGACGCCGAGTCGGTGCCGCCGCCCATCGAGGAACCCGACGACGACGTCTTCGAGGACCTCGACGTCGAGATGCTCCGCAAGCACGGTGGGCCGCTCCTGACCGAGCTGCGCGCGGCACTCCGCTTCGCCGAGGCCGACTCCAGCGTCGACGCGTTCCACGGGTTGCCGCCCGAGCAGCGCCGACCGGTCGAGCTCTTCGGCCTCGCGCACCTGCTGACGGGGCGCGACGACTTCGAGTCGGCCGCCCACGTCGCCGAGCACCGCACGGTCCGGCCCGACGGCACCGCGATCACCTTCCACATGCCCACCGCTGCGCTCGACGACGAGCGCACTCCGGTCGGCGACGCACACCACGAGAACGCACAGGAGGCACGGTGAGCGACACGACGCCGACACCGGTCGACGAGACGGTCCCCTACGACGACCCCGCATCGGTGATGCAGGACGACGAGCGTGACGAGTCCAGCTTCGCCCTCTTCGAGGGCGACGAGGGCCGGCTCGACGAGCACCAGCGACGCGCCCTGGTGGCACTGCTGCGGCACTCGTACGTCAGCTCCCGCACGCACCCCGACGAGTGGCGTGCCGTGCTCGACGCCGAGTACCAGCTGCGGTCCCGCCTGAACGACCTGTTCCTCGAGCTGCACGTCGACCGTGACCGCGAGGTCGCCTGGAAGCGCCAGGCCCGGTCGGAGAGCCAGCGCCGCACCTTCCCGACCCTGCTCCGCGACCTGCCCTACACCCGCGAGGAGACGATCGTCCTCGTCTACCTGCGGATGCGCCTGCGCGCCGACGCCCGACCGGGTCCGGACCAGGTCGTCGTCGACCGGTCCGAGATCCTGGGGCACGTGGCGGGCTTCCGTCCGGCGACCGCGACCGACCGCACCCGCGACGAGGGCCGGGTGGCGAAGGCGATCGAGCGCCTCGTGACCGCGCGCATCCTGATCCGCACCTCCGACCCGGACCGCTTCCGGGTGGCGAGCGTCGTCGAGGTGCTGCTCCCCCTGGAACGGCTGCTCGAACTGGACGCGTGGTTGCGGACCACCACCGCGCAGGACGAGGCGACCGCCCCGGGCGGTGAGGCGACCGACGGAGCCGCCACGGGCCTCCCGGACGACGACGAGACGGACTCCGTGACCGACACCGACCTGGACGAGGCGAGCGAATGACCGACACGTTCGAGATCCCGGCGCTCTTCGACACGGTCGCGCAGTGGCGCGCCGAGTCGATGCAGGTCGTCAACTGGGGTGGGTTCCACGGCCACCGGCAGGTCGAGCTGTCCGGCACGGCGACGCTCATCTCCGGCGCCTCGGGAACCGGCAAGTCCACGCTGATGGACGCCTACCTGGCCGTGATGATGCCGTCCGACGTGCCGTTCAACGGCGCCTCGAACGACGCCACCACCGGCCGCGCCCGCAGCGCCGACCAGCGCAACCTGCTCACGTACCTGCGCGGCAAGGTCGACACCCGGCGCGACCCGGAGACCGGCAGCCTGCGCGACGTGAACCTGCGCGGCGACGACCAGACCACGTGGGGCGCTGCGGCGGTCACGTTCCGCAACGACGACGAGCGGCGCTTCACGGTGCTGCGTGCGTACATCGTGCCGAAGCGTGCCCGCGGGGTCGGCGACATCCAGATGACCATGGCGACGGTCGACGACACCTTCGACCTGCGCCGGCTCGAGGAGTTCGTGCCCTCGCGGTTCCACCACCTCGAGTTGACCGGCCGCGTGCCGGGGCTCGTCATCCGCGACACCTACCAGGAGCTCGCCTACACGCTGCAGACCCGGCTGGGCATCGGCGACTCCGGCGGCGGCAACCGCGCGATGCGCCTGCTCGCCCGGATCCAGGCCGGTCAGCACCTGCCGACCGTCGACGCGCTGTACAAGTCGCTCGTGCTCGAGACCCCCGGCACGTACGAGGCGGCCGACCGGGCCCTCGCGCACTTCTCCGCCCTCGACGAGGCGTACGAGGCGATGGACACCGAGGAGCGCAAGGTCCGCATCCTCTCCCCCATCACCGACCTGCACGACGAGATCTCGCGCGCGACCGAAGCCGCAGCGGCCCTGGACGGCATCGCGACCGGCGCCGAGGTGTCGCCGTTCGCGCACTGGACGGCCTCGCGGAAGCGTGATCTGCTCGACGCCGAGGTGTCGCGCAACGCCCGCGAGCGCACGGCATCGCGCGCCGAGGTCGCCGCGGCCGAGGCCCGGCACGCCGCCGTCGAGATCGAGCTGCGCGACGCCGAGGCCCGGCTCCGCGACCAGGGCGGCAACGCGCTCGCCCAGCTCGAGGACCGCATCGAACGACTCACCCGTGAGCGCGACGCCGTGGTCCGCACCCGCGCCACGTTCGACGACCGCACCGCGGTGCTCGGAACGTCCGTCGCGACCGAGGCCGACTTCACCGCCGCGCAGCGCAGCTCGCACGAGTTCCTCGGGTCGTACACCGACGCGCGCACCGCCCTCGACGAGCGGCGCGACGCCCTGACCCGCGAGGAGTACCCGCTCCTCGACCGCGAACGGTCCCTGCGGCAGGAGCGCCAGTCGCTCGAGCACCGGCAGGGGGCCATGCCGCTGCCGATGCACGAGGCCCGGCTCGCGATGGCCCGCGCCGCCGGCATCGATCCGGCCGAACTGCCCTTCGTGGCGGAACTGCTCGACGTGCTGCCCGGCGAGGAGCGCTGGCGCACGGCCATCGAGTCGGTCCTGGCGCCCGTCGTCCGCACGCTGCTCGTCGACCAGGACCGCCTCGGCGACTTCAGCGAGGCGATCGACGCACTGCGCCTGCCCGTCCGCGTGCAGTTCGAGGGTGTGCCGACCGGCCCGCACCTGGACCTCGACGGCGACCCGGCGATGGTGTCCGGCAAGCTCGCCATCAAGCCGTCGCCGTTCAGCACCTGGGTGCGCGAGCGGATCGAGTCCGACCGCACCGACGCCCGCTGCGTCGCCTCGGCATCGGACCTCGGCGGTGGTGGCCGTCGGGTCACCGAGTCCGGGCAGCTGCGCGACGGCCGTCGTGGCGCACACGGTGACCGCCGCCAGTCGAACGTCATCGGCTTCACGAACGAGGCCCGCGTCGCCGCGGTCGAGCAGGAGCTCGCCTCGATCGCGCAGGACCTCGCGACGCTCGAGGCCCGCCGCACCGACGTCGCGCAGGACCTCACCGCGCTCGACGTGCTCCGCGCCGCACATCAGCACGTGGTCGACGCCACGTGGACCGCGATCGACGTCGACGGGCCGGGGACGTCCCTCGCCCGGCTCGACGAGGAACGGCAGGCGCTGCTCGCCGCCGACGACGGGCTCCGGACGCTCCGGGCCTCGGTCGCGCGACTGCGGAAGTCCCTGGACGAGGCGGCCGACCGTCGCTCGGCCGCACGGTTGTCCGTCCAGCGGCTCGAGGAGCGCCACGCGGTGCTCGTCGACGGCCAGGACGCCGCCGCCGAGATCCTCGAGCGCTTCGAGTCGTCGCCCGGCTCGCTGCCCGACGACCAGCAGGCCCGCCTGCTCGAGGAGACCTTCGAGGAGATCGGTGCCCCGGACGGCGTCGACGGGTTCGACGACGCCACACGACGGCTCAAGCGGCGGCTCGAGGAGCGGCTCTCGCAGGCCCTCGACGGTGCCGCGGCGGCCTCGACCTCGTTGACGCTGACGTTCCAGCGGTACCAGGACGCCTGGCCCGACCCGAACCTCGGCACCGGCGTCGCGTCGTACCCGGACTACCACGCGATCCTCGACCAGATCGTGGCGACCGGCCTGCACGCGCGTCGGAGCGAGTGGCGTCGACGCCTGTCGCAGTGGAGCGGCGAGGACCTCGTCCCGCTCGCCGGCGCCTTCGACCGCGCCGTCGTCGAGATCGAGGAGCGCCTCGAGCCGGTGAACGAGATCCTGCGGGAGCTACCGTTCGGCGCGAACCGGGACCGCCTGAAGATCCAGATCCGCCGGGTCACCCGCGAGGACGTCACCGCCTTCCGCCGCGAGCTCCGCGCCCTGTCGGCCTCGGTCGACACCGAGTTGACCGACGACGTGCTCGAGACCCGGTTCCGACGGCTCCGGCGCTTCATGGCGGTCATCCGGCCCGACCCGGACGCCGCCCGGGGCCGCACCACCCAGCGCGACGCCGTGCTCGACGTCCGGCGGCACATGGAGATCACGGCCGTCCGGTACGACACCGACGGCAACGACCTCGGCGTGTACTCGTCGCTCGGCGACAAGTCCGGTGGTGAGACGCAGGAGCTCGTGGCGTTCATCGTCGGTGCCGCGCTGCGCTACCAGCTCGGTGACGAGACCCGTCCCCGGCCCCGGTTCGCTCCGGTGTTCCTCGACGAGGCGTTCATCAAGGCGGACTCGGAGTTCGCCGGCCGGGCGGTCACCGCGTGGCTCCGGCTCGGGTTCCAGCTCGTCGTGAGCGCGCCGCTCGACAAGGTCACGGCGCTCGAACCGTCGATGGAGCGGCTCCTCTCGATGCGCAAGCACCCCGAGTCGGGCCACTCGTCCATCACCGAGATCGCCCGCGTGGAGCCGGCCGCCGTCTGACGGGCCGGGGTGGTCGCGCGTGTCGGGTGGTCGCGCGTGTCGGCTGGTCAAGGCACCCCGCTCAGGTTCGCCGAGGGGTCACGGACCGTCGGATGGAGGCCGCGCAGCCGACAGTTCGTGACCGTTCGGCGCGCCGCAGGCGGGGTGTCCTGACCACCCGGCCCGCGCTCTGGACACGACCGACAGCGGCCTGGAGGCGCGGTGCGGGCCCGGTACGAGTCTCCCGGCCGTCGTCCCGCCGGTCGCAACACCCCGCTCAGGTTCGCCGAGGGGTAACGAACCGTCGGATGGCGGCGGCGCCGCCGACAGTTCGTGACCGCCCGACGCGCTGCAGGTGGGGTGTCCTGACCACCCGGCCCGCGCTCTGGACACGACCGACAGCGGCCTGGAGGCGCGGTGCGGGTCCGATACGGGCCTCCCGGCCGTCGTCCCGCCGGTCGCAACACCCCGCTCACCTCCGCGCGCTGGTCACGAACCGTCGCCTGGCGGCGCCGCCGCCGACGGTCTGCGACCGCTCGGCGCGCACCCGGCGGGGTGTCCTGACCACCCGGCGGCCGGGCCGTCAGCGTGTCGACAGGTGCCGCACAGACGTTCCATGACCACGCGCCGCTACGGTGATGGCGTGTTCGGACGCCGCCGCTCCCCCAGTCCCCGCCCCGACGACGCTCCCGGTCTCGGCATCGGTGCCCTCGTGCAGGTCATCGACACCGACCGGGGTGGCGAGCAGTGGGCCGACGAGCCGATCGGGGTGATCGTGGCTCCCGGCGGGAGTCAGATCGGCGGGACACAGCGCACGTGGACCGTTGCGTTCGAGGAGCCCGTGTACACGAAGGACGGCCGCGGCCCCTTCGAGCGCGCGACCGTCCTGAGTCGTCAGCTGGTGCCGGTCACGACCGACAGCGGCGAGTAGTCCGGGTCAGGGACTCAGTACTCCTCGGAGCCGCTCTTCATCATGGCCGCGACGGCCATGCAGCACCCGACGCCACCGAGGACGCCGACGCCGATGATGATCCCTGCGATGAGTTCGAGCATGGGTGGTGACTCCTTGGTTGCGTCGGCGTGTGGCTCCGCTCAGGTTACCGGATGCCGCGCATGAGCCGCAGCACCGGCTTGGCCAGGAGCAGCAGGACCACACCCACCACGACGGCGACCAGGCCGAGGATCGTGAAGTACGGAGCCTCGTTCGCCGGGTCGTAGTAGCGGGACAGCACCCCGGTGACGGCGGTGCCGAGCGACACCGACAGGAAGAACAGCGCGACCATCTGCGTCTGGAACTTCGGCGGCGCGAGCTTCGTGGCGACGGACTGGCCGACGGGCGAGAGCAGCAGCTCGGCGAGCGTGAACACCAGCAGGATGCCGACGAGCGCGAGCAGCGGCGTGCCGTTCTCGCCCGAGCCGGTGAACGGCAGGAAGAGCAGGAACGCGAGCCCCATGATCCCGGTGCCGAGTGCGAACTTCGTCGGGGTGGACGGCTGGCGGTCGCCGAGCTTGGTCCACAGCGCCGCGAAGACGCCGGACAGCACGATGATGAAGACCGGGTTGATCGACTGCACCCACGACACCGGCATCTCCCAGCCGAACAGCGAACGGTCGAGTCGTTCGTCGGAGTAGACCGTCACGACGGTGAACTGCTGCTGGTACAGGGACCAGAACACGGCGCTGCCGATGAACAGCGGGATGAACGCGAAGACCCGCGACCGCTCGTCACGGGTGATGCCGCTCGACAGGATCACGACGAAGTAGCCGATGGTGGCGAGCACGACGACCGCCACCACGACGGTGGGCAGGTTGCCGACGTTGAGCAGGCCGGTCAGCACGGCGACGACGATGACGACCAGCGCGACGACGACGCCGGCACCGATGAGCGGCAGGCGGCGGCGGTCGACCGGGTTCGCCACGTGGCGGACGACCTCGGGCAGCTTCTTCCGACGGATCGCGTACTGCACCAGGCCAGCGGCCATCCCGACGGCGGCGAGGCCGAAGCCCCAGTGGAAGCCGAGCGAGCTCTGCAGCAGCCCGGTGAGCAGCGGTCCGAAGAACGCCCCGAGGTTCACGCCGAGGTAGTACAGCGAGAAGCCGGCGTCGCGGCGCGGGTCCTCGCGGCTGTAGAGGCCGCCGACGATCGTGGTGGCCGTGGCCTTGAGCCCGCCGGAGCCGAGCGCGATGAGCACGAGGCCGACCCCGACCCCGGCCACCCCGGGGACGAGCGCGAGTGCGATGTGCCCGAGCATCACGACGATCGCGCTGCCGAACAGGGTCCGGTCCGCACCGATCAGCCGGTCGGCGATCCACGCCCCGATGATCGTGAACAGGTAGACCGCGCCGCCGTAGGCACCCATGATGCCGGCGGCGATGCCCTTGTCGATCCCCAGGCCGCCCTGCGTGACCGTGTAGTACATGTAGATGAGGACGATGCCCTGCATGCCGTAGAACGAGAACCGCTCCCAGAGCTCCACGGCGAACGGTGTCGAGAGCTCGAAAGGTTGCCCGAAGAAGGTGCGTCCGGGACGGCCTTCGCGGTCCGCGGGGGTGGTACGTGACATGGCGGCCAGTCTGCCCCTGGCCGGGTGGGCACGCCCAATCGTCGAACACCGCTCATGTCTTTGGAGGGTTCCCACGACCTCGTGACGGCATCGACGACACGGTGTTGTGCGGCGCGCACGGCGTTCCCGCCACTGTCGGCACGGGTGTCTAGCGTGGACGGTGCAACACGGACACCGCAGTTCAGGAGGACTCCGCCCATGGTCGACACCGCACCCGCCCAGCGCACCACCCCCGCCAGCGGCAGCGACACCGCGCCGGACGTCGAAGCGCCGAACGCCGACGCCGCCGGCGACCCGGCAGCGGGCACCCCGACCGCCGGCACGGACACCGACGTCCGCATCGACGTCGAGCTGGTGCAGGAGCTCCTGCTCGGACGCTGGGCCGAGGACCGCCGGATCTCCCGACGGCTCGCGCTCGACCCCGCGATGCAGAAGATCGAGGGCCAGCCGATCCCCGAGCACCGGGCACGCGTGCTCGAGCAGCTCCGGACCCTGGTCGACGCCGGGGCCATCCAGCGCCCCTACCCCGCCGAGTTCGGCGGCCAGAGCAACCACGGTGGCAACCTGGCGGCGTTCGAGGAGCTCGTCACCGCCGACCCGTCGATGCAGATCAAGGCCGGGGTGCAGTGGGGACTGTTCGGGTCCGCCGTGCACCACCTGGGCACCGAGGCGAACCACCGCGAGTTCCTGCCGGGCATCGTCTCGTTCGAGGTCCCCGGCTGCTTCGCGATGACCGAGACCGGCCACGGCTCCGACGTGCAGAGCATCGCCACGACGGCCACGTACGACCCCGCGACCGAGGAGTTCGAGATCCACACGCCGTTCCGCGGTGCGTGGAAGGACTACATCGGCAACGCGGCCCTGCACGGTCACGCCGCCGTCGTGTTCGCGAAGCTCGTGACCGCGGGTGTCGACCACGGCGTGCACGCGTTCTACGTCCCGCTCCGCGACGCCGAGGGGGTGTTCCTGCCCGGCGTGAGCGGTGAGGACGACGGCCCCAAAGGCGGCCTGAACGGCATCGACAACGGCCGGCTCGCCTTCGACCACGTCCGGGTCCCCCGCACGAACCTGTTGAACCGCTACGGCGACGTCGCCGCGGACGGCACCTACTCGTCGCCGATCGCGTCGCCCGGCCGTCGGTTCTTCACGATGCTCGGCACCCTGGTGCAGGGCCGGGTGTCGCTCGACGGCGCCGCGGTCGTCGCACAGAAGATCGCGCTGCAGATCGCCCTGACCTACGCGATGCAGCGCCGTCAGTTCCCCACCGGTGACGGCACCGAGGGCGTGCTGCTCGACTACGGCCGGCACCAGCGCCGTCTCATCCCGCGCCTTGCGACGGTGTTCGCGCAGTCGTTCGCGCACGAGAAGCTCCTGCGCACCTTCGACGACGTCTTCAGCGGGCGCGAGGACACCCCGGAGCGCCGGGAGGACCTGGAGACCCAGGCCGCGGCGTTCAAGTCGATGTCGACCTGGTCGGCGCTCGACACCCTGCAGGAGGCCCGCGAGGCGTGCGGCGGTGCCGGGTTCCTCGCCGAGAACCGTCTGACCGGGCTCCGCGCCGACCTCGACGTCTACGTGACGTTCGAGGGCGACAACACCGTGCTGCTGCAGCTCGTCGGCAAGCGCCTGCTCACCGAGTTCCGTGCCAAGGCCCCGAAAGACCCGGCGTCCACCGCGAAGTTCGTGGCGGCCGTCGCGGCGTCGAAGCTGGCCGACGCGTCCGGCATCCGTCGCCTCGGCCAGACCGTGGCCGACCGCGGCTCCCTGGCCGCCAGCGTCGCCGACCTGCAGGACCCCCGCACGCAGCGCGAACTGCTCGCCGGCCGGGTCGACACCATGGTCGCCGAGATCGGCATGCGCCTGGCGTCGGCCGGCAAGGACCGAGCACGCGCCGCCCGACTGCTGAACCGCTCGCAGCACGAGCTCATCGAGGCGTCGAAGGCGCACGCCGAGCTCATGCAGTGGGACGCCTTCACCGAGGCGCTCGACGAGGTGACCGAGGGCGACACCCGCCGTGTGCTCGTCTGGCTGCGCGACCTGTTCGCACTCGGCCTGCTCGAGCAGCACCTGGACTGGTACCTGCTGCACGGCCGGCTGTCGGCGCAGCGTGCCCGTGCGGTGTCGGCGTACATCGACCGGCTCGTCGCCCGGGTCCGGCCCATCGTGCCGCAGTTGATCGAGACCTTCGGCTACGAGCCCGGTCACGTCCGGGCGCCGATCGCGCTCGGTGCCGAGCAGGCCCGACAGGACGAGGCACGTGCCTGGTTCGCCGCCGAGGCCGCTGCCGGCCGCCTACCCGAGCAGGAGAAGAAGCCCCGTCCGTGACGGACGTGCAGCCCCGTCCATGACGGACACGCGGCCGCGCCCGTGACGGGCGTGGCCGTGTCGGGAGCTAGGAGTCGTTCGGTTCCGGCGCAGCCCCGCCGCGGGCCCCGAGCGCCGCGCGCAGCTGCGCCTCGGCGTCGTCACCGGCAGCGGCGGCCTCGGCGTTCGCCTCGGCGACCGCACGCACGACCTCTTCGCGCTGGATCTTCACGCCGCGTGGGGCGTCGATGCCGATCCGGACGCCGTCGCCCCGGGAGTCGAGCACCGTGATGACGATGTCGTCGCCGACGAGGATCCGCTCGCCGACCTTCCGCGTGAGTACCAGCACGCGTTCAGCCTAGCGACACGACGGGGAGCCCCAGCAGGTCCACCGACTCGGGCGTGGCGGTCTCGCGCGCACCGATCGCCACGATGCCGACCACGGGCAGCCTCGAGGCCACCGCGGACACCATGGCGGCCGAGTCCGCGGGCTTCCGCCCGACGTCGACCACGACCCACACCTGGTCGGCCTGCAGCGCGTCGCCGGTCGCCCGGTCGTCCCACGCGGCGACGGCGAGCACGGCGTGACCGTCGCGGACACCGTCGGCCCGCGCCAGGATCGCCGCACGGCGGTCGGCGGCGTCCGTCGGCCGGAGCGCGTGCCGCACCGCGAAGAGCCCGGCGGCCGCGTCGACGTCGTTCGGCCGCCCGACCAGGAGCACCAGGTCACCGTCCGCGGACCGCACGGCCGGGGCGGTGGACCGGGCCACCGCTGCCGCTGAGGGCGAGCCGAGGACGCGGGACGGGCCTCCCGACCGGGTCTCGACGACCGGCTGCGCGACGGCCACCGCCTGCGCGTCGGCCACCGTCTGCGCGTCGACGGCTGCCTGGAGGCGCGGGTCGACCCCCGTGGGCACGTCCGGCTCACCCGGGGCGCGCGTCGGGCGCGGGGCGCTCGGCGTGATCCCGTCCGCCTGGAACCCGTCGAGCACCGACGCGAAGGCGTCGGCCCGCGTCGTCGCGGTGCCGTCGGTGCCGGCGATGCGCGCCTCGGCCGCCTCGGCGTCGGCGAGCAGCGCGGCGATGCCGACGCGCTGCACGGGCGAGTCCGCGATGACCACCCGGGCGGTGGGCTGGTCCCCCGGTTCCGGCACCTCGACGGTGGCTTCGACGTGCGCCTTGCGGAACAGCCCGCCGAAGCCCGGCGTGGTCACGCGTTCGGCCGCGACGATCCGCGCACCCGCGCCGAACTCGGTCCGGACCGCGTCGCGGACCGACTCGAGCGTGGCGCCGCTACGCTGCAATCGGGTCGGCGGCACGGACCACTCCCACGGTCTCGATGGTGGAGCCCGCGGCGGTGGCCTCCTGGTACGACAGCACCGGGAGCCCGTTCGACTGGGCGGCGACCATGCGGTGCACGGCCGGGCGGAGCTGCGGGGCGCAAACCAGGACGGCGGAGAGCCCCTGGTCCTCCACGGAGCGCACGGCGTCGCGGACGGAGCCCAGGACCTGCTCGATGCGGTGTGCGTCGAGCACGATCTGGCTGCCCTGCTCGGACGGCCGGAGCCCCTCGAGCATCGACTGCTCGAGCATCGGGTCGATCATGATGACGCGCAGGGTGCCGGCGTCGGTGTGCCGGGCGGCGAGGGCCGGGCCGAGGGCCGCACGGGCGGACTCGACGAGCCCCTCGGGGTCGGTCGACACCTTGGCGCGGAGCGTGAGGGCCTCGCAGATCCGGCCGAGGTCGTTGATCGGCACGCGCTCGGCGAGCAGGCCCTGCAGCACCCGCTGCAGTTCGGCCATCGAGAGCATGCCGGGGACGAGTTCCTCGACCGCCGCGGGGTTGACCTGCTTGACGCCCTCGGTCAGGACCTTGACGTCCTCGCGGGTGAGCAGGCGTGCCGCGTTGTCGCCGATGACCGCCTGCAGGTGGGTGACGAGCACGGAGACCCGGTCGATCACGGTCGCGCCGGTCATCTCGGCGGCGTGCCGGAGCTCGGCGGGCACCCACTTGCCGGTCAGGCCGAACACCGGCTCGACGGTCGAGGTGCCGGGCAGGCCGTCCAGGTGGTCGCCGAGCGCCAGGACGCTGCGGGCGGGCGCGGTGCCCCGACCGGCCTCGACGCCGGCGATCCGGATGGCGTACGTCGACGGCGGCAGGTCGATCGAGTCGCGGGTGCGCACCGGCGGGACGACGATCCCCATGTCGATCGCGATCTTGCGGCGGAGGGCTCGCACCCGGCCGAGCAGGTCGTCGGAGGCGCCGGACACCATGTCGACCAGGTCGGGGGCGAGCAGGATCTCGAGGGCGTGCACGCGCATCTGCTCGAGCAGGTCCTCCGGGGTGTCGCCGGTCGGTGCCGCCGCCGCGAGTGCCTGCTGCTGGGCGGCGTCGGCCTCGGCCCGGGCGGCGTTCCGGCCGATGCGCCAGCCCGTGAAGAGCAGGGTCGCGCCGACGAGCAGGAAGGGCAGGATCGGCATGCCGGGGATGAACCCCATCGCGATCGCGGCGACACCGGCGATCATCAGGGCGTTGCGCGACTGCGACAGCTGGGTCGCGGCCGAGGAACCCATCTCGGACTCCGCGCCGGACCGGGTGACGATCATGCCCGTCGAGACCGCCATCAACAGCGCCGGGATCTGCGTGACCAGGCCGTCACCGATCGTCAGGATGCCGTACTTCGACAGGGCGTCGGTGGCGGACAGTCCGTTCTGCAGCATGCCGATGGCGATGCCACCGATCAGGTTGATGATGATGATCAGGATGCCGGCGATCGCGTCGCCCTTGACGAACTTCGACGCACCGTCCATCGCGCCGTAGAAGTCGGCCTCGGCGGACACCGCGGCGCGGCGCTCCTTGGCTTCCTGGTCGGTGATCAGCCCGGCGTTCAGGTCGGCGTCGATCGCCATCTGCTTGCCCGGCATCGCGTCGAGGGTGAAGCGTGCCCCGACCTCGGCGACGCGCTCGGCACCCTTCGTCACCACGACGAACTGGATGACGATGAGGATCAGGAAGATGACCGCGCCGATGATGATCGACCCGGAGACGGCGACGTGGCCGAACGCCTGGATGACGTCACCGGCGAAGCCCTCGCCGAGCACCAGCCGGGTGGACGCGACGTTCAGGCCGAGCCGGAACAACGTCGCGACGAGCAGCAGGGACGGGAACACCGAGAAGTCGAGCGGCTTCTTCACGAACAGCGTCGTGAGCAGGATCACCAGCGCCAGCAGGATGTTGATGATGATCAGGAAGTCGAGCAGGAACGACGGCACCGGCAGGATCAGCAGCAGGATGATGCCGACGATGAACACCGGGACGACGAGCTTCGGCAGGTCCTTGCGGTTCATGCGGGGAGTCCTTCGGTCTGGTTCTCTGCGATGCGCGGTGTGCGGAGCTTGCGGGGGCGGAGGTCCCCGGTCAGGGTGGCGGGGTCGATGACGCTCGCGACCTCGTCCGGGGTGGTCGGCCGCGGCGGCGCGTGCGTGCCGGCCGCGGTGCCGCGGGCCTTGAGCGCCATCACGAAGGACAGGACGCGGGCCACCGGGGTGTACAGGTCGACGGGGATCTCGTGCCCGAGCTCGCACGCGGCGTGCAGCGCCCGGGTGAGCGGGACGTCACGGACGATCGGCACCCGCTCTTCTTCGGCACGCGCACGGATGACGTCGGCGACCGGTCCGGCCCCCTTCGCCACCACCCGGGGCGCGGACCTGCCCGGCTCGTACTTGATCGCGACGGCGTAGTGGGTCGGGTTCGTCATCACGACGTCCGCGGTGCCGATGGCCTGGATCATCCGGTTGCGGCTCATCGCGAGCTGACGGGAGCGGCGCTGCGACTTCACCAGCGGGTCGCCGTCGCTCTGCTTGTTCTCGTCCTTGACCTCGCGCTTGGTCATCATCGTGCGCTTCCGGTTGCGGCGGATCACCACGAACACGTCGAGGGCTGCGAGGACGAGTCCGGCGACGATCGCGGCGCGCAGCAGGGTGCCCGACCCGGCGGCGGCGGCCTCGAGCACGGCCGACAGCGGCAGCGAGCCGCTCGTCATCAGGACCGGCATGAGCCCCTGCACCGCGAACCAGAGGACGAGCCCGACGACTGCGGTCTTGAGCAGCGCCTTCGCGCCGTTCCAGAGCGCCTGGGTGCCGAACACGCGCTTCAGTCCGGCGATCGGATCGAAGTGGTCGGGCTGCGGCGTCATCTTGCGGAAGTGCACCCCGCCCTGGGTGACGGCGGCGGCGAGCACCGCGACCGCGACGACCGCGAGCATCGGGCCGAGGGTCGCACCCATCGAACCGAGGGCGTCGGCGAGCAGGGCCTGCACGGCACCGAGCTCGGGGTCCTCGATGACCCGCTGCACGGCGAGCAGCTGGTCCTGCCCAGCGGCCGCGGCGTTGCCGATCGCGGCCGGGATCATGAGCGCCGCGACGGCGATCCCGATCCACGCCCCGAGGTCCTGTGAGCGACCGATCTGGCCCTTCTCGTGGACCTCGCGCATCCGCTGCTGGGTTGCCTGTTCGGAACGTTCTCCGCTGTCGGACACGTCGTCACCCCCGTCCCGTGATCGCCTCGACGGCGTCGCCGGTCAGCGACGACACCACCGAGGGCAGGGCCATGAAGAGCGCGCCGGCGAACAGGACGGTCAGGCCGATCTTGATCGGGAAGCCCATCTGGAACGCGTTGAGCGCCGGTGCCACGCGGGTCAGCAGCCCGAGCCCCACGTCGGCCAGGAACAGCACGACGACGAGCGGACCGGCGATCTGCAGGGTGGCGAGGAACATCTGCGACATCGCGGTCACGAGCATCGACGCGAGCCCGTCCACCGCGAAGGTGCCGGTGAGCGGCACGGCGTCGAAGGACCGCACCAGACCGCCGACGATGAGCTGGTAGCCGCCCGAGGTGAAGAGCAGCGCGAGCGCGGTCATCTGGAACAGGCGGGTGAACTGGGCGCCGTTGACCTGGGACTGCGGGTCGAACGCCTGCGCGAGCGTGAACCCGCCGAACAGGTCGATGAGCGCGCCCGCCGACTGCACGGCGGCGAACACCAGGAACACCAGGAACCCGAGGGACAGCCCGACGACGAGCTGGGTGAGCAGGGCGAGCAGGAACGGGCCCGTGTCGAGCTGCTCGTAGCCGGCGGCGACGCGCGGGGCGACGCCGATGGCGAGCCCCAGCCCGAGGATCACCTTGACCGTGCCGGGGAACGCCCGGTACGAGAACGGCGGCGCGATGACGAAGAACGCGACGAGCCGGACGCCGGCGAGCATGGTCGCCTCCAGACGGTCGGCGTCGATGCTGAGCTCCATCAACCGGCCCCGAGCAGCTTCGGGATCATGTCGAAGGCGACGTGCGTGAACGCGATCATCTCCGAGATCATCCAGTTGCCGCAGACCACCAGGGCGATCGCGACGGCGACGGCCTTCGGCACGAACGAGAGCGTGACCTCCTGGATCTGCGTCACCGACTGGAACAGCGAGATCGCGAAGCCGACGACGAGCGAGGTGATGAGCACCGGGGCGGCGAGCTTGCCGGACACCAGGAGCGCCTGGAGCACGAGGTCGATGACGGCCTGCTGGTTCATGCGTGCCCCCTAGACAACGTGGTAGCTCTCGATGAGCGAGGTGATGATGAGGCCCCAGCCGTCGACCAGCACGAAGAGCAGGATCTTGAACGGCAGCGAGATCATGACCGGCGGGAGCATCATCATGCCCATCGACATCAGGGCCGCGGAGACGACGAGGTCGATCACCAGGAACGGGATGAAGATGACGAACCCGATGATGAACGCGCTGCGGAGCTCCGAGATGATGAACGCCGGGATCACGGTCGTCATCGGCACGTCCGCCATCGACTTCGGGTTGTCGAGCCCGGCGGCGCGGGTGATCAGGGCGACGTCCTCGTCGCGGGTCTGGTGGAGCATGAAGGTCCGCAGGGGTTTCGTGCCGATCTCGACGGCCTGGTTGAAGTCGAGGTGCCCGGCCAGGTAGGGCTGCAGGGCGTCGTCGTTGATGTGCCCGAGCACCGGTGCCATCACGAACAGCGACAGGAACAGTGCCAGTCCGGCGATCACCTGGTTCGGCGGGATCGACTGCAGCCCGAGCGCGTTCCGGGTCATCGCGAGCACGACGAAGATCTTCGTGAACGACGTCATCATGAGCATCAGCGCGGGTGCGACGCTCAGCAACGTGATGCCGATGAGCGTCACCACGGCCGACGACGGCGTGCCGTCCGGGCCGTTCACGCTGACGCTGAAGTCACCGGTCGCGGGGGCGGTCGGGGTCGCCGGGGCGGTCGGTTCGACGACACCGGCGGCGTGCGCGCCGGTCGTCGTGAGCATCAGGAACCCGGCCACGACCGCCAGGCCGAGCAGGACGAGGGCGACGAGTCGACCCGACCGTGCCAGCCGGTGCGGCCCTGCCACGGTCACCCGGCCCGCCGGTTCCGCAGCGCGGCCGCGGCCTGGCGCCAGGTGTCGACCGACAGGATCGAGCCCTGCAGCTGCTGCGCGCTCGGCACCGCGCGCTGCGGACGACGGTTGCGCGGGCGCATCGGCAGCGGCGCGACGGCGCTGGTCGCGTCGGTCGCCCGGGTCACGTCGTCCGTGCCTGCCGGGAGGCCCGGGGTGGCGTCCGACTGCTGCGCGAGTTCCCGACCGAACGCGTCGGCCGACGGGGCGGGACGCACCGGCAGCGCCACCGGGCCGGTGACGATGGTGAGTTCCGGCGCGGGTGCCTGCCCGCTGGTGAGCAGGTTGACGCCGTGCTCGGACACGCCGAGCACGAGCCGCTCCCCCTCGACGTCGACCACGACGACGCTCGCCTTGCCGCCGATGCCCTGCCGGCCGACGACCTCGACGGTCGCCGCACGACGGCCCGACGGCTTGCCCGAGAAGCGCTTGCGGCTCGCGCGGTGCAGCACCCACATGAGGGCGAGCACGACGCCGAGCGAGAGCGCGACGCGGAGGGTGACGACGAGGGTGTCCACGTGCGGGTCAGACCGTTTCGGCGACGTCGAGGATGCGGGTGATCCGGACCGCGTAGTCCTGGTCGACGACGACGACCTCTCCGTGCGCGATGAGCCGGCCGTTCAGCAGGACGTCTGCGGGGGCACCGGCACTGCGGTCGAGCTCGACGACGGCGCCGGGCTCCATGCCGAGCACGTCGCGGACCGACATCCGGGTGCGGCCGATCTCGACCGTCAGGGTCATCTCGACGTTGTTGATCCGGCCGAGGTTGCCGGCCGGCAGGTTCGCCACGACGGGCGCGGACACCGTGCCGTTCTCGCGGATCCGGATGCCGAACCACCCGGCGGGCAGGCCACCGGCGGTCAGTTCGAACACGACGGTGTCCGGGTCGGCCAGCAGTGACGCGGCCGACTCGCGGTTCGCCTCGCCGAGCACACCGACGCCGAGGACCCCGGCCGCGGCCTCGAGCGACGGGCGCAGCACGTCCGTGACGGCCACGATGCCGTGGTCGGTGCCTCCGGCGGCCGTGATCGCCTCGAGGTCGGTGAGCACGAGCGCCAGGTCGGCCGACAGGCCGCCGACGAACGAGGCGACGACGGCGTCCGTCGCCGCGTCGAGCACGACCGGTGTCGCGCCTCCGGGCAGGAGCAGTGCGCTCAGCGGGGCGGCCGTCGGGAGCTGCGCCGCGAGCGACTCGGCCGCTGCGGTGTGGAGGGTGGTCGTTTCGGTCATCAGTGCTGCTCCGTGCTCGTGGTGGTGACGACGATGCCGGCGAGGCGCGAGCCGTTCGCGCCGACCGCGGCGGTGCCGACGGGTTCGCCGTCGACCGCGATGGTGAGGGGCCGGTGCTGCGGGTGCGGCAGCGGCAGGACGTCGCCGACGGCGAGCCGCAGGACCTGCGTCGGCAGGACCGCGGCCGGGGCGAAGCGCAGGCTGACGCCCACGGGCACGCTCTCGAGCTGCGCGTCGAGCAGGGCTCGGGCGTCGGCGGGCGACACGTGCGCGGCGGCCTCGCCGAGCTGCGGCAGGACGGCCTCGGCCGGCAGGGCCAGCGTGCCCGGGGCGATGCGGTCGCCGACCCGGATCGAGAACGAGGCGACGATCATCAGGTCGCCCTTCTGCGCGGCCTGGGCGAACTGGCTGTTGAACTGGAACCCGCCGACCGTGACGTCCTGCGCGAGCAGCCCGCCGAACGAGTAGCGGAGGTCTTCGAGGGCGTCCTCGACGATCTTGCGGACCAGGGCCTGCTCGATCGGCGTGAAGGTGCGGTCCGGCGTCGGCAGCGGCTTCGAGGCGCCCAGCGCGTGCGACACCCACGTCAGCGCGGCGTCGAGCGGGACCTGCAGCACGCCCTTCGGGGTCAGGCCGGTGATCGGCAGCAGCACCATGCCGGTGAGCGCGGGCAGCGACGCGGCGTACTCGTCGTACGTCGTCATCTGCACCTGCTCGCAGGTGACCTGGCTGACCGCGCGGACCTTCGCCGTCAGCTGCGTGCCCCACTGGCGCGCGAACGTCTCGAAGGCGAGCTCGAGGACCCGGGCGTGCTCACGGGCCAGCGTCGACGGGCGCGCGAAGTCGTACACCTCGGGTGCTGGCAGGGTCTCGGTCACGGGTGCGTCTATCGGTCACCTGTGGGGCACCCGTCAGTGCTGTACCCCGTAGTGGGGCGGTGGCGTCGTCCGTGCGTCAGGCCGTCCGGGCTCCGTCCTGTGTGTGTGTCAGCCCTGCTGCGCTCCGTCCTGTGCCTTCGCCAGCGCCGGCATGAGGGCGCTGACGTCCTGGTCGGCGTTCGACAGGACCACGATGTCGACCCGCCGGTTCAGGGCGAGGTCCCGGTCCGTGCCGCCCTTCGCCAGTGGCCGGCTCGACCCGAACCCGACGCTCTGCACGTGGTCGCCGGGCATCCCGCCCCGCTCGACCAGGTCGCGCAGGACCCCGGTCGCCCGCGCGGCGCTGAGCTCCCAGTTGGTGGCGTACGGCGCGGTCGAGTTCCGCTGGTCGGCGTGCCCCTCGACGCTGACGTCGTGGTCGGAGGTCTTCAGCACCGGCGCGATGGCGTCCATGATCGACCGCGCCTGGTCGGACAGGTCCGCGCTGTTCGTGCCGAAGTACGTCTCGCTGCCGATCAACCGGACGATCAGGCCGCGGGCGTCCACCGTGAACTGGACGTTCTCGGTCTGGCCCGCCTTCGCCAGGTTGCGCTGGATCGCACGCTCGAGCTTCGTCAGGTCGTCGAGCTCGCGCTTCGCCTCGGCGAGGTCCTGCTTCGTCGCCGTCGTCGGCACCACCGTCGACGCGGGGTCGACGTTGGTGTCCTTCGTGCCCGACGAGGCGGTCGAGTGGTCGGCCTGGGACTTGTCCGTCGAGTAGCCGGAGCCGTCCTCGACCTGGTCCTTCGTCACGACGGTGCCGCTCGCGGTGTCGATCTTCTGCGAGTCGACCTCGCCGAAGCCGGTGGCGAGCGACTGCTTCAGCTGGATGTACTTCTCCTGGTCGACGGTGGACATCGCGAAGAGCACGAGGAACATGCACATCAGCACCGTGATCATGTCCATGTACGACGCCATCCAGCGCTCGTCGGGGTGCTCAGCCTCGTCGTGGGACTTCTTCGCGCGACCGCGGCCGCGGCCTCGGGGGTTGGCGCTCACGGTCAGGCCGCCAGCTGCTGGTCGTCGGCCGCGTCGGCCTTCTTGCCGCCCTTGCCACCCTTGCCGCCCGTGTCGGCGCGGGCAGCGGGCGGGACCATGGCCTTCAGCCGCTCACCGAGCAGACGGGGCTGGCTGCCGGCCTGCACCGCGAGCAGCCCCTCCATCAGGAGCGTCTGGCGGTCCGACTCGAGCTGGGCGAGCTTGCGGAGCTTGCCGCCGATCGGCAGCCACATGAAGTTCGCGGTCAGCAGGCCCCACAGGGTGGCGACGAACGCGCTGGCGATCAGCGGTCCGAGCTCGTCGGGCTTGCCGAGGTTCGCGAGCACGTGGGTGAGCGAGACCACGGTGCCGATGATGCCGACGGTCGGCGCGAACCCGCCGAGGCCCATGAAGAACGCGCTCGCGCTCCGGGTCGGGGCCGCGTTCGACTCGATCTCGTCCTCGAGCAGGATCCGCAGCTCGTCGCCGTCGGTGCCGTCCGCGATGTTCTGCAGCGCCTTCTTCATGAACGGGTCGTCGTGCTTGTCGGCCTCCTGCTCGAGGGCGAGCAGGCCGTTGGCGCGGGCGGTCTCGGCGAGCCCGACGACGTCGTCGATGACCGACGCCGGCGGGGTGACCTTGCCGGTGAACGCCTTCGGGACCGCCTTGAAGCTGGCGATCGCGTCCTTGAGGGTGGTGCTGGCGATGCCGCAGCCGATGGTGGCGCCGAACACGAGCAGCATCGGGGCGGGCAGGAAGAGTCCACCGAGCTCGACGTGCTCCATCTGGACCATGCCGAACAGGGCGCCGAAGGCGAGCAGGATGCCGACGATCGTTGCGATGTCCACGTCAGCGACCCCCGTCCAGCGCGCGGCCGTGCTGCGTGGAGCGGAGTGCGGCGACCGGGGCGAGCGTGGGCTGCGGGCCGGTGTTCGTGCTCGAGCGGGAGGCCTGGTCGGTGCCGTAGGCCATGCCGACGATCCGTGCGCGGTACGCCGCGATCAGGTCGATGACGTCGGCCATTGACTCCCGCACGATGTACTTCGCGCCGTCGACCATGATGAGCGTCGTGTCCGGCGTCTCCTGGATGCGCTCCACGAGATCGGGGTTCACAGCGAATCCGCTGCCGTTCAGTCGTGTGACGACGATCATGGCCCGTCCTGGTTCTCGATCGTCCCGCCGCCGTCCGTGGGGCAGGATGCGGGCCCGTCCGTGGGCCTGCACGGAGGACTATCGGCGGACGCGGCGGGTGCGTTAGCGACGCGTTCGGGCCGTCTCAGCTGATCCCCAGGAAGTCACTGCATCCGATCGGGGTGCTCCGACGGTAGTGGGGGTACGAGGTCGAGGACGACGTCGTCCGCACCGGCCCGGACAGGCCCGAAGGAGCACGTCATGCGCAAGACACTCGCCACCGGCCTCAGCGCCGGTGTCCTGTTCGCCGCCGCCGCGGCCGTACTGCCCGCGACCGCTGCGACCGCCGCCACCGGCGAGGCGACGCTCTCGGTCCTCCACGCCGTCCCGGACGTCACCGTCGACGTCTACCTCGACGGCGAGCGTGCCATCGACGACTTCACCCCGGGCACCCTCGCCGGCCCGATGATGGTGCCGGCAGGTGCGCACCAGCTCGCGATCACCGCCTCGGACGCCACCGACGCCTCGAAGCCGATCATCGGTCCGGCGGACGTCTCGTTCGACGCGGGGGGCAACTACACCGCCGTCGCCCACGACGCCACGGACGGGTCGCCGACCGCCACGGTGTTCACCAACGACACCTCGGCCGTCGCGGCAGGCCAGGGACGCCTGGTCGTCCGCCACGTCGCCGCCGCACCGGCCGTCGACGTCCTCGCCGGTGGGCAGGCAGTCGTGTCGAACCTGTCGAACCCCGACGAGCAGGCACTCGAGCTGCCGGCCGGCACCGTCTCGGCGAGCGTTGCAGCGACCGGTACCACCGACCCCGTGATCGGCCCGGCGGACGTCGCGGTCACCGCGGGTTCGTCGACCATCGTCTACGCCTGGGGCAGCCTGGACGACGACCTCGCCCTCGCCACGCAGACCATCGCTGACCTCGGTGGCACGCCGAACGGCGTCCCCGCCGGGAACGCCGGTCTCGTGGCCACGAACGACCAGGGCCCCCTGCCCCTGGTCGGCGCAGCGGCGGCCGCACTGGCCGCCGCTGCCGCGATCGGGGCCGTGGTGCTCCGCCGCCGGCACGCAGCGCCCCGCCGCTGAACGTGCCACGCCCCGTGCGGTCCGCCACGGTGACGCTCGTCGTCGCCGTGGCGGCCGCCGCCCTGACCGGGTGCTCGTCGGCCGGGACCACCCCCGGCGGGCAGCCGTCCGTCCTGCCGACCACCACCCCCACACCGGTCCCGTCGGCGTTCTCGACCGAGGTGCCGCAGCAGGCCGCCACGATCCCGCCGATCCGGAACGCCCCCGCCCCGACCACCATCACCGTCGACCACGCCGGCATCAGCGCGCCGGTCCGTCCCGAGGGGGTCGACGAGGACGGCGCGATGGCGCTCCCGCCCGACCCGGCGACCGCGGGCTGGTACCGGTTCGGTGCCGCCCCGTCGTCCACCGGGGGCACCGTCGTCATCGCGGCCCACGTCGACGCGGTCGGCTACGGCACCGGCCCGTTCTCACGCCTCGGCGACGCCCCCTCCGGTACCCGGATCACCCTGACGGACGCGGACGGTGCCGAGACCGCGTGGCGGATCGACTCCGTCAGCATGCTCGAGAAGCGGGGACTCCCCTGGGGCGAGGTGTTCCGTGACGACGGACCACGACGGCTCGTCCTGGTGACCTGCGGCGGGACGTTCGACGGAGCCACCGGACACTACGAGAGCAACCTCGTCGTCACCGCGGTCCCGGCCTGACCGTGGCGACGATCCGCCCCCTACGATCGGATCGTGGTCGACGACGACCGCGCCAGCGACAGGAAGACGTGACGACCATCCTCCCGGACGACAGCGAGCTCTCGGACGCGTTCCGCGCCGGGGGCGAGCACGCCCTGCGAGCCGTCTACGAACGGTGGTCGTCGCTCGTCTACTCGCTGGCCCTGCGCGCCCTGGCCGACCCGGCCGCCGCCGAGGACGTCACGCAGCAGGTGTTCGTGAAGGCCTGGCAGCGCAGCACGAGTTACGACCCCGGCCGCGCCCCGCTCGGCGCGTGGCTGGTCGGCATCACCCGGAACTGCATCGCCGACGCGCAGAACGAGCGTCGACGGCACGCCAGCGCCGCTGACCCGGACGTGGTCGAGGAGACCACCCCGGCGCCGGAACCGGCCTTCGACCTGGCCGAGCGCGCACTCGTCGCCGACGAGCTCGAGCGGCTCGACGAGGTCCCACGACGCGTGATGCGACTGGCGTTCTACGACGACCTCAGCCATCGTGAGATCGCCGAACGGCTCGAACTGCCGCTGGGCACCGTCAAGAGCCACATCCACCGAAGTCTGGCTCGGCTCCGAACACGTCTGGAGGTGATCGAATGAAGCACGTCGACGACGAGACGCTGGCGATGCTCGCGGTCTCCGACCAGGTCGCGACGGACGACGTCGCCGAGCACCTGGTGTCCTGCGACCGGTGCCGCGACGAGGTGGCCGCACTGCAGCGGGTCGCCGCGGTGACCCGCGCGTCCGAGGACGTGACGTTGGCCGCGCCCCCGGAGCACGTGTGGGAGCGGATCGCGGCCGAGATCGCCCGGACGCCACAGCAGGCTGCGGCGCCGGCGACCGAACCCGAACGAGCGGCCGAACGCGCATCCGAAGGGGCGCCCGCCGGCACCCGGTCCGACGCGCAGCACCACGCCGTGGCCCGCCGAACCCGATCCCGTCCCCGTCGTCGCCGAGCCCTCGCCGTTGCGATCGCCGGCGTCGGTGTCCTCGCCGTCGTCCTCGGCATCGGTGTGGCATCGGGGATCGTCCCAGGACTCCCCCGCGGCGACACCGAGACCGTCCTGGCGAACACCGAGCTCGCAGCACTGCCCGGTTGGTCGGGGACGACCGGCCGTGCCGAACTCGAACGTGACCAGGACGGCCGGGTGACCCTCGTCGTCGACCTGCACGGTGAGCGCGGTCGCTCCGGCACCGGTCCGCTGCGCGAGGTCTGGATGATGCGGTCGGACCTCGGCGGACTGGTGAGCGTCGGCTACCTCGACGGCGACCAGGGCCGCTTCACGGTGCCCGACGGCGTCGACACCGCGGAGTTCCCGGTCGTCGACGTCTCGGCCGAGGCCGACGACGGCGATCCGGCGCACTCCGGCAACTCGATCGTCCGGGGCACCCTGACCGATCCCTGAGCAGTTTCGTCCCCCGAAATTCCCAACTGTGACGTATTCGAGACCTCCGGACGCGCAATGGGTGTCCATCTTCCACCGGTTTATCTCATGAGCGTGTTAGCGTGGCGCGCATGACCGACACCACCACCGTCGTCTCGCCGGCATCTCCGGCGACCGCAGCACCCCTCCGTGAGGTCGGCGCCCTGATCCGGGGCGCCCGCAAGGGCCGCAGCATGACGCAGGCCCAGCTCGCCGAACGCGTCGGCACCAGCCAGAGCGCGATCAACCGCATCGAGCAGGGCGGGCAGAACCTGTCCCTCGAGATGCTCACCCGCATCAGCGACGCCCTCGACCAGCAGATCGTCTCGATCGGCGGTGCGCCGCAGCGCGCCCACCTGCGCGTGCAGGGCGGCCGGAAGCTCAGCGGCTCCATCGCGGTGAACTCGAGCAAGAACGCCGCCGTGGCGCTGCTCTGCGCCTCGCTGCTCAACCGCGGCGTGACCCGTCTGCACAAGGTCGCCCGGATCGTCGAGGTCGACCGCATCATCGACGTGCTCCGCAGCCTCGGCGCGAGCGTCACGTGGTCGGAGGACGGCGAGACCCTCGAGATCGTCGCCCCCGACGACCTGCACCTCGACGCGATCGACGCCGACGCCGCCCGCCGCACCCGCAGCGTGCTCATGTTCCTCGGCCCGCTCAGCGGCCGGTACGAGTCCTTCCGCCTGCCCTACGCCGGCGGCTGCGACCTCGGCACCCGCACGGTCGAGCCGCACCTCATCGCGCTCCGTCCGTTCGGCGTGGACGTCGAGGCGACCTCCGGCTGGTACGAGGTCGACGTCGCGAACCAGGCCGTCCCCACCAAGTCGGTCGTGCTCACCGAGCGCGGTGACACCGTGACCGAGAACGCGATCCTGGCCGCCGCGGCCCGCGACGGCGAGACCGTCATCCGGAACGCCAGCCCCAACTACATGGTGCAGGACCTCTGCTTCTTCCTCGAGCTGCTCGGGGTGCAGATCGAGGGCATCGGCACCACCACGCTCCGCATCACCGGCAAGAGCCGCATCGACGAGGTCGTGGACTACTGGCCGAGCGAGGACCCGGTCGAGGCGATGAGCCTGCTGACCGCCGGCATCGTCACAGCGTCGACCCTCACCGTGACCCGTGCACCGATCGAGTTCCTCGAGATCGAGCTCGCGACCCTGGCCGAGATGGGCCTGCGCTTCGACGTCAGCGAGGAGTACGCCGCGGCCAACGGCCGCACCCGCCTCGTCGACATCACGGTGCACCCGTCCGAGCTGCACGCGCCGATCGACAAGATCCACGCGATGCCGTTCCCCGGCCTGAACATCGACAACCTGCCGTTCTTCGTCGTCATCGCAGCCATGGCCGAGGGCACCACGCTCGTGCACGACTGGGTCTACGAGGGCCGGGCGATCCACCTGCTCGACCTCACCCGCCTGGGCGCGAGCGTCACCCTGCGTGACCCGCACCGCCTCGACGTCACCGGCCCGACGCACTTCTCCGGTGCCGAGATCAGCTGCCCGCCGGCGCTGCGGCCCGCCGTGGTGATCCTGCTGGCGATGCTCGCGGCGAAGGGCGAGAGCGTCCTGCGCAACGTCGGCATCATCGCCCGTGGCTACGAGCAGCTCCAGGAGCGCCTCAACTCGCTCGGCGCGTCCATCGAGACGTTCCACGACTGACGCTCCGGCGAGCAAGGCCCCCGCAAGCCACCGGTGTTCGCCGGTTGAACACGTGCAGACCGCGGTTCAGCACGCGAACACCGGTGTTGTGCGCTCCCTCCCTGACGGCGGCTGCACTCCCCCGCCCGGCGGCTGTTCCTGTCGCTCGGGATCGTCGCGGGCGTGCTCGCGATGCTCCTGCCGCCGGCCGCCGTCGCGGTCGGTGACGCGACCGACCCGGCCAGCTCCTTCGAACAGGCGGTGTTCGCGCCGGCTCGTTCTCCGCGCACCTGGCCGAGGTGCGTCCCGCCCTCGCCGCCTTCGGCGCCGCGTTCATCCGGCAGGTCTTCGCCGAGTACCTGTTCCACACCGACCGCGCGTCCCGCAGGTCGTGGCTGGGCAGCCTGGAGGCGCGGCTCGCCTCCGTCGCGCGACCCCGCGTCTGGTCGCTGGTCACCGCTGCGACGGGGGTCGTGGTGTCCTCCGTGCTCGTCGGGTCGCGTTCCGGGTGGGCCGCCGGTGCCTTGCTGCCGGTCGCGCTCGGCGGGGCGGCCGGCATCGCCGCGTACCTCGTGTCGAAGCGGACCGCGTCGTGGGCACTTGGTCCGGGTGCCGGAGGCGGCGCCTCGGACACGGCGTCGATCGGGGTCGGCCGCGGTGCCTGGCGGATCCACCTCTCCGCGTCGACCGTCGTGGTCGAGCGGGGGCTCGTGGTGTTCATGCTCTTCGAGATCCTCGACGGCGTGTACAGCCTGTCGGTGCTGCTGTGGGCGAGTCTGCTCGTGCCGATCCCGGGCGTCGTCGTGGGGTGCTTCAGGACCGTCGTGATCGGGTCGGCGCTGATGGGTTCCCTGCCGTGGCGTGCGTGGTGGCGGCGGGTGGTGCGGCGGCCGCGGGCGGTGTGAGCGGCGGTTCGTGAGGCGTCGTGCGGTGTGGTGCGGCGCGTCGTTCGGCCGTGGTGCGGCGCGTCGTTCGGCTGTTCTGGAAGGATCCACCGTGGATCGGCGTTGACTGGCGGGTCGGACGACGATCGGAGTGCACGTGCTGGGACCGGAACTGGTGGTCGTGCTCGGCCTCGCCATCGCACTGACGGCGGCCGTGGCCGATCGGATCCGGATCGCTCCACCCGTGCTGCTCCTGGTCTTCGGCGCGCTGCTGGCGTTCGTGCCCCAGTTCGCGGACGTCGAGCTCCCCGCCGAGGCCGTGCTGCTGCTGTTCCTGCCGGCGCTGCTCTACTGGGAGAGTCTGACGACGTCGCTCCGCGAGATCCGGAAGAACCTGCGCGGCATCGTCCTGATGGGCACCCTGCTCGTCGTGGTGACCGCCGGTGCCGTCGCCGTGCTGCTGCACCTGCTCGGGATCCCGTGGGGGCCGGCCTGGGTGCTCGGCGCCGCGGTCGCCCCGACCGACGCGACCGCGGTCGGCGTGCTCACGAAGATGCTGCCGCGGCGGAACGTCACGGTGCTCCGCGCCGAGAGCCTGGTGAACGACGGCACCACCCTGGTCGTCTACGGCATCGCGGTGGCCGTCACCGTCGGTACGCAGGAGCTCACCTTCTGGGGTGTGTCGGGCATGCTCGTCCTGTCGTACATCGGCGGGGTCGCCGCCGGTCTCGTCGCCGCCTGGATCGGGACGATGGTGCTGCGGCGCGTGGACACCGTCGTGCTCGAGAACCTCGTCACCCTGCTCGTGCCCTTCGCGGCCTTCCTGGCCGCCGAGGCCATCGGCGCCTCCGGCGTGCTCGCCGTCGTGGCGGCCGGCATCGTCGTCAGCCAGGTCGGCCCCAAGCTCGACCGCGCCGAGACCCGCCAGCAGGTGCGTGCGTTCTGGTCGTTCCTGACCTTCCTGCTCAACGGCGCACTGTTCGTCCTGGTCGGCATCGAGGCGATGGTCGCCGCACGCGCACTCGACCCCGCCGACCTGCTGCGCGGGACCGGGATCGTCTTCGCGGTCGCGGTGCTGCTCGTCATCGTGCGGTTCGCCTTCCTCAACGCCGCGGGCGGGACCATCTGGCTCGTCACCCGACGCACCGGCGGGGAACCGCGCGAGGGGCACCGCGACCGGCTCGTCAGCGGGTTCGCCGGGTTCCGGGGCGCGGTGTCGCTCGCCATGGCCGTCGCCGTGCCGCGCACCCTCGAGTCCGGCGGCGACTTCCCCGAGCGCGACCTCATCGTCTTCGTCACCGCCGGGGTGGTCATCGTCACGATCGTCGGGCAGGCCCTCGTACTGCCGGCCGTCCTGCGTCGCGCCGCGCTGCCCGAGGACGAGTCCGTCAGCGAGGAACGTCGCTACGCCGAACGCACCGCGATCGAGGAGGCGCTCGATGCGCTCCCCCGTCTGGCACGGTCGACCGGAGCGGATCGTGCCACCGTCGATCGCCTGCGGAAGGACTACGAGGCGCACCTCGACGTGATCGAGGCCCGCGAGGGGGACGATGACGACCACCCCGCGCTGCAGCGGCACGACAACGCGGTCGCCCTCGAGCTGGCGCTCGTCCAGCACAAGGCGAACACGCTGTTGCGCCTGCGCGACGCCGACGAGATCGACGACCTGGTGCTGCGTCAGGTCCGCGCCGGGTACGACGCGGAAGAGGCGCGGCTGGACGGCATGGAGTCGGTGGCGTCACCGCCCACGTCGTCGTAGGGCGGCTCCGGGCACACCTGGTCGAACCGGGCGTACCCGGTCTGTCGTTCTGACCAGGTACGCCCGTTTCCAGTTCCCAACACAGCCGTCATGGGAAGGAACGCACTCGCCCGGCCGCCTGGTCAGGGCCGCGTCGAACCGTCGGCGGTAGCTCGAGGGTGTGCTGCCGAACGCCACGGCGAAGTTCTGCCGCAGTGTGACCGGGTTGCCGAACCCGCACGCTGCGGCGATCCGGTCGACGGGCAGGTCGGTGGTCTCGAGCAGTCGACGGGCCTCGTCCAGACGGCGACTCCGTACCCAGGCCGCGGGGGTGGTGCCGGTCGACACCCTGAAGGCCCGGACGAAGCTGCGGCGGCTCATGTGGGCCGCCGCAGCGAGTCGGTCGACGCCGAGCTCCTCGTCCAGGTGCTCCACCGCCCAGGCCGATGCCGTCGCCACCGGGTCGTCGTCGCGACGCTGCACGACCGGCCGCTCGATGTACTGGGCCTGGCCGCCTTCGCGGTGCGGCGCGACGACCAGGCTCCGCGCGACCCGGTTCGCAGCCTCGGCGCCCAGCCGCGTCCGCACGACGTGCAGGCACGCGTCCAGCCCGGACGCCGTGCCCGCCGACGTCAGCACGTCACCGTGGTCGACGTAGAGCACGTCGGGGTCCACGGTGACGTCGGGGTGCGCGGCGGCGAGCCGGTCGACCTCGCGCCAGTGCGTCACAGCGCTGCGTCCCGCGAGGAGCCCGGCACCGGCGACCGCGATCGACCCGAGGCACAGACCGACCACGACCGATCCACGCGCGTGTGCTTCGACGACCGCCCGCTCGGTCGGTGTCGGCAGGCGGGTGCCGTCGTCGGTCCAGGACGGCACCACGACCAGGTCGGCGTCCGCCGCGGCGGCGAGCCCCTGAACCGGACCGAGCGTCAGCCCCTCGGCGGTCCGGACCGAACCGGGCCGGTCGGAGAAGACGACAGTCTCCCAGTCGGCGAGCCCGAGTCGGGTGACCTCGTCGAACACCATCTGCGGGACCGACAGGTGGAACATCGTGATGCCGTCGAAGGCGTAGATGGCGATCCGCACGCGGGACTCCTCCGGTTTGGCCTGGATCCATCGTACCGATGCACGCGTGCCAATCGCACCGAGGGCATCGACGGACGAGGATCGTCGAGTACGCCCACCGACCCAAGGAGCTCCCGTGTCCGATCCCCAGCGCGCCCTCGTCCTCGTCGACATCCAGCTGGAGTACTTCAGCGGTCCACTCGAGGTCCGGTTCCCGCCCGTCCGCGACGCGCTCGCGCAGATCACGAACGCGATCGACGCCGCGACGGCTGCCGACACGCCGATCGTCGTCGTCCAGCACACCGCCGGCGATGCTGCTCCCGTGTTCAACCCGACGACGGAGGCGTTCGCCCTGCACCCCGAGATCGAGCGGCGACGGACGCCCGAGTGGCATCAGGTCACGAAGCAGTTCAGCTCCGTCTTCGCCCACACGGACCTGCTCGCCTGGCTGCAGGAGCGGTCGATCGACACGGTCACCCTGGTCGGCTTCATGACGAACAACTGCATCATCGCCTCGGCGGCCGAGGCGGAGGCGCTCGGCGTCTCGGTCGAGGTGCTGTCCGACGCGACGGGCGCGATCAACATCGTCAACGCCGGCGGGGCCGTGTCCGCCGAGACGGTGCACCGGACGCTGATGGCGTTGTTGCAGTCGAACCTCGCCGCCGTCGCACCGACCTCGGAGTGGACGTCGGCACTCACCGCCGGAGTCGCGATCCCCAGGGACGCGCTGCCGACGTCGGCTCTCGCGGGGACCCAGCGGTTCCCGGGCTGACATCGGTTCTCATCTATAAATGTATTGCAACTTCTGCATGTGTGACCTACGCTGAGGGCATCCCAACCGACGATCAGCAGGAGGTCACCATGGCCGAGCACGAGAACAGCGCCGAGCACACCGTCGCCGAGCACGCACACCAGGACGGCTGCGGCCACGAGACGGTCCAGCACGACGACCACGTCGACTTCGTCCACGACGGACACAAGCACGCCCAGCACGGCGACCACTACGACGAGCACTGATCGACAGCGCTGATCACCAGCACCGACACGACGGCCCCGACGCACCGCGTCGGGGCCGTCGTGTTGCATGCACGTATGCGCGTGCGCTTACATGAGTCCATGTCAGACGGGATCGAAGCAGCGGCGGACCTCTTCAAGGCGCTGTCCTCGCCCGCCCGACTGCGGATCCTGTCCGCGCTGATCTCCCGGTCGTCCGACGTCGGCTCCCTCGCCGAAGCGACCGAACTGTCGCAGCCCCTGGTGTCCCAGCACCTTCGCACGCTGCGGCTCGCGGGCATCGTGCAGGTCGAACGCATCGGGCGGAACGCCGTGTACTCGCTGCACGACGAGCACATCGCGCACATCGTCGGCGATGCTGTCAGCCACGTGCGCGAGGCCGAAGCCGGCTGATCACCGACTGCGCCTGACACACGTCAGCAGCAGTCACAGCCGTCGCCTTCCCGCTCCCCCGTCAGCGCCGACACCGGCTGCTTGCACGCGTCACCGCGCCAGGCCTCGAGTCCCTCGCGTACGGCGAACACCACCACGACGAGTCCGGCGAGCGGATCGGCCCACCACCAGCCGAACAGGGTGTTCGCCAGCAGGCCGAGCAGCACCGCCGCCGACAGGTAGCTGCAGATCAGCGTCTGCTTCGAGTCGGCGATCGCCGACGCCGAACCGAGTTCGCGTCCGGTCCGCCGTTCGACGAGGCTCAGGAACGGCATGACCGCCAGGCTCACCGCGGCCAGGACGATGCCGACCGGACTGTGCTCCGGCGACCGGACACCCGTGAAGGTCAGGACGGCATCGACACTCACCACGACGGCGAGCCCGAAGAACGAGACCGCGATCACCCGCAGTGCCGTTCGCTCCCGGGCCTCCGGGTCACGCCCGGCGAACTGCCACGCGACGGCCGCTGCCGACAGGACCTCGACGATCGAGTCGAGCCCGAAGCCGATCAGCGCGGTGGAGGAAGCAACCGAGCCGGCGGCGATCGCCACGACGGCCTCGATCACGTTGTAGGCGATGGTCGCTGCGACGATCCACCTGATCCGTCGCCGGAGCACGCCGCCACGGACCGGTGCGAGCGACACCGATACCGTGCTCACCGCTCGACCTCGCAGCCGGCGTCCGCGACCCAGCCGTCATCGGCGACGTCCACCGCCAGCACCACGTCGACCAGGGACTCGAGCGCGCGGGTGAGGTTGCGGTCCGCGATCTCGTACCGGGTCCGACGCCCCTCGGGCACGGCGACGACGATCCCGCAGCCGCGCAGGCACGCCAGGTGGTTCGACACGTTCGTCCGCGTCAGCTCGAGTTCCTCGGCGAGCCGCGCCGGGTAGCCGGGTTCGTCGAGCAGCCGGAGCAGGATCCGCGCACGCGTGGGGTCGGAGAGCGCCCGCCCGAGGCGGTTCAACACGTCGTGCCGCGAGGCAATGGTCAGCATGTACTGACCATACCCGAGCTCAGACGTCCCCGAGCCGCCGCCCGGTCAGCGCGTCGTTCCAGCTCGTGCGGCCGCCGGGACCACGCGACTCGTGCACGCCGTCGTGGCCGCGTGGTCGATCGCACCACCAGCGGTCGAAGACGCTGCGGCAGCGGTGGTCGGACTGGTGGTCGGTGTCGTGGTTCTCGCACATCGCACCGATGAGACGTCACGACGCGTCGTTTCGTCACGACCCGGCGCCGAACTCCCTGCACCACGAACGATGGTGAGCAGGAACGGTCGAGTCCCCCTTCAGCACCCGACCGATCCTGCTCACCAAGCGCCCGCCGACGCAAGCGCCCGCGACGCGAGCGCCAGCGACGCGAGCGCCAGCGACGCGAGCGCAGCCCGCCGTTAGCGCTTCAGGTTCGTGAGCTCCTGCAGCACCTCGTCCGAGGTGGTGATGATGCGGGCGTTCGCCTGGAACCCGCGCTGCGCCACGATCAGGTTCGTGAACTCCTGCGACAGGTCGACGTTCGACATCTCGAGCGTCCCCGCCGCGAGCGACCCGACGCCCGCCGAGCCGGGACCGCCGACCGTCGCACCGCCCGAGTTCGCGGTGGCACGGTAGCCCGACGCCCCGGTCTTCTCGAGGCCGGCCGGGTTCGCGAACGTGGCCAGGGCGATGCGGCCGAGCGCGAGCGACGCGCCGTTCGAGAACGTGCCGGTGACGGTGCCGTCCTTCGAGATCGAGTAGCCCTGCAGTGCGCCGGCCTCGCGGCCGTTCTGTGAACCGATCGCCGCGGTGTTGAGCGAGGCGAACCCGGTCAGGTCGCCCATGTCGACCCGGATCCCACCGACGGCGAGGGTCCCGCCGGCGGTCAGCTTGCCGTCGGTGCCGAAGGTCAGCGAGGTCGTCGCCGTGGTGCCTTGGCCGTTGCGCCCGGTGACGTCCCAGCCGTCGGCGGTGCGCGTGTAGGCGAGCGACATCGTGTGCTTGGCACCCGAGGCGTCGTACACGGTGGCCTCGCGCGTGATGGTCTGGCCGACCGCGGTCTCGGACGGCAGGTTTCCGGCGACCGTGGCGGCGGTGGTGCGGACCGCCGGGGCCGCGGCGTCGAGCGGCAGCGTGATGTCGGACAGCTGGCCGTTCTCGTTGACGACGCCGTTCGTGGCCGGGTAGCCCTGCACGATCTTGCCGTCGGCGGTGACCAGGCGGCCGTCCGCGTCGAAGTCGAACGCACCGGCGCGGGTGTAGACGGTGTCGTTGCCCAGGCGGGTGACGAAGAAGCCGTCGCCCGAGATCATCAGGTCGGTCGCCTTGCCGGTGGCCTGCGCCGAGCCCTGGGAGAAGTTCGTGGAGACCCCGGCGACCTGCACGCCGAGGCCGATCTGGGCCGGGTTCGTGCCGCCGATGCCGGTCTGCGGTCCGCCGGCACCCTGGGTCATCTGCGACAGGGTGTCCTGGAACACGGTGGTCGACGACTTGAAGCCCACGGTGTTGACGTTGGCGATGTTGTTGCCGGTGACGTCGAGCATCTGCTGGTGGGAGCGGAGGCCGGAGATCCCGGAGTAGAGCGAGCGGAGCATGGTGCGTCCTTTCGGAGAGGCAGGAAGAGCGAGGAAGAACGAGGAAGAACGAGGAAGAACGAGGAAGAACGGGGAAGGCAGGCCTGGGCGTCAGGGAGCCGGAGCGGTGGTGGTGATGCCGGAGATCACGTCGAGAGCGACCTCCTTCCCGTTCACGGTGACCGTGGGGACGCTGTTCGCGTACGACACGGCCGAGGCGGTCCCGGTGACGGACTTGCCCGAGTCGGCGTCGGTGTAGCTGACCTGCTTGCCGACGAGGTTCGCTGCGGCGATGCGCATCTGGAGCGAGAAGTTCTCGTTCCCCGTCGTGGTCTGGTTGGTGATCTGCTCCATCATCGCGAGCTGCGTCTGCTGGCTGATCATCTGGTTGGTGTCCATCGGCGAGGACGGGTCCTGGTTGCGCAACTGCGTGACGAGCAGCTTCATGAAGACCTCGGAGTCCATCGTCTGGGACTTCTGGGCCGTCGAGTTGGCGGCCAGGGCCGCCGCCTGCGCGGTCGGGTCCACGCTGCCGGTGATGCCGTCGATGGGCATGGTGAGTTCCTGTTCGTGAGCCGGATCAGGCGAGGACGTCGAGTCCCGCGGTGCGGATGGAGGGCGTGTGGGCGGCGGGCTGCGTACGCGGGGTGACCCGCGCCTCCAGGCCGGGGTCGCCAGGCAGCGCACGCGCGGCCGGTCGCTCGTCGCGACCCGGCGCGTCGTGCGGCTGGTTCTGGGACGACAGGTCGAGCGTGGTGCTCACACCGGTGCCGGCCGCGTCGCGTCGCAGGTCCGGCAGGACCTGGCGGACGGCCTCGCGGCCGGCGTCCGACGCGGCGAACAGCTCGACGTGCATGCCGTGCGCGGTGACGTGTGCGCGGACCGTGACCGGGCCGAGGCTGTCCGGCACGACCTGCACGGTGACGACGTGCTCGCCTGGCCCGGCCTGGGCGAGCGAGAACACCGGTCGCGCCAGCTGCTGGGCGAGCGGTGCCGGGGCCGGCGCGGTCGCCGCGGCGGGCGCGGTGGTCGGCGTCGTCGACATGACGAACGGCGTCTCGCCACCGCGGCTGGGGGCGACGGCCGGGAGGCCCGGATCACCCGGCGTCGACGCCTGCTGCTCCGTCCCCTGGCCGGCTCGGGAGCCGGTGCCGGCTGCCGGGGCAGCGACGGTCGCGACGACCGGCGCCTGGGCCGGGGTCACGGTGGCGGTGTCACCGTCGGCGGTGCGGCCGGCGGCGGGGGCTGCGATCGCCGCAGCGGCCGTCGAGGCGGTCGTCGCCGGGTCGGTCGCAGCAGCGGTCGCCACGGCAGCGGTCGCCGCGGGGGTGGCGCCTGCGACGGTCGTCGCGGCAGTGGCCGGAGACGCGGTGCCGACGGGCGCCACGGCGGGGGTCGCCGCGGCGGTGGTCGCCGGGCCCGTCGTCGCTGCGGCAGCGGTCTCCCGTGCCGCGTTCGTCGCGGGTGCCTGCTGCGGGGTCGCCGTGGCGGGGGCGGTGGTCGGCGCCGGGGTCGACGGGACCGGCGTGGAGGCGTCCCCCTCCACCGACGGCGGAGTCGTGGTCGTTCCGACGGTCGCCCCTGCGGCGGCCACGACGACGTGTGGGTCGCCGGCGGGCGTCTCGGCAGCGCTGGTGGCCGACTGGTCCCCCGTGTTGCTCGCGAGGCCCGCCGGCGCGACGGGTGCGGCCACGGCCACGAGTCCGGCGGCGAGCAGCGCCTGCGCGTCGACCGACGGGGAATCGTTCGCGGGCACCGACTGGTCCGACGTGGACACGGACGCAGCCGGCGTGGCGGCGGTGCTCGGCGTCGCGGCCGAGCCGTCCGCCGTGCGGCCGTCGGCGTCGTCCCGCCCGGCGGCACCGTCTCCGGGGCGTCGCTCGGTCGCGACGGCGGCGGTCAGTGCGGCACCGAAGGACCCGGCGGCCGCTGGGTCGGACGCCGCACTCCGGCTGGGGCCCGGTGCGGCGGGCACGGACGGCTGGGTGGCGATGGTCAGGCTCATGCGGCGCTCCCGGACTGCATCATGGACAGCAGCGCGGCGGTCTGCAGGTCGGTCGCGGAACGCGCTGCCGAGGCGGTCGGCGCGGTGATGGCCGCCGGTGCCGCGTGTGCGGGAACGATCCGGCGGATGGTCGCGATGTCGGCGTCGGAGTACCAGTTGTCGACGATCCGGACGTCCTTGCCGGGGCGTGGCGCGTGCAGCACCTTGCCGTCGCCGACGTAGATGACGACGTGGCCCTCGCCCTTCGGGATGATCAGGTCGCCGGGCTGCGCGTCCTTCAGGGAACCGACCTCGACGCCCATCTTCGCCTGGTCCGGCACGACCCGGGGCATGGTGACCCCGAGGTCCTTGAACACCGTCTGCACCAGGCCCGAGCAGTCCATGCCCGCGGTCGTCTCCCCGCCGAACACGTACGGCACGCCGAGGTACTTCTTCGCGTCGGCCACGACGTCGGCCCCGGTGGCACCGCTGCCGGTGGCGAGGGTGCCGGCCCCGGCGTCGACCGAGGTCCCGGGCGCACGGGTGGCCGTCGGGGTCGCTGCGGCGGTCGCACCGGCAGCGGTCGCCGCGCCGGTCGTGCCGTCGGCGGTGGCGAGGGCGTCGGCGAAGGCGGCCGACCCCGCGGCACCGCTGGTGGTGGACGCGCTCGGGGCAGCCGTGGCCGTCCCGCCGCGCAGCGTGTCGATCTGGGACCGGATCTCCGAGATCCGGGAGAGCACCGCTTCGACGCTCATCGGGCACCACCTTCCGTGCGGCGTCGTGCCGCGATCTCGTCGAGGGCGTTCTGTTCGGTCCGGAGATCCTCGGCCGCCTGCAGCTCGGTGTGCTTGCCCTCGAGCTTCTCGAGGCCGACGGCGGCACGACGGGCGGCGGTGTAGTCCTGCTGTGCCCGGTCGGCGTCGGCACGGCGGTTCTGCACCACGGCGTCGAGCTCCTCGAGCATCCCGCGGGTCGCGGCACGGGCCGCGGCGACGGCGCTCAGGGTGGCGGCGTCCCGGATGGGCTGGGCGTCCTCGCTGTCAGCGAGGCTGCGTCGTGCGGCGATCCGGGCGTCGGCCGCGTCACGGACGCGCTCGTTCGCGGTGGCCAGCGTGGCGGCCGCACGGTCCTGTTCGGTGTGGCGCAGGCGCAGGAGTCCGGCGAGCGGGAAACGGCGGGCCATCACGACACCCCCAGCTGCTGCACGAGGCCGCCGAGGCGCTGCCAGGACGCGTCGGCGGTCGCCCGCTCGTCCATGCCCTGGCGCAGGAACGCGTCGATCGATCCCTGGTGGTCGACGGCGGCGTCCACGAGCGGGTTCGACCCGCGCTGGTACGCACCGACGTCGAGCAGGTCCTGGGCGCCGGCTCGGGCGGCCATCACCTTCCGCAGCACGGTGGCGGCGGCACGCTGCTCGGGTCGGGTGACCTTCGAGGCGACGCGGGACACCGAGCCGAGGGCGTCGACCGACGGGAAGTGCCCGGTGATCGCGAGCTTCCGGTCGAGCACGACGTGGCCGTCGAGGATGCTGCGGGCCGCGTCGGCGATCGGCTCGTTGTGGTCGTCGCCGTCGACCAGCACGGTGTACATGCCCGTGATGCTGCCGACGCGGTCGGTCCCGGCGCGCTCGAGCAGTCCGGCGAGCACCGAGAACGTCGACGGCGGGTAGCCCCGGGTCGCCGGCGGCTCCCCCACCGACAGCCCGATCTCACGCTGCGCCATCGCGACACGGGTGAGCGAGTCCATCATGAGCACGACGTCCTGGCCAGCGTCGCGGAACGACTCGGCGATGCGGGTCGCGACGAACGCGGCACGCAGGCGCATGAGCGCGGGCTCGTCAGAGGTGGACACGACGACGATCGAGCGGGCGAGCCCCTCGGGTCCCAGGTCGTCCTCCAGGAACTCGCGCACCTCACGGCCGCGCTCCCCCACCAGGGCGATGACGTTGACGGCTGCGTCGCTCCCGCGCGCGATCATCGACAGCAGTGACGACTTGCCCACGCCGGACCCGGCGAACAGGCCCATCCGCTGCCCTCGGCCGACGGTGGTCAGGGTGTCGAGCACGCGGACGCCGAGCTGCATCGGGGTGTCGATGCGGGTCCGGGCCATCGCGCTCGGGGTGTCGTGGTCGAGCGGGACCCAGGTGACCGGTTCGCCGCCGGGGCCCTCGAGCGGGCCGCGGTCGTCGATCGGTCGGCCGAGTCCGTCGAGCACGCGGCCGAACAGACCGGCTCCGGTCGGCACGAGCACCGGGCGGCCGGTCGGACGCGCCGGGGTGCCGGCGGTCACGCCGGTCAGGCGGCCGAGCGGCATGCAGCGGACGCCCGAGGCATCGGTGGCGACGACCTCGACCGCGGTCTGTTCGCCGTCCTCGGCGCCGACCGTGACGACCTCGCCGACGCGGGCGTCGAGCCCGGCGATCGTCAGCCCCAGGCCGACGGCGCTCGTGACGACACCGACCCGCTGGGGTGCGGCCTGCACCAGCGCCTCGTCGAGACCGCGCGGACGGAGCAGCGTGGCGGTCACCGGCCGGCTCCCGTCGCGTCGACACCGAGGGCGGTGCGGGCGCGGTCGAGCGCCGTGGCGATGCGCGCGTCGAGCATGCCGTCCGGCAGGTCGACGACGGCGTCGCCGTCGCGCAGGGCGCCGTCGGCGACGACCGGCACCGGCAGGTCGAGGCCGGCGACGCGCGCGGCGTCCGCCGGGCTCAGCCGGACGGCCACCGAAACCGTGCGGTCGACGGACGCGAGCGCCCGCCGGACGGTGGCCTCGGCGCCGGACGCGATCCGGGCCTCCCGGTTGCCCTGTCCGTCCGGACCGTCGGCGACGGTCGCGTCGTGTGCGGGCCTGGAGGCACGGACCACGTTCCCGACGATCGCCTCGGCCAGATCGACTGCCGCACTCGCGACCGACGCCTCGGCGTCCGCCAGGACGGGTGCGACCGTGGACAGCATGGCGTTCGTGGCGGCGTCGAGGACCGCGATCCGGCGTGCCGTGTCGGCCTGCAGCGCGGCGATCCGCGCGGCGTGCTCGGTCTCCAGCCGGGCGCGCAGGGCGTCGGTCTCGGCCTGCGCCGCCCGCAGGCCGGCGGTGTACCCGGCCGCGTGCCCGCGGACGTCCGCGCTCGACGCACGCTCGCGTCCGGCGGGGTCGGCGAGCACCGGGAAGGCGACGCGGTGCACGACGGTGTCAGTCAACGAGCTCGTCCTCCTCGGCACGGTGCACGGTGACGACGCCCTGGGCCTCGAGCTCGCGCACGGAGCGGACGACCTCGGCACGGGCTTCCTCGACCTGCGAGACGCGGACCGGGCCCATGGCCTGCAGTTCGTCGTCGAGCAGCTCGCGGTTGCGCTCGGACACGTTCGCGCGGATGGTCTCGACGACCGGCCCGGCTGCGCCCTTCATGGCGGTCGCGAGGATCTTCGAGTCGATGCCGCGCAGCACCTGCTGGATGTCGCGGGACTCGAGCTTCACGATGTCCTCGAAGGTCAGCATGCGGGAGCGGATGTCCTCGGCGAGCTCCGGGTCGCGGGCTTCGAGTCCCTCGAGCACGGCCTTCTCGGTCGCGACGTCCGATCGGTTGATGATGTCGACCAGGGGTGCGATGCCACCGACGACCTCGACGCTCTCGCGCGGCGACACGACGGCCCCGGCGCGCTGGCGCAGCACACCGGCGACGATGCCGACGGCCTCGGGGGTCGCGCTGCCCATGGTCGCGAAGGCCTGGGCGACGTCGGTGCGGACGCGCTCGTCGATCCCGGCGAGCACGGCACTGGCCTGCCCGGGCCCCAGGTGGGCGAGCACGAGCGCGATCGTCTGCGGCAGCTCGCCCTCGAGCAGGGAGATGACCTGGCCGGGTTCGGCGTCGTCGAGGAAGTCGAACGACTGGCCGGCGAGGTTCGAGGCCAGACGGTCCATCACGCCGGCGGCCCGCTCGGCGCCGAACGACGCCTCGAGCAGCCCGAGGGCGGTCTCCTTGCCGCCGCGCTTCTGCAGCCGGCCGCTCATCGTGATCCGGTGGAACTCCGACAGCGTCTGGTCGACGACGGTGTCCTCGACGCGGCGCATCCGGACGATCTCGGCGGAGATCTCCTCGGCCTCCATCTCGGTGAACTGCTTCATCACCTCGGCGGCGCGGTCGGTCTCCATCTGCATGAGGATGAGCGCGACCTTCTGCGCACCGGTCAGGGCACGGTCACTCGGACCGGAGCCGCCGCCGGGGCTCGGCATCAGCGCGCTCACACCGGTGCCCGGTCGTCGAGGAGCCCGCGCAGGAGCTCGGCGGTGCGCTTCGGGTCGCGCTCGGCCAGGGCGGAGATGTCCTGACGGCGGCGCTCGGCGGTGATCTCCTCGGTCGTCAGCACCTCGGTGGGGGCGTCCCCGCCGGGCATCGCCGACAGCACGGCGGTCGGGGCGTCACCGGCGCCGAGCGTCGCCCGGTCGTCGACGCCGTCCATCGCGAGGGGCAGCTGGAACGTCTCGCCGGCGAAGGCGTCGAGCTCGCCGAGGTCGACGGCCTCGCGCTCCTGCTTCCGGTTGCGACGGGCGACGAAGAACATGATCGCGATGACGGCGAGGACGATGCCGATCACGATGCCCGCGGTGCGGATCGACGACCACAGTGCTTCCTGCTGGTCGGCCTTCTGCTGGGCCTCGAGGGCCTTCGCGGCCTGGTCGGAAGCGCTCGTGTCGAAGTCCATCATCGCGACCTTGACCTGGTCGCCGCGGTTCTGGTCCACACCCGCGGCGGCGGACACCAGGTCGTTGATGCTCTGCAGGTTCGCGTTCTGCACGGCGTCGGCCTTCGAGTTCAGCGCGACCGAGATGGTCTGCCGGTCGAGCCCGCCCGAGGGGATCTGCGTGGTCTCGGTGGTGTGGTCGACGGCGTTGTTCTTCGTCGCCGATTCGTTCTTGTACCCGTCGTCGCCGGTGCCGCTCGTCGCGGTGCCGTTGGGGACGGCGATGTTGTCCGGACCGAGGACGCCGGTCGCGCCGGTCCCCGCACCGGCGCCGGCGCCGTACTCCTCGGTGGTGCTCGACTCGTTCAGCGCGACCGGGCCCGACGTGGGAGCCGTGTAGCTCTCGGACGTCCGGGTGCCGGACTCCTGGTTCATCGTCCCGGAGACCACGACGGTCGCGTTGCCGACGCCGAGCGTGGTGTCGAGCAGGTCCTGGATCTTCTTGCTCGTCGCCGCGTCGTAGTCGGCGGCCTGGTCGGCACCGCTGCCGGTCGCACCGCTGCCGACGGCGGACAGGGTCTGGCCCTTCGCGTCGACGACGGACACGTCAGTGGGCTGCATGCCCTCGACCGAGGCGCTCGTCAGGTGCACGATGGCCTGCACCTGGTCGGTGCTCAGCTGCGTGCCGTTCTCGGTCGCGATGAACACCGATGCGGTCGGGTCCTTCTCCTCGGAGACGAACACCGACTTCTCGGGGATCGCGAGCTGCACGGTGGCGGTCTGCACGCCGTCCATCGCGCCGATGGTCTTGGCGAGCTCGCCCTCCATCGCGCGCTTGTAGGTGACGTCCTGCTGGAACTCCGAACTCGTCACGCCCATCTTGTCGAGCAGCGAGTAGCCGCCCTCGTTCGACGACGGCAGGCCGTTCGACGCCGCCTTGAGCCGCTCCGAGTACACCTGCGCCTGCGGCACGAGGATCGTCGCGCCGCCGTCGGTGAGCTGGAACGGCACACCGTCGGTCTGCAGCTGGTCCGTGATGGAGCTCGCGTCGGCCGCGGCGAGCCCGGTGAAGAGCGGGGCGTAGGACGCCTTGCCGAGCCAGGACGCCAGGGCGATCCCGCCGAGCACGAGCGCCGCGATCGCCAGGATCGCGATGGTGCGCTGGGCGGCGGAGAAGCCCTTCACGTAGGCGCTGAGGCGCGCGAAGACGTTCTTGACGGCGACGGGCATCAGGCCTGCATCCTCATGATCTCGTTGAAGGCGTCGACGCCCTTGTTGCGGACGGCGGAGACGAGCTCGAGCGTGACCTGCGCACGGGTGGCGGCGATCGTGGCGTCGTGGATGTCGTCGAGGTTGCCGGTCACGGCCTTGAGCGCCAGGGTCTTCGAGTCGCTCTGCAGCGACTGCAGCCCGTCGACGGCGTTGCCGAGGCTCGCGGCGAACCCGCTGCCGTCGGTCGTCGCGCCGGCGGCACCGGTGGCGTTCGTGCTGTCGCTGGACGTCCCCGACACACTCGTCAGGGCGTTCGTCATCGCGTTGGTGGTCACACCGTTCACGGCGTCGATGGGCATCAGTTCTTCCCGATCTGCAGTGCCGCCTCGTAGGCGGTCTTGGCACGGTCGACCACGGCGGCGTTCGCCTGGTAGCCGCGCTGGGCCATGATGAGGTCCGCCATCTGCGTGCCGAGGTCGATGTCGGGCATGCGGACGTAGCCCTCCTCGTTCGCGAGCGGGTTGTCCGGGTCGTAGGTCACACGGCCGGCGGCGCTGCCGAACGCTGCGCCCTTGACGTAGGCGCCGGAGACGCCGTTGCCCTCCTGCACCTCGACGTAGCGCGCCTGGAACGCGGTGTCGTCCATCGACTTCACGGTGTTCGCGTTGGCGATGTTGTCCGAGACGGCGTCGAGCCACTTCCGGTGCACGGTCAGGCCGGTGCTCGCGATGCCGATCGCGTCGAAGGTCGTCACGAGTTCGTCCGCATCGCCGCACGGACACTGGTGAGCTCGGAGTTCATCGCCTGCGTGGCGAACTGGTACCGCAGCACGGTGTCGATGTTCGACAGCGTCTCCTCGTCGAGGTTGACGTTGTTGCCGTTCGTGTTCGTCGGCTCGAGGCTGCGCGCCATCGTCGGGGTGGTGGCACCGTCGCCGTCCACGATCGACTTCGCCAGGGCGTCCTCGAACTGGACCTTCTCGGCGTGGTAGTTCGTCGTGTTGATGTTCGCGATGTTGTTCGCGATCACCTTCTGGCGCATCGACAGACCGTCGAGTGCGCTCTGCAGCGCGACGCTCGTCACGGAATCGAACACGAAGGGTCCCCTCGTCAGGCGTCGTCGGTGCGACGTCGCCGTGCGGTGGTGGCCGATCCCTGGCCGAACTGGTGAGCGATCCGTGCTCGAGTGGCGCTATCGGTGCCCGTCGTGCGGCACGTTAGGCGTCGCCCCGAACGGGGGGCGGGGCGGGGCGCCCGAGATGCGACAGAGCACCCGTCGATCGACGGGTGCTCTGTCGCAGAACTGGTGCTGGGGCGTGGGTCAGGCGGAAGCGTCGAGGTACACGGAGCCGCGGGGCTCGCGCGTGGCGTCGACGGCGCGCAGGGCACCGAGGTGCTCCAGCGTCGAGCGGCGGTCCGCCTCGAGCACCGTCATGCGGTCCCGCTGCGCGGCGAGCAGCCGGGAGGCCCGTCCCACCAGGTCACGCGGCAGCGGTCCCAGCCCGGTCGGCTCCGACCACCCCGCCACGGCCGTGGCGTCGGCCGCCTGCCCGGCGGCGTCGTGCTCCAGGGACGTGAGCAGGGCCTCCCAGGCGAGCCGCTCCGCCGTCTGCTCAGGCGACACCGAGGGCTCCCCCGGTCGGCGCTTGCGCGGCGGGCGTCGCGGGCAGCGACGCGGCCGCCTCGTGCCACGACTGACGCAGCGGCTCGAGGATCCGGATGCAGTCCCGGGTGGCCTGCACGTCGCGGTGCACGTTCGCCGTGATGAGCGAGGTAGAGGCGTAGTTGTAGACGGCGAGGAGGCCCTCGCCGCCGTCCCAGACGTCGATCCGGAGGGTGCTCGAGAGCTCGCCGACGATCGCCTGGGCGTGCAGGAGCTGCTCGCGGGCCGCCTCCCAGTCGGCGGCGACCTGCGCTGCCTCGGCACGGTGCAGGTCGAGCAGCAGCCGGTCGTAGAGCATCGTCACGAGCTGGGCCGGCGTCGCCGACAGCACCGCCTCGTTCGTGTACTGGGCACGACGCTGGTCGGTGACGGTGCGCGGCTGGGCGGCCTGGCGGAAGGCGGCTGCCTGGAAGTCGAAGGTCATGGTCGTTCCCGTCAGCTCGACGTCGAGGCCAGCTGGCTGGCGAGCCAGCTCGACTGCGACTGGAGCTTGCTGAGGCTGGTCTCGAGGGATGAGTAGAGGGTCTGCAGGGCGGCCCGGCGCATCGTCAAACGGTCGGTCCAGCTGTCGATCTGGGTGTTGAGGTCCTTGGCGACGGCCTGCTGCCCGGTGATGGACGTGGTGACCGAGCCGTCGTACTTGTCGGACGCGGCGGTGGCCGCGGCGCCGACGTTCGCGGCGACCCCGGAGAGCATCGTCTGGGTGGCCTTCGGGTCCGCGGCGAGTGCCTTCTGGAAGACCTCGGGGTCGAAGGTGAAGCTGCCGTCCTTCGTGATCACGATGCCGATCGTCGACGGCGACCTGCCGTCGACGGGGGCGGACATCGTGCTCGTGAGCCGCTGCACGGCGTCGCGGGACGCACCGTCGCCGAGCAGGACGCCGGCCTTCGTCGTCGTGGTGCCGGACGTCGCACTGGTCGAGCTCGACACCGCGGTGTTCGTCTTGTAGTAGGCGGCGATCGCGTTCATCGCGTCGACGAGCCCGGAGGCCACGGACTGGGCCTTCGTGGTGTCCTGCGCGACCGTCACCGTGACGGGTTCGGTGGTGGCCTTCGACACGGTGACGTCGAGCCCGGGGACGAGCCCGGTGAAGGTGTTCGTGGCGCTCGTGACCGTCTGCGCGGCGGCGGTGCCGGCCCAGAGGGTGACGCTGGCGTCGGTCGCCGCGGTGACGACGGCGGCACCGGTCTCGGTGAGGACGTTCGTCGCGGTGCCCGCTGCCACGTCGTCGGCGCCGCCCCGGTACACCTGGAAGCCGCCGGCCGCCCCGGTCTTGGCGGACGTGAGCTGCAGGCGGTAGAGCTTGCTGCCGTCGGCGTCGGTGCCGGCGGAGACCTTCGTCGCGGTGACACCCGCACCGGACTTGTTCAGGGCGGACACGGCGTCGTCGAGCGAACCGGACGCCGGCGTCACGGTGGTGGACCGGCCGTCCGCGCCGACGATCATGATCGGCTGCGCACCGGTCGCCCACGTCGACATCGCGGCCGTGACCCCGACCTGGGCCGAGGCGGTCGAACCGACGGTGAAGCTGATGGAGCCCGCGGTCGCGCCGGTACCGGTCACGGCGGTGACACTCGGCGCGGTGCTCGTCGCGGCGAAGAGGTCGAGCGACGAGGCCTTCGCGGCGTCCGCGGCCTTCGTGGCGAGCCCCTGGATCAACCCGTTGAGCGTCTGCAGTGACGAGATGAACGAGTTGGTGGTGGTGAGCTTGTTCTTGAGCAGGGTCTGCGGGACCCCCTCGACGCTCATCAGCGAGTTGATGAGGTCGGTCGTCTTGAGACCGCTGACCAGACCGTCGATCGCGAGGCTGGTGCTCGAGGACACGGACGAGGACATCGTCGACACTCCCTGGCGTCGTGGAGGTGGTCAGGATGGCGACGTCCGTCCTCCGGGACACCCGATCGGGCCCGGAGGACGGACGTCGTGTGATGGCTAGCGCAGGAGCGAGAGCACGCCCTGGGTGCTCTGGTTCGCCTGTGCGAGCATCGAGGTGCCGGCCTGGCTGAGGATGTTGTCGCGCGTGTACTTGACCATCTCCTCCGCCATGTCGACGTCGGTGATGCGCGAGGAGGCAGCGGTGAGGTTCTCCTTGGCCACGTTCGTCACGTTGATGGCGTGGTCGAAGCGGTTCTGGACGGCACCGATGCTCGAACGAGCCGAGGAGACGTACTTGATCTGCTCGTCGATCGCGGTGATGGCGGCCTGAGCGTTCGTCGCCGAGTCGAAGGTGAGCGCGCCGACCGCGGTCGACACGGACTCCACGTTCGACTTCGACAGGTCCACGTCGATCTGGCTCGCCGCGTCGCCGTTCGCGCCGACCTGGAACTTCAGGACGCCTGCGGTGCCGGCGGAGCCGTCGAGCAGGTTGATGCCGTTGAAGTTGGTCGACTCCGAGATGCGGGTGAGCTCCTTGGTGAGCTCGCCGACCTCGGTGGTGATCGCCTTGCGGGAGTCCTCGTTGTTCGAGTCGTTGCCGGCCTGCACTGCCAGGTCGCGCATGCGCTGGAGGATCGAGTGGGTCTCGGTGAGGCCACCTTCAGCGGTCTGCACGACGGAGATGCCGTCCTGCGCGTTGCGGGCGGCGACCGTGAGGCCACCGACCTGGGACTTCAGCCCCTCGGAGATCGACAGACCGGCAGCGTCGTCGGCAGCACGGTTGATGCGGAGACCCGACGAGAGCTTCTCGAGGGACTTCGACAGGTCGTTCTGCGTCGCGTTGAGGTTCCGGTACGTGTTGAGTGCCGAGAGGTTGGTGTTGATGGACATACCCATGGTGGTTTCCTCCGTGAATGTGGGTCGTGCGTCGGCCCGTCCGTGGGCTGACATGGATGACTCTCGACCGGTTGCCGGGAGTCGTTAGGGGATCGGCGGAGAAGTTTCCGCCGACGTCTCAACTCGCCGCGACGGCCGGGCCGGACGCGGCGTCGTGCACGGCACGGGCGACACCGGCGGCGGCGTTCGTGGCGACACGGGCGAGGTAGGCGCTGCGGCGGGCCGCGGTGGTGCGGCTCGCGGGCTCGACGCTCGTGCCGTCGCCGTAGTGGGCGGCGAGACCGTCGTGGAGCAGGCGCATCGCCTCGGAGCGCTGCTGCGAGACGGCCGAGTGCGTGATGCCGAGCTCGGCGGCGACGTCGGTGACCGAGCGGTCGCCGAAGTACACGGCCTCGACGATGAAGCGCATCCGTTCCGGCAGGGCCTCGACCGCGGCGCGGAGGTACCGGCGCTTCTCGGTCTCGAGCAGGTCGTCCCCGGGGAGCGGCAGGTCCGCGGCGACGAGGTCCTGCACGGTCTCGTCGAGCGGCGCGACGGTTCGGGCGGCGTCGCTCATCGCGTCGACGGCGGTCTGCTTGTCGACGCCCATGGCATCGGCGATCTCCTGCGCACCGACGCTCCGGCCGAGGCGTGCGGACAGGGCCTCCTGCGTGGCCAGGGTCTCGCGGATCCGCTTCCGGGTGCCGCGGGAGGCCCAGTCGGCCGAGCGCATGTCGTCGGCCAGCGCACCGGCGACCCGGGTGCGGGCGTAGGCGCCGAACGGCACGCCGAGGGCGGGGTCGAAGGCCTCGGCGGCTGCGACGAGTGCGAGCGATCCGACGGCGGCGAGGTCGTCGCGGTCCAGGTGCGTCGCCCGGGAGCGGACGTCGGCCACGATGTAGCCCACGAGCGGGAGGTGCTCCACGATCATCGCGTTGCGTTCGGTGCGGTCCATGCTGTTCCCCTGGTCGACCTGACGTGTGTCGGCTCACCCGTCCGTGGGCGCGACGGACGCCGGCCTCGGATGGCCGGTGCGTACGCCGAAGACCCGCCCGGGTCCCTCCGAGCGGTGCACCCCGCATCGTTGCCGAGCGGTTCCGGGTGTCCCCCGGGGTGCGTTCTGAATGTATCGGCTGGCAATGCGCTGAACAGGTGCTCAACCGTCCCCAGTGCGGGGGTGTCAGGCCCCGTTTCCGGTCGGCATTTGGGGGGACTCGGGGTCGGGAACGGTCGTTCTTGTCCCCCGACGGGGGTCATCGGGTCACAGCGTCGACGAGTACGGGTGACGGCACTCGGCCGCCGGGGCTTACGGTCGCGGTCACCGAGTCGATAGGTCCCGGTGTCCGCAGGATGACGGACCGGGGACCACCCCGACGAACCACCACCTGGGAGGAGCTGATGAGCGTGAACGACCTGTCCGCCGTGCTCTGGCGCGAACGCGAGCTGCTCGAACTGCTCACCTTCAAGCTCGAGGAGGAGCAGCTGCTGCTCACCGCGGGCCGCTCCCGATGGGTGTCGCACGCCAGCCGCGAGGTCGAGCAGGTCCTCGACCGGCTCCGCAGCACCGGTCTCGAGCGCGCCGCGCAGAGCGCCGAGGTCGCCGAGGAGTGGGGCGTCCCCGCCGACGCTCCCCTGCGGGACGTCGTCGCCGCGGCACCGAACGGGCCGTGGGGCGAGATCCTGTCGTCGCACCTCACCGCGATGGTCGAGCTGACCACCCAGATCGGCGCCCTGCGCGACGAGAACGACCGGTTCCTGCGTGCCGCAGCCCAGGCCACCGAGGAGACCCTGGCGGGGACCGTCACCGGCGCCGCCACCTACGACGCCAGTGGCACGTCCGGCGCAGGCCAGGACGGCGCCCGCCTGTTCGAGGGGACGCTGTAGCACCGTGGTCAGCACCTTCGGATCCCTCGCGACCGCCTACTCCGGCCTCGCAGCCGCCCGTGCCGGCATCGACGTCACCGGCCAGAACATCGCGAACGCCGGCACCGCCGGCTACACCCGCCAGCGCGTCACGCAGAACTCGATCCCCGCGACCCAGACCGGGTTCATGCGGGGCACCGCGGCCCTCGCCGGCCAGGGCGTCTCGGTCGACGGCATCGCCCGCCTGGCGTCCCTGACGCTCGACGCCGGTGTCCGCGTCGCCGCCGGTTCGTCGGCCTACGCCGATGCCCGCGCCACGGCGCTCTCCGCCCTCGAGACCGGGTTGCACGAGCCCGGCAAGGACGGCCTGAGCGCCAAGCTCGACGCGTTCTGGTCGTCCTGGAGCGAGCTCGCCAGCCACCCCGACGACCCGGGTGCCGCCAGTGCCGTGCTCGGGGCCGCCGGCACCGTCGTCGCCGCCCTGGCCGCCGGCTCGAAGGCCGTCGACGCGCAGTGGTCCTCGGTGCGCGGCACCCTGACCGGGCAGGTCGCCCAGCTGAACGGCGCCGCGGAGCAGGTCGCCGACCTGAACGGCCGGATCCGCACCGCGCTCGCCTCGGGCGGCAACGCCAACGAGCTGCTCGACCAGCGCGACCAGCTCACGCAGCAGATCGCCACGCTCGCCGGCGGCACCACCCGGACGAACGCCGACGGCACGGTCGACGTGCTCCTCGGCGGCAACCCGCTCGTGCAGGGCACCGACGCACGCTCGGTCGCCCTCGGCGGCGGCGAACGTCTCGCCGACGGCACCGCGGTCACCCTGACCTGGACCACCGGCACGGCCGGGGCGGTCGGACTGAGCGGCGGTTCGATCGGTGGCGCCCTCACGGTCCTCGCACCCGCGTCCGGCACCGGCACCGGCGGCGCACTCGCCGAGGCCTCCGCGTCCTACGACGCCGTGGCCACGCGGCTCGCCACGACCGTGAACACCCTGCACGCCGCCGGGACCACCCCGGCCGGCACCACCGGCGCACCCTTCTTCTCCCTGGCGGCCGGCGTCCCCGCCGCCCAGGCACTCGGTGTCGTCCCCACGGACGCCAGTGGGCTGGCGACGCGGAACGCGGCGGGGGAACTCGACGACTCGTTCGCCGACGCGCTCGCGCGACTCGGGGCGTCGTCGGACGGTGCCGACCAGGTCTGGGCGACGTTCGTGGCGGGGGTGGGCACCGCCTCCAGGTCGGCCACGTCGGAATCGACGATGACCGGACTCGCGCTCACCAACGCGCGCAACCAGCAGCAGTCGAGCGCCGGCGTCGACCTCGACGAGGAGAACGTCAACCTGCTGAGCTACCAGCACGCGTACCAGGGCGCGGCGCGCGTCCTGACCGCGGTCGACGAGATGCTCGACACCATCATCAACCGCGTCGGACTCGTCGGGAGGGGCTGATCGTGATCACCCGTGTGACCACCCAGATGTCGATGGCGGCCGCCTCGGCCCGGCTGCAGGCCGGTGCCGCGCGGGTCGCCGAGCTCACCGACCAGGCCACGACGCTGCGTGCGATCCAGAAGCCCTCGGACGACCCGGTCGGCACCGCGTCGTCGATGCAGGTGCGCAAGGAGCAGGCCGCAGCCTCGCAGTACTCGCGGAACGCGAACGACGCCGCGGCGTGGCTCGCGACCACCGACAGTGCGCTGTCCGGCGTGTACTCGGTGCTCAACAACGTCCGCGACCTCACGGTGCGGGCCGCGAACTCCGGCACCATGAGCGACACCGACCGCGACGCGTTCGTCACGCAGTTCCGGTCGCTCAAAGCCGACCTCGAGGCCCGTGCGAACACCACCTACGGCACCCGTTCGGTGTTCGCGGGATCGTCGACCGCCGCTGTCGCCTACGACCCCGCGACGGGTTGGGCGGCATCGGGCACCGACGTGTCCCGTCGGGTCGGCGACGGCACCACGGTGCGGGTCGACACCACCGGCACCGCGGTCTTCGGATCCGGCGACGACTCGGTGTTCGGCATGATCGACTCCATCGTCAGTGACCTGCAGAACGGGGTGAACGTGAACGCTCGCATCGGGGACGTCGACACGGCGCTCGGGACCGTCCGCGGCGCCCAGGCCGACGTCGGCGTCCGGCACGCAGCCGCCCTCGCGGCACAGGACTCGCTGAAGTCCGCGACCGTCTCGCTCGAGAGCCGCCGCGCCGGCATCGAGGACGTCGACCTCGCGAAGGCCGTCCTCGACCTGCAGGTGCAGCAGACCAACTACCAGGCAGCCCTCGCCGTCACCGCGAAGGTCCTGCAGCCGACCCTGATGGACTACCTCCGATGAGCATCTCCCTGACCTTCGCCGTCCCGCCGTTCGGGCTCGCTCCCGCCGCGGCCTTCGAGCTCTCGCCGGTCGACGGCGCCGAAGGGCTGTTCACGCTCGTCGGCGACGACGCACGGCTGTTCCTGCTCGACGCCGCGGTGCACCTGCCGTCGTACGCGCCGGAGCTCACCGACGAGCAGGCCGCCGGGCTCGGGCTGACCGACCCCGCCGACGCGATGCTGCTCGTGGTCGCGAACCCCGGGGCGTCCGGCACCACGGTCAACCTGCTCGCGCCGATCGTCGTGAACGCCCGGACGGCCGTGGGCGCGCAGGTCATCCTCGAGGAGCAGGACCTGCCGCTGCGGGCGGAGCTCGCGCGGGTGTAGGCGCGGCTTCGCGGCTTCGCGGCTTCGCGGCGCGGCTTCGCGGCTACGCGGCGCGGCTTCGCACCGGTTCTGCGACCTTCCACCAGTCGTTCCCGGCGTGGATCGTCGGAAGATGTACACGCAGAGGTTGCGTGTGCATGTAGCGACAGGACGCGAGTCGTTCGACGCGTGGATCGTCGCAAGATGCACACGCATTGCAGCTGGTCAGTCCTGCACAGGTCGTCGTCGCCGCCCGGCTCTCCACAGATCGGGCGATGGCGCGAGCTGGACCACGAGGTTCGGCGAGCCTGGTGCCATGTCCAGAGCGAACGACGTCGAACTGATCCGCACGACGGGTACGACCTCCGCCGAACGCCGCGCACTCGAGCGCGATGTCCACCGCGGACGGTACGCACGCCTCCGCCCCGGCGTCCTCGTCCGCCCGGACGCACTCGACGGGATGCATCCCGGTGAGCAGCACCACGTGCTCGTCCGTGCCTCGGCGCACCGACTCCGAGCGACCGATGTCGTCTCACACCAGTCTGCGTGCGCGGTCCTCGGACTCCCGTTGATCGGGGCGGCACCGCCCAAGGTGCACGTCACCGATCCGACCACGACACACACCCGTGTCACGGCGTGGTTCGTCCGGCACGGTGCACAGGGGCGGCCGCCCGCGGTCCTCGTCGATCAGCAGGCGACACCCACGACGACGGCCGCGAGGACCGCCATCGACGTCGCTGCGACACGCTCCTTGCTCGAAGCACTCCCCGTCGTCGATGCCGTGCTCTCCCGTCGGCTCGCCGACCGTGCGGCGTTGGACGCGGAACACGCATCGCTGGCCTTCGCCCGGACCAAGGCGGGGATCGCCGTGGGGATGGGGTCGGCGCTGTCGGGGTCGCCGGCGGAGTCGGTGTGCCGCGTGCGCTTCCGCGAACTCGGTGTGCCGGAGCCGATGCAGCAGCACGTGTTCGCCCGGGCCGGATCAGCCACGGCGGTCGTGGACTTCTGGTTCCCCGACCAGGGCGTCGTGGTCGAGGTCGACGGCCGTGCGAAGTACGAGGACCCGGTGTTGCTCGACGGGCGATCGACGGCGGACGCGCACTGGCGCGAGAAGCGGCGTGAGGACTTCATCCGGTCGTTCCCCGAGGTCCGAGCGGTCGTGCGGCTCTCCTGGGCCGACCTGATGCAGCCCGACCGGGTGCGGGCTGCCCTCCGGCGCGCTGGTGTCCGGTGCTGAGGGTGCCTGTTCGACGATCAGCGCGGACGACGCGGCGCATCCGGGTGGTACGTGCGCTGCCGCTCGATCCTCGGCCGACCGGACGGCCCACCGGCGTGCACCACCCCACCGACCACGACCTCGCCGAGTCCCACGCGCACGCGCCGGACCTGCCCGGTGCCCTTGACCACGCCGCCGCGGTGGTCCGGGTCGGGTTCGCGGTGGTCGCCGCCGGCCTCGAGCTCGACGTCGCGCACGGACACCGGCCCGAGCACCTGCGCGCCCGCGCCGATCCGCGCCGGCCCCTCGACGAGACACCCGGCCATCAGGCGAGCCCGACCACCGATCACGACGTCGGACCCGTCGGCCACGATGGTCACCGGGCCCGGGCCGAGTTCGGCACCCTCGCCGATGTGCACGGTCGCCGCCGACGCGACGACGGTCACGGGTCCGGGGCCCAGGCGGGCACCGGCGGCCAGCGTGATCACCCCACCGTGACGGGTCTCGAGCGTCGTCGACGGGTACAGCTCCACCCCGGGCAGGACCGACACGCCCACCCCGATCAGGACGGACGCGGGATCGAGCACCCGGACCTCGGGCGCGAGGGCGGCCACCTGCCGGACGGTCAGGAACCCGGCCGCACGACGGGCGTCGTCGAGTGCTCGCTGCGCGGGGTCGGTGTCCACCCAGCGAGCCTCTCACGTGCCCGGCGTACGGTGAACGCATGGCCCGTGCCCCGAAGGACCAGTCGATCGTGCCCCTGCCGACCGCACCGGTCTCCCCCACCTCTTCCGACCCCCGAACGCAGCAGGTCCAGCCCACGGGCTGGGCCAAGTGGCTCGATCGGGTCATCAGTGTGCAGCGCCCCGTCGTGGTCGCGCACGTCAACGCGATCCGTCGCCGCAAGCCGGACGCGACCCCCGCCGAGGTGATCCAGATCCTCGAGCGGCAGTACCTGGCCGCCGTCACGACCGGCGGCGCCGCGGTCGGTGCGAGTGCGGTGATCCCCGGAGTCGGGATGGCCGCTGCACTCGGACTGAGCGGCGCCGAGACGGTCGGGTTCCTCGAGACCACCGCGCTGTTCGCACAGTCGGTGACCGAGGTGCACGGCATCGCACTGGACGACCCGGAGCGCGCCCGCACGCTGGTGATGGCGATGATCCTCGGCGCGCCGGGCACGCAGCTCATCAAGCAGCTCGCCGGACAGGCCGCCGGCGGTCAGGCCCGGACGGCGTTCTGGGGCGAGATGGTGACATCCTCGCTGCCGAAGCAGGTCGTCAACGGCATCGGCGGACAGGTGCGTGACCAGTTCATCAAGCGCTTCGCCATCCGGCAGGGTGGTTCGGTCCTCGGCCGCGCGCTCCCGTTCGGCATCGGAGCGGCCGTCGGCGGTCTGGGGAACCACGCCCTGGGGCGCAAGGTGATCCAGGCGTCGCGGACGGGGTTCGGCATGCCGCCGGCGGAGTTCCCGATCGTGTTGACGGTCACGCCGCCTGCCGAGAAGACCCGGCGCGCCCTGCCGTGGAAGCGCGGCGCGGGCAAGGACCAGGACCTCTGGACCGAGCCGGGACAGGACGACCCCCGCTCGAAGCGCTGACCGCGACGACCGAGAAGGTCCCGGCACGACGACGAAGAGGGGCCCGGGCACGGAGACTGAGCAGCCGGGCCCGGGCCGTTCGTGCAATTGCCCTAGAAGGACCGCACCGGCGTCGTCACGACCTGCCCGGCGTGGGCGAACCCACCACCGAAGCCGAACAGCAGCGCCGGCACCCCCTCCGGCAGGTCGCCACGCTCCCACGCCTTCGACAGCCCGAGCGGCACACTCGCGGCCGAGGTGTTCCCGGACTCCACGACGTCGCGGATGACGAACTTCGACTCCCCGCCGAGCGCGGTCACGAGCGGCTCGATGATCCGCAGGTTCGCCTGGTGGAACGCGAACACCTCGATGTCGTCCATCGAGAGCCCGGCGGCCTCGACGACCTTGCGGGCGTGCCCCTCGGCCTCGGTGATGGCCCACCGGTAGATCGAGCGACCCTCCTGGTTGAAGCGCCCCGGCGACCCCTCGACACGGACGGCGTCGAGCAGGTGCGGCACGCTCCCCCAAGACACCGGGCCGATCTCGGGCGTCTCGGCTACCCCGAGCACTGCGGCACCGGCCCCGTCGCCCACGAGCACGCACGTCGACCGGTCGGTCCAGTCGGCGATGCCGGACAGCACCTCGGACCCGATGACGAGCGCGACGTCGGCCGAACCGGTGCGGATGGACTGGTCGGCGAGCCCGAGCGCGTACTCGAACCCGCTGCACGCGGTGTTGATGTCGATCGGTGCCGGGCCGTTCGTCATGCCGAGTGCGGCGGCGACCCGCCCTGCCGTGTACGGCGCGCGGTCCTGGTGGGTGGTGGAGGCGACGATGACGAGTCCGACGGCCGAGGGTGACACCCCGGCGTCGGCGAGGGCACGACGTCCGGCCTCGATCGCCATCGACGTCACGGTGTCGTCGGGCCCGGCGATCCGACGCGTCTGGATCCCGGTGCGGGTGCGGATCCACTCGTCGTTCGTGTCGACCATCGTCGAGAGCTCATCGTTGGTCAGGACGCGTTCGGGCTGGTGGTGTCCGAATCCGAGGATCCGGCTGCCGCGGAGTGCTGGGATGTTCATCGTCGGCACGTTACCCCCTCACTCCACCGCCGCATGCCGACCGGGGAATGGGGAGCACCGCACCCACGGTCACTTCCGCGCCACTGCAGTAGCGCGGTCGTTCGCCTTGCCGATCGCCTCGACCAGCTCGTCCTTGGTCATCTTCGAGCGGCCGCTGACGTCGAGCCGCTTCGCGACGTCCATCAGATGCGCCTTCGAGGCGTTCGCGTCGACACCGCCCTCGGTCTTCCCGGAACCGCGGGAGCCGGCGGCACCGGTGTCGGACGGCCCGGAGGACTCCTTCTCCTCCCAGTGGTCGCCGACCTTCTCGTACTCGTGCTTCACGGCGGCGAAGGCCGTGCGGTGCGCCCGCTCGCCCGGGCCGTACGTCTCGTTCGCCGAGTCCAGTGTCTTCTCGAAGATCTCCTGCGCGTGCTCCGGAGACCGCTGCAGGGTGCTCGGGACCTCGTCCTTGGCTGGCATGGCTGCTCCTCTCGAGTGGTCCCCCCTGACTACTCCGACCAGCACAACGAGCGCCAAGCACCAACCAGCTCCGAGCCCCGACCGGTACTCACAGGGCCTGGCGCCGACAGCGCGTCACGAGTAGACCCGTCTCATGGACTACACACACCTCGGTCGCACCGGTCTGTCCGTCTCCCGCGCCGTGCTCGGCACGATGAACTTCGGCCCGGAGACCAGCGAAGACGACTCGCACGCGATCATGGACCGGGCCCACGAGCTCGGCGTCAACTTCTTCGACACCGCCAACGGCTACGGCGGCTCGGTGGGCAAGGGTGCCACCGAGGAGATCATCGGCCGCTGGTTCGCCAAGGGTGGCGGTCGCCGCGAGAAGACGGTCCTCGCCACGAAGGTCTACGGCGAGATGACCGACTGGCCGAACGGCGGCAGGCTCTCGGCGTACAACATCCGGCAGTCGCTCGACGCGAGCCTGCAGCGACTGCAGACCGACCACATCGACCTGTACCAGTTCCACCACGTCGACCGCGCGACGCCGTGGGACGAGATCTGGCAGGCGATCGACGTCGCCGTGCAGCAGGGCAAGGTCCTGTACGTCGGCTCGTCGAACTTCGCCGGGTGGCACATCGCCCAGGCGCAGGAGGCCGCGAAGCGCCGGAACACCTTCGGCCTGGTGAGCGAGCAGTCGATCTACAACCTCGTGGTCCGCGACGTCGAGCGCGAGGTCCTGCCGGCCGCCCGCGCGTACGGGCTCGGCGTGATCCCGTGGTCGCCGCTGCAGGGCGGCCTGCTCGGCGGCGTCATCGAGAAGACCGAGAACGGCTCCCGTCGGCTGTCCGGCCGCAGCGCCGAGTACGTCGAAGCGCACCGCGACCAGCTGCAGTCGTACGAGTCGTTCGCGAAGGAGCTCGGCCACACGCCGGGCGAGCTGGCCCTCGCCTGGCTGCTGCACCAGCCCGGCGTCACCGCGCCGATCACCGGCCCGCGCACGATGGAGCAGTGGGAGTCCGCGGTCCGCGCCGTCGACATCCGCCTCGACCAGCGTGCGCTGGACCGGCTCGACGAGATCTTCCCGGGGCACGAGACCTCGCCGGAGGACTACGCCTGGTGACGTCCCCGACGGAACCAGCGGGTCGCTGACGCGACCATCTGCCTGGAGGCGCGGTGCGGGTCGGACCCGCACCGCGCCTCCAGTGCGTGGTCACGTCCAGAATCCGACCAGCGTCGCCATCAGAGGCGCGCGATCTCGTCGTCCTGCAGGCCGAAGGCGCGCAGGTACGCGTCGACCGAGCCCCAGCGACGCTCGACGTGGTCGCTGACCGAGGTCATGATCAGATCATCGACTGCGCATCGAGGAGTTCTTGACTGGCAAGAGCTGTGGCGTGGTCAGACTGCAGTTCGACGTGTCCGATCACCGGCTGGTCCCCGGGAGTGAACGCAAGCAGTTGTTGTCACCGCGGCTGAAGCGGATGTCGCTAGGCCGACGGCCGGAACACGTGAGTTACGACTGCGTTCGCGAATTCCTCGAGGAACGCCCGCCCACCCAATCCGGTGTGGGTCATCGGGTCGACGCTGGCGTTCAGCTTGAGGATGAGAGCCGACACAGCCGCATCGTCCATGTCGGTACTGAGTACTGAGTCGATCTCTGCTCGTACATCAGTTGCGGACTGCACAGAAAATCCTTCAAGAGCATCATCGAATGCTTCATAAGCATCACGATAGTCCATCTCCCAGGTGGGGTAGAAAATCGCAGGGAGAAGAGACGAAAGTGCAGGAAAGGTTCGACGAAGTTCTACTGCACCCAGATCTTCGATGTCAGGCATGCATCACACCTCCGGAGGCGTTGGGAATGCGGTCTTGATGAAGAAGCCCTGCGGTGCAGAGGTGTCGCGTCTGAGGATCACTGTGACCGTGTGGCTATCGACGACTACATGAAGGTAGTACCCGCCAATCGGATCCCGGAACGTCGCAGGTTGAACTGTTCCGCGCTGAACCCGTCGACGTGGTCGGCTGCGGACGAGCAGTCGTCCCAGCACCGTCTACTTCAGTCGAACTCGACGCGGAGATCCGAGGCATCCCAGATGTCTTTGATCCTCAAGCCAAGGTCTCGGAACCGTTCGTCCGCGGGGATCGGCAGATCGATTTCTGCCGCCTCACCGGAGCGGCGAGCACGAAAGTCTACGGCGAACTCGTTCGGTTTGTTGATGATGGCCTGGAACGCCGCACCAGCCGTTACCGATGCATGCAGCATTGACCCACCCGGAATCGCTGAAGCCAATGAAAGCGTGAATCCCCGCGCCGGTTCCGCAACGCCGTCGACTTTGTACGGCGACGAAGCGACGAGTCCCGACCATGACCTCTCATCTGCACTATCGACGTTCCGTTCGTGGAACGTCCATATTCCATCGAACACACGCAGCGCAACTTTGATCGCGGCGGAAGTCTCAACCAGACGCGGAGCGATCACGTCCGCAGACTCGGGCCTTGCATCCCAGTCTGCCACGAGGTACCAGTCGGTGACATTGGTCTGCACGCTCACCATCCCTTGAAATCGCGAGGCATCTCGATGTATTCTACCGATACATTCCTCAGTCGTCGAATCGCGTGGGCGAATGCTGCTGCGATATCCGGATCCCGAGTGAATACCCATCCCAACTGCACGTTTGGGTCCTCAAGCGCGGTGAGTTTGGCCATGGCCGACTTGGCCCATCCCTCGATCATCTCTGCCTTCCGGGCCGGCGACAGGCTTTGCAACCACCCGTAGTTGCCCTTCACCTCGGTGCAGTCGGGCACCCATCGACATTGCTGAAGTCATCGAGCTTCAGCGGGTGAGTCGGATGTGCTTGATTCGGCACCTCGTACTCGCGGGTCCGCCCGTCGGGCAGCGATTTGATCTCCTACATCCGGGTCGGGGTTCGCATGATCGACGGCATCGTCGAGAAGTGCGGCAAAGCGCTCGTCCGTCACAATGCAGTCAGGCTCACCGCCTCCGAGTTGATCGATGGCCTCGATTTGCCGACGTCTTTGCTTGACAGTGCTCAGGATCTCGCCGCGGTCCTTGACAGCAGGTTTCTCAAGCGACCAATTCCTGAAGTCGTACCAGGAGGAGTGGTCCCGGAGCGCTTCTCAAGACTTCACGACGTTCGCGATCTCCTGGTCCGCGAGCTGGTCGATGAGCGACAGCAGCACGACGACGTTGCGATGGAACGCTTGGTCGTTGCTGATCGCGTCTCGCGACGGGCCACCCTCGTCCGAATTCAGCTGCGCCGGCTCGTCGACCACACCAGCTGCCGCCGCATCTCGGAGTAAGCGCATCATCTGACTCACCCGTGTCGATGCCAGCAATTCACTGTAAACCGCTTCGGTGATCACATCACGTTCCAGTACGGCATCTCGATCATCGCCGAGCAGCTGGATCGTGTCACGGACCATTTCCCGGACAATCGACCAGTTCGGGCTGCTTCCGAGCGGCTCGAGTCGCGCGTCCCACCTGTCAGAGAAGTGCAGCGGAGATGCGCCGAGACGCTCGATGAGCCATGGTGGTGTCGTAGCCGCAGGCCGCGGATGCATCACCATGTCTTCTCGCAATTCCGAATTCTCCACCGGCAATGAGTCCACGAGCTGTCCATCGATGTCGATCAGCAGTGGCCATCGGGGCTCGTCGTCCCAGGAGAACTCGAACTGGTAAGCACCACTTGAATCGAGGCGCAGCCGCCCTGTGAACCAGGCACCCTGTTCTGGTTCGGCCATGACTTCGCGCAGACGACTCCACGCCTCGAATTCCGCGAGGTCAGCGGGAGGGGTGTGAATGACTGCAACGCCAGTGTCGACGGCCCGCTCGATCCGCGCGGTCACGCCGAGACTGACGAAGACACTCGTCGAACGTTGCCACCCTGATCCCAGCCGGTCGAACGTGAGGATCGCGAGCGCATTCTGTTGGTCGATGACGTCAGATACAGAACTCAATCGGCGAGGCCTCCGGCCCTTGTTGCCGCCTCATGCGAGACGTGGTTCGTGACGCGGACTTGATGCAGGTGCTCGACACCGTCCCGTCCCCAGTGGATCAAGAATATCGACCCACGATCAGCGCGACCAACATGCTGTATCTCCAGGCTCAGGTACACCGAGGTGTTCGGATCTTCCCGCCGATGATCATGCGCTGCTACCGGAATCGAGGATATTCCGGATTTCGGATCGGATTGTGATCGCGGAAGCCTCCGAGAAGACTTCGAGTGCGTCCCGCAGAGGGGCAGGCGCATCGTCGTAGTTCATCCCCACGACGGGTAGAACGCTGCTGTGAGCAGACCGCCCAGCGACGAGGATGTGCGACGGAGAGTCGCCGCATTCCAGGCACGTGGGTCCGGGGTGATCATCGCCCGCGGCTCGCCGGCCGTTGTCCCTCGAAACACGATCTGCCGAATGGTCTGGCCACCGCTACGCGCCGTCATGCGAGTCCACGACTGCGATCAAGAAGAGATGATGAGGCCGCCGGCATCCTCGATGACATCGGCGGTCGCCACGATGCTCGCCACTGTTGTCACCAAGTCGTCGGAGTCGTCATCGATCATGAGCCACGTGCCCCCGTCCGCGACCGTCGTCTTGGCTGCCGTCGGCAGGTCGATCGCGGACAAAACGGGACTGTGGTCTCCGCGGAAGAAGTTGGTCAGACCGATGAGGGTTGCAAATCGTTTCTGACTCCGGTTGGCGTCGCGCACGGAGACCTGCGCGAGATCGGCGTGCCAGAGTTCGACGAGTCTCCGGACGACTTCGGCCTGATGCTTTCCGAAGGAGTCCCGGAGGTCTACTGACGCTCCTGGTTCGAGCGCCCGAAGTGACACTGCAACTTCGTTCACGATGTGCCGAGTCACCGACGCGCCGACATGCAGTCGCAAGGAGGCCCCGACACCCTCGCTCGGCATGCTCACCAACGTCACACCGTAACCGTCTTGAGGAAATGGCTGACCATCATGGTTACGCGCAACTCCTCGTTCGATGAGGAGCTCGACATCGGAGTCGGCGAGCTCGTCGACACGCGAGCCGTCCGCGTCTTGGGAGGAGGGGTCGAGGAGGGTCCAAGGGCCAGCGAATGGCGGTCCGCAGAGCGCCAACACCTTCAATGACTCTCGCAACGCCGCAATCACCCCAGTTGCGTCGAACGACCGGGTTCCCCACTGGACCCGGATCGAAGGCTGCTGCGTGGTCCAGATCGAGGTCAATTCTTTCCGTCCGTCGTCATGGCATCGACCGAATGATCACATCGACGTCGAGCCGTTGGTCGACGAGCGTGTCATCGAGGAGTTCGCCGAAGCGTCTGTCCGTCACGATGTATTCTAGTCGGCCGCCACCGACGTCCTCGATCGCTTGAAGCTGCCGGCGGATGTTCGACACCACCTTGTCGATCTCAGCGCCGTCCTTCGCGAACAACTGCTCGGGCGTCCACTTCTTGAACGTGTACCAGAACGAGTGATCGCCCTTCGTGTCCATGAAGACGCGTTCACCGGCCTCCACTCGGAAGCCGTCCAGGGCTACCTTTCTCCCGTCATCGGTCCGGATCACGAGTTCCGGCACAGTTCCGTCACCTGGTTGGTGAATCCCGGTGAAGTACTGCTGCTCGGCCATTCCGGGCTTGTTGCGCTTCAGCAGCTCCCACGTCGCAGTCGCGTGATCAGACTGGAGTTCCACGCGTCCGATGACCGGCTGGTCCCCCGGAGCGATCGCCGTGTGGGGGTCACGAGCAGGCGGCGCGGCTGGTTCGACCACCTGATCACCGTGTCCACCCCTGTGTGTCCCCGACGGCTCAACGTGATCCGCCACCGAGTGCAACCAGTGCCCACCCGAACCCGGGTTTCCCACCTCGATGTGCGGCCGTCCGAGCCCCACCCCGAACCCGTCCGGCGTCGCCATGGCGTGCTCGACGCTGACCTTCACGGTCGGGATCTTGTCCCCGAGCCCCCGGAGCGCATCCGCGAACCCGCCACGCCCGCGCGCCAGCAGGTCCGAGACCCCCGACAACGCCTTGCCCGGCAGGCTCGACAGCGCATCCCCGACCCGCACGATCGTGGTGCCGGCGGCAGCGACCTTGGACCCGATGAGCGCGAGCTTGCTGCCGTCGGCCCCGAGCACCGCGAGCCGCGACCCGAGCGCCGCGATCTTCGCGCCCGCGCCGATCTCGCCCGCGCCGGGGATGAACAGCGTGCCGATGTTGAACGCGGCACCACCGGCGGCGTGTGCGGGGTCGTCCCGCCAGTCCTCTGGCGACCCGACGAAGCCCTCGACGAGGGTCTTCTGCTGGTCCATGATGTTCCGCGCGGTGTCGCCGACGACATCCGGCAGGACGCCCTTGGGGAGCGCCGCGGCGATCAGCAGCGGCGGGCTGCCCAACAGGACGATCAGTCCGAGGGACTCCGCGAAGCCCTTCCAGGACTGCGCCGCCCAGTCGCCGTCGCCCCACTCGCCGGTCTGCGAGTTGTACCCGATCAGTCCGCCGAGTCCCTCGACCGTGCCCTTCGCGGCGTCGTACACGCCGGAGTCGAACGATTCCTGGCACGACTGGTCACCGCGCCCGGTGCTCCCCCACGGCATCGGTTCGTTCGCCCTGACGGCCGCCGTGTAGTCGACGGCCTGCACCGGGGCCAGGCACATGTCGGTGCGCAGCCCGTTGATCGCGTTGACACACTCGGCGGAAGCCGCGGAGAGCTTGGTCTCCTGCTCGGCGACCTTGGTGAGCAGCTCGTTGTTCTCGTCGACGTACGGCGTGTACTGGTCCCACGGCAGGTGCACGTCGTCGAGCACCTCGCCGAAGTTCTGGACGAGCCCGACGATGCCCTGGTTGGCGGGGTGCTCCGGGTCCCACGGGCCGACGGTCTTGCCCTTCAGCGCCTTCTCGACGAACTTCTCGGCCTCGGCCTTCAGCTCGACGAGCCGCTTCGCGATGGGCGCGACCGCCGTCGCGTAGTCGCCGATGAACGTCGACGCCTTCTGCAGGGTCGCGGCGAGTGCGGCGGTGTCGGTCTCGACGCCGTCCATGACCGCGAGCAGTTCGGTGGAGTCCGGCGTGGTGTAGCTGCTGCCGAGCTTCGCCCAGGCGGTCTTCACCTCGCCGCCGCGCGTCTCGACGTCGGTGGCCGACGTCGAGAACGCCGTGCCGGCGGTCTCGACCTTCGCCGCGTCGATGTTCGCGCCGGGGATCGCGTCCGGGTCGATCAGGCCGTCGGCGCGGCACTGGCCGCTCACTGGTCACCACCCAGGTCGAAGGCCGACAAATCACCGGTACTGGAGGCCCGGATCGCGTTTGTCTGCGCCGTCGCGGCCATCTCCTCGTCACCGTGGTAGTAGGCGAGGGTCGCGGTGGCAGCGCCGGCCAGACCGGCGGTTATGTGGTTGCCCACGCGGGTCAGGAGGGCCGAGTGGCTCTCGATGAGTGCCGCGACGGCGCCGGCAACCGCCTGGTCGTCGCCGACGGCGGTCGTGAGCGCCGCGTGCGCGTCGGCGAGACCGTCGAACGCGGTCGAGAGGTTCGTCGCCGCGGTCTCGGTGTCGGTGAGCGTCGTCTGCACGCCCGCGGGCTCGATCTGCCAGCCGTTCCCCATGGCTCCCCCTGGTCGTCGTCCCGCTCGGTCAGAGCGATCGCGTGGTCAGTGCACGGCTCGGGACGCAGCCGTTCCCCCGGCGGCGTCCGCGATGCTGTGCACGATCCGCTCGGCCGTCCCCCGGAACGGGGGTTGCGCGGCCGTGTGGATCTCGGTCCACCATAGCCGATCACCCGCCACCGACAAGGGTCCGGCGAGCAGCCGCTCCGCGTCGGTGACGCTGTCGAGCCGGCGGGACTGGAAGAGCGTGAGGAGCACCACTCCGTCGTCCGACACGAGCTGTAGCGCATCGCCCAGCCAGAGCTGGCGGATGCCGAGCGTCGGGTCGACCGCAGCAGCCCCGGTCAGCACGGCAGCGGCATCCACGTGCTCGGCGCTGAGGATCGTCCACTCGGCGCTCATCGGTCCGCCCCGAACCCGAGCAGTTCGACGGCACGGGGGCCGAGCACGGTGCCGAGCTCGGCGAGCCCCCGCCAGCGGGCCTCCACCTCGGCGCCCCCGGTCAGCCCTGCGGTCGGCGGCGAGAAGTCGAGCAGCAGCGACGGCACGCGCGGCGTCCCGACCGGCATGGCACCCACCGGCAACGAACCGGTGTCGACGCCGAGGTCCCGCACGGCGGCGGCACCGACGACCGCTCCGAGGGGGACGGGCATGCCGCGCTGCCGAGCGGCGAGGGTCGCGTCTGCGTGCCCGCCCGACCGCCACGCCGTCGCGAGCAGCACTCGCTGTCGACGCGCGAGGTCGGCCAGGACGTCGACGATCGGACCCTCCACCGGAGGCGAGTCGTTCCCGGGGACCGGCACCGTGCCTCCCGGCCGTGGCAGTGCCAACCGTGTCTCCTCGGTGACGCCCGTCGCGGACCGCTCGATGCGGAGCTGCACCGCGGCGAACCCACCGTCGACCGGGGCGACGGCGACGAGCCGGGTCGGACGGGGCGCGCGCCCACGGGCGAAGTCCGTGACGGCGTCGACGCGCCACGCGAGCGTGGCCGGCTCGACCGTGCCCCAGGCGGTGGGCACGCTGCCGGCGATTCCCTCGAGCAGGAGCTCGGCGGTGCGGCCGATGCCGGCCTGCCCGGTGGCGGGGTGATGGACGGACACGATCAGCTCGACCCACGGGACCTCGTCGGCACCGAGCCGGGTGGTGCGCGGCGAGGACTGCGGAGCGAGCATCGCGGTCGCGACGTCGTCGACGACCTCGGCGGAGCCGGCGGCGCGGTAGCGGTCGCCCTCGCGGACGACCCACGCGCTGCTCGTCCGCCGGAGCATCGCGAGCATCGCCGGGGTGACGCGGCTGGTGGGCGGCGTGAGCAGCACGCACGCGACGTCGGCGGCCCGTGTCTCGAGCACCAGGCCCATGCGGGCGGACGACAGCGACACGACCGCGGCATCGGTCTCGGAGACGACGAAGCCGGGCCCGACGGCGTCGACGAGCGGGTGCGCGAGGGTGACGTCGTCCACGCCGGAACCCTACCGGTCGGGCGCGGCCCGGCACACGACGACGGGCCCCGCGCTGCTGTGTGCGCGGGGCCCGTCGTCGTGTGGTGCTGGAGCGTGTCTAGCGGACGCTGACCGGGCTGTCGTCGGTCTGCTCGTAGAGGACGTAGCCCTCTTCGCCGTGGACGGCGGTGTCGATGCCTGCGACCTCGTCCTCGGTCTTGACGCGGAAGCCCATCGTCTTCTCGATCGCGAACCCGATGACCAGGGCGAGCACGAACGAGTAGACGCCGACGGCGAGGGCTGCTGCGGCCTGCTTGCCGAGCTGCTCGAACGAGCCGGAGTAGATCAGGCCGGTGTCGTTGGCGAAGAAGCCGAGGAACAGCGTGCCGAAGATGCCGCCGACCAGGTGGACGCCGACCACGTCGAGCGAGTCGTCGAAGCCCAGGCGGTACTTCCAGTCGATGGCGAAGCAGCAGACGATGCCGGCGAGGAAGCCGAGCAGGATGCCCCAGCCCGGGGTCAGCGCGGCGCAGGCCGGGGTGATCGCGACGAGGCCGGTGACGGCACCCGAGGCGGCACCGACGGAGGTCGCCTTGCCGTCCTTGAGCTTCTCGATGAGCAGCCAGCCGAGGATGGCGGCGGCCGGGGCGGCGAGGGTGTTCACCCAGGCGATCGCCGCGATGCCGTCAGCCGCGCCCTCGGAGCCGGCGTTGAAGCCGAACCAGCCGAACCACAGGATGGCGGCACCGAGCAGGACGAAGGGTGGGTTGTGCGGCTTGTGCGCGCCCTTGGCGAAGCCGACGCGCTTGCCGAGCACGATCGCCAGGGCGAGCCCTGCGGCACCGGCGTTGATGTGCACCGCGGTGCCACCGGCGAAGTCGATGACGCCCCACGTGGCGGCCCAGCCGGAGGTCAGGTTGAAGACCCACGAGGCCACCGGGAAGTAGACGACTGTCACCCAGACGCCGGCGAAGACCATCCACGCGCCGAACTTGGCGCGGTCGGCGATGGCGCCGGAGATGAGCGCGACGGTGATGATCGCGAACGTCGCCTGGAACCCGACGAAGGCCATCGACGGGTACGCCGCCTGGATGTTCGAGGACTGCGCCTCCTCGAAGGCCTGGCCGAGCCCGATCTGGTTCCAGTCGATGCTGAAGAACCCGACCACGCCGGAGACCGCTGTGCCGTCGCCGTGGTTGGCGAAGGCGATCGCGTAGCCGTAGACCACCCAGAGCACGCTCACGAGCGCGATCGCACCGAACGACATCATCATCATGGAGATGACGGACTTGGCCTTCACCAAGCCGCCGTAGAAGAAGGCCAGGCCGGGTGTCATGAACAACACCAGCGCAGCCATCACCAACACGAACGTCGTGTTGCCCTGATCAAGCATCTGCTCACCTCTCGATTGCACGAGCGGCTCTTGGACCGCCTCGGGTGTCACAGAGTCTGGCGAGGCGAGGTTTCACGAGGGAGCACGAACTGTTTCGCGGATGTAACGCGACCGCGCCGTTTGTAAACGTCGTGTTTCCGCCGCCCCGATGTCCCCTGCGCGAGGGGCAGGAGACCGCCGTGGACAGATCGGTCTGACGGCGAGGGACGCTCAGGCGCGGGTGAGCGCCACCACGCGGGACGCCGCGCGCAGGTACTTCTTGCGGTACCCGCCCTCGAGCATCACGTCGGGGTACACCTGGTCGAGCGGGGTGCCCGAGGCGACGATGCGCACCTGAGCGTCGTACAGCCGGTCCACCAGGGCGACCCAGCGCAGCGCGTCGGTCTGGTCGGTGAACGCCCGGACGTCGGTGAGCCCGACGGCGTCGAGGTCCTCGACCAGCGCGACGTACTTCGAGGGGTGCACGGAACCCAGGTGCGCGACCACCGCGCCGAAGTCGTCGAGCGTCACGGTGCCGGACGGCAGCGCGGCGGGCACGTCGGACACGACCTGCGCCGACTCGTCGACGGCACGTCGGCGGTAGTCGAGGCCGTCGATGCGCATGGTGTCGAAGCGGTCCGACATCGCCTGGATCTCGCGCAGGAAGTCCTGGGCGGCGAAGCGTCCCTCGCCCAGGGCTCCCGGGGGCGTGTTCGACGTCGCGGCGAAGCGGGTGCCGGTCTCGGTCAGTTCCTTGATGAGCCGGGTCATCACCATCGTGTCGCCCGGGTCGTCGAGTTCGAACTCGTCGATGCACACCAGTGCGGTGCCGCGGAGCAGGTCGACCGTCCCCTGGAACCCCAGGGCGCCCACGAGCGCGGTGTACTCGATGAAGGTGCCGAACGTCTTCCGCCCGGTGGCCGCGTGGTAGGCGGCTGCGAGCAGGTGGGTCTTGCCGACGCCGAACCCGCCGTCCAGGTACACGCCGGACTTCGCTGCGGGCTCCGCCGCCTGCTTCCGGCGCCCGAACAGCCCGCGCCGCGGGGCGTCCGCGGGACCGGCGGCCACGAACGCGGCGACGGCGTCGCGGACCGAGGCCTGCGAGTCGTAGTCCGGGTCCGGCCGGTACGAGTCGAACGACGCGTCCGTGAACTGGGGCGGGGGCACGAGCGCCGCGGCCATCTGCTGCGGGGTCACCCGGGGATCACGGTCGACGAGGTGAGCGGGCAATCGGGGAACCCTTCCGGGAAGCATGTCGTGGGGTGTCACGTTGCGTCAGGGGCACGGTACGTCCGCGTACCGTTGCCCACAGGCACCGACGCCCGATCCTAGTCCGGCGCCAGCAGCACGCTCCCCAGCACCACGCTCCCCCGCACCCCCTGGAGGTACCCCCGATGACCGCACCGGTTGACCCGTCCGAGAAGTTCGCCGCCTACGCGCACCCGGAGCGCCTCGTCTCCACCGAGTGGCTGCAGGAGCAACTCGACGCCGGGGCCGGCGCGCCCGACCTGGTGGTCGTCGAGTCCGACGAGGACGTCCTGCTCTACGAGACGGGGCACATCCCGGGCGCCGTGAAGATCGACTGGCACACCGACCTCAACGACCCGGTGCAGCGCGACTACATCGACGGTGCCGCCTTCGCCGAGCTCCTCGGCGGCAAGGGCATCGGCCGTGACACCACGGTCGTGATCTACGGCGACAAGAACAACTGGTGGGCGGCGTACGCCCTCTGGGTGTTCACCCTGTTCGGCCACGAGGACGTCCGCCTGCTCGACGGCGGTCGCGGCAAGTGGATCGCCGAGGACCGCGCCCTGACCACGGACGAGACCCTGGTCACGCCCGTCGAGTACCCCGTCGTCGAGCGCCACGACGAGCCCGTCCGCGCCTTCAAGGACGACGTCCTCGCGCACCTCGGCAAGCCGCTCATCGACGTCCGCAGCGCCCCGGAGTACAGCGGGGAGCGCACGACGGTGCCCGACTACCCGGAAGAGGGTGCGCTGCGCGGCGGCCACGTCCCCACCGCCGTGAACATCCCCTGGGCGACGGCCGCAGCCCCCGACGGCACCTTCAAGTCACGCGACGAGCTCGACGCCGTCTACCGCGACGGCGCCGGCATCGGTGACGCCGACGAGGTCATCGCCTACTGCCGCATCGGTGAGCGCTCGAGCCACACCTGGTTCGTCCTGCAGCACCTGCTCGGCTACGACAACGTCCGCAACTACGACGGCTCGTGGACCGAGTGGGGCAGCGCCGTCCGCGTCCCCATCGTGCAGGGATCCGAGCCGGGTACTGTTCCGAACCGATGAACGCCAGCACCGACGCACCACTCCCCGCCACCCTCGCCGAGATCCGCGACGACTTCCTCGCCCTGGGCCAGAAGGACCGCCTGCAGCTCCTGCTCGAGTTCTCGAACGAGCTGCCCGCGCTGCCCGAACGCCTGCAGGGACACGAGGACGAGCTCGAACGCGTCGAGGAGTGCCAGTCCCCCGTCTTCATCACCGTGACGGTGGGCGAGGACGGCGACGCCCCGGACGTGGTCCGGATGCACGCCACCGCCCCGCGCGAGGCGCCGACCACCCGCGGCTTCGCCTCGATCCTGGCGCAGGGACTGTCCGGCCTCACCGTCGAGCAGGTGCTCGCCGTGCCGACGGACTACCCGCTGACCATCGGCCTGTCCGAGGCGGTCAGCCCGCTGCGGATCCGCGGCATGGTGGGCATGCTCGGACGCGTCCAGCGGCAGGTGCAGGCGGCGGTCGCGTAGACGCGACCCGTTGACGGACAGGAGGCGCGGTGCCAGCTGGCACCGCGCCTCCTGTCCGTTGCTCGTTTCGGATGCATGCGGTCCTCTGGCATTTCAGTCGCTGGCCGTGACAGGATGGGCCGGTCAGCACCATGGGGGGAATTGACGATGGCGAAGATCCACGGGAACGATCCGACCGGCTACTCGTACAGCGCGGCGGACACGCTCAAATCGGCTTCGACGGCGCTCGCGTCGTCGATCGGCGGCCAGTCCGGGTCGCGGTCGTCATCGGTGACGACCGCGAGTGCAGAGTTCCGGGGGTACTTCTCCGAGGTCTTCGCGGACAACGCCGACATCGGTGCGCGCAGCGCGACGAAGCTCGTCGAGTCGTTGCAGAGCCTGTCGGGGTTCGTGCAGGAACTCCGCGACGCCGCGGAGGACGAAGACGACCGGCGGAAGCAGGCGAAGGCGTGGGACGCCCGCAAGCGAGAACGCGAGGAGAACTTCTTCGTCGGCGCCGGACACGAGATCTCGACCTGGTTCGGCGGAGGTGACGACCCGAAGCCCCCGGAGCCGGAACCGGAGCCGCGTCTGCAGGCGGACGAGGTCAGCGTCAAGGGGCGGGAGATCCCCGCGGGTGGTGGGACCAGCGGTGGGACGTCGTCGGCCGTCCCCGAAGACCTCCGCTCCTTCGAGGCGAACACCCGCACGCTCGACTCCGACCTGTCGGGTGCCGTCTCCACGTTCCGCAACGCCCTGAGCGACTACGAGGCCGAGTGCAACCCCTGCTGGGGCACGCTGAACGCCCAGTCGCTGCTGACCGCCGTCAACGACTGGCTCACCGCGAACGGGCAGGACGCCGACTGGGCGGGCACCGTCGCCGCGCAGTTCGAAGCCGCCGGTGGTGGTGCCGGGCCCGCGACGCTGTCGGACGCGGCGATCGCGGCGGCCCTGTCCGCGGCGGGGATCGACGCCGGACGTGACGACTTCACCATCGGACCGTTCTCGGCGATGGGGACGCCCCCGACGAACGGGTTCGCCGACGATCCCGTCAACACCGCCACGGGCAACTTCCTGGAGCCCGAGACCGACCTGTCGTTCGCCGGGCAGTCGGCGTCGCTCCGGCTCACCCGGATGTACAACTCGCTCGACGGCCGTGCCGGGGTGTTCGGGCTCGGGTGGTCCTCGATCCTCGACACCCGTCTGGAGATCACCGACGACGCCGCGTCGGTCGTGCTCGACGACGGCCGGCAGGTCGACTTCCCGCGGCAGGGCGACGGCTGGGACCGCGCGGTCGGCGAGGACCTGTGGCTCCGGGCCGAGGGGAACGCCCTCGTCGTCCAGGACAACGCCGGCGGTCACTGGGAGTTCACGCCGTCCGGACTGTGGTTGCGCAGCGGCCGTGGAGCCGGCACCACCGTGACTGTTCGGCGTGACGAGCAGGACCGCATCACCCGCCTGTCGCACGTCTTCGGACGGTTCATCGACGTCGAGTACGCGGGCGACCGTGTGGCGTCGACGACCGCCTCCGACGGACGCCGCGTGGAGTACCACTACGACGATGCTCGTCGACTCGTCCGTGCGACGGACGCCGTCGGCAGCCGTCGGTACCGCTGGAACGACGACGGGCTGATCGACCGCGTGACCGCTGCCACGGGTGTGGTCGAGTGCGAGAACACCTACGACGCCCGTGGCCGTGTCGTCGAGCAGCGCACGCCGTTCGGACGGCGCGTGCGGTTCGCGTACCTGCCGGGCCGCGTCACCTCGGTCTCCGACGTCGACGGCGACCACACCAACACGTGGATCGCCGACCGCAAGGGCCGGGTCGTCGGGATCATCGACACCGACGGGCGGCGTCAGTCGATGTCGTACGACCCGCACGGCAACCTCGTCTCGGTGACCGAGCGCGACGGGCAGGTGACCGTCCACGGGTACGACGAGCGGGGACGGCGCGTCCGGACCGTGACACCGGAGGGCGCCGACCTGACCTTCGGGTACGACGAGCAGGACCGCATGACCACGGTGGTCACCGCGAACGGCGGGGTCGTCGAGTACGAGTACGCGGGCGACGACCGGAACCCCTCCGTCGTCATCGACCCTGTCGGCGGTCGCACGCTGCTCGAGTGGCGGGACGGCCTGCTCGTGGGGACGACCGATCCGATGGGCGTCGTCGTCTCCTTCCACCACGATGCGTCCGGTGAGCTCACCGGGGTCGAGAACGCCGTCGGCGACACCGCGCAGTTGGTCCGCGACCCCGGTGGCCGGATCATCGAGGCGGTCACACCGCTCGGCAACCGGACCCGGTACCGCTACGACGCCGCCGGCCTGCTCACCGCGCGTGAGGACCCGGACGGCGGGCTGTGGCGGTTCGAGCACGGCGACGGCGGTCGGGTCACGGCGACGATCGATCCGACCGGTGCCCGCACCGAGGTCGCCTACGGCCAGCACGGCGAGATCGTGTCCACCACGGATCCCCTCGGTCGCGTCGTGACGAAGGACTTCGACGCCTTCGGCAACGTCTCGTCGATGACCCTGCCCGACGGTGCCGAGTGGGCGTTCGTGCACGACGCGCTCTCCCGACTCGAAGCCGTGGTCGACCCGGCCGGCGGCACCTGGACACGCGAGCACGACGCGGTCGGAGCCCTCGGCGCGACGGTCGACCCCACCGGTGTCCGCACCGAGGTGGGGCGCTCGCGCGCTGACGGCGTCTCCACGGTCCGGGACGCCTTCGATGCCGTGTCCGTCACGACCGACGAGTTCGGGCGCCCGACCCGGCTCGAGCACACAGACGCCTCCGCCGAACTCACGACGTACGACGCCTGCGGCCGACCGGTCGAACTCGTCGACGCGGACGGTGGACTCACCAGGATCGAGCGTGACCTGGCCGGACGAGTCGTCGGTGTGACCACTCCGGCGGGCCGCACCACCCGGTACGAGTACGACGCGTGCGGCCGCCCGGTCAGCGCGATCGACCCCGCCGGCGCACGCACCACGCTGACCTACGACGCCGATTCACGGGTCGTCGCGCGCACCCTGCCGACCGGCGAGGTCGCCCGGACCGAGTACGACCGACAGGGTCGGGTCGTCCATGCAGACGTGCCCGGGGTCGGCACCGCCCGGTACCGGTACGACCGCGTGGGCCGGGTCGTGTCGGCGCGCGACACCCGTTTCGGCCAGCGGACCTTCCGCTACGACGCCGCCGGACAACTCATCGCCGCGGTGAACGGGCTCGGCGGCACCACCCGGTACGAGTACGACCAGCGTGGGCGCCTCGTCCGCAGCATCGATCCGCTGGGTGGGGTGACTTTCCGCACGTACACGCAGCTCGACAAGGTGGCCTCGTCCACCGATCAGCTCGGTCGCACGACGACGGCGACCTACGACGCGGCCGGGCGCCAGCTCACCCAGACGGACCCGGACGGCAGCGTCCTGCGGTGGGAGTACGACGCGGCCGGGCGTGAATCCGCGCAGTACGCCGGTGACCGGTTGATCGGCCGCATCGACCGCGATGCGCGTGCTCGCACGGTGACGATCACCGACGAGACCCGTCCCGACTCCCCCGCCACCCACGTCCTCGAGTTCAGCCGACTGGGCCGGCTCGTCCGCCGTGCCACCGGCGCGCGCGAGACCAGGTGGACCCACGATGCCGACGGACTCCGCACCTCGGTGCAGTCCCCTGACGGGTCCACGACCCGGTACGAGCACGACGCCACCGGACGGGTCGTCCGCGTCGACCACTCGGCCTTCGGCGAGGTCCGGTACGAGCACGACGCGGCGGGGCGGCTCCTGCAGGCCCGCGCCGGCGATCAGCTGCAGACCTGGGAGTACGCGAACGGACACGTCGTCCGGCACGCGCGCATCGACTCTGACGGCACGCACGCCAGCACGATCGAACGCGACGCCGACGGGCGCATCACCCGGGTCGACGGACCCGGTGGGAGCACCACCTACGAGCACGACGATGCCGCGCAGCTGGTGGCGTCCGTCCAGGACGCCCGTCGCACGGACTGGGTCTACGACGTCGCTGGTCGTCTGGCCGAGGAACGGACGGACTCCGGGGCCCGGCGGTTCACGTACGACGCCGCCGGACAGCTGACCAGGGTCGACGCTCCGGACGGGGCGCCCGAGGCGGAGTACGCCTACGACGGCGCAGGTCGACGGGTGCAGGCGCTCCGAGCCGACGGCGTGACGACCACGTACGGCTGGACCCCGCAGGGTCACCTCACCGGGGTGGCGGAGACCACCGCGGCAGGCAGCACCACGACCGACCTCCACGTCGACGCCCTCGGCGAACTCGCCGAGGTCGACGGCGTCCCGATCGACTGGGACACCGCCGCGTTCGCGCCGACCGTCCTCGCAGTCGGTGACTCACCGGTCGTCCGCGCTCCCGGCGGCCTGACCGGGGTGGACGACGGTTGGATCACCAGCGGTCGGCGCACCACGAGGGCAGCCGACGACGCCGACCCGTGGCAGACGCTCGCCGATCTAGAAGGTTCGGCGCTGCCGGGCGGCATCGCGCTCGGCGCAGACGGTTCGCTGCAGGTCGCCGGCCTGGAGTGGATGGGCGCCCGCGCCTACGACCCGTCGTCGCGCGGCTTCCTGTCCGTCGACCCGATCAGCGCGCCCGCCGGAGCAGCCTGGGCCGGCAACCCGTACTCGTTCGCCGGCAACGATCCGCTGCACGCCATCGATCCGCTCGGTCTCGCGCCCGTCACCGACGCCGAGCTCGAGGCCTACGCGGCGGCGCAGCAGGGGCCGCTCGCACGTGCCGCAGCCGCGACCGGTGACTGGTTCGCGGACAACTGGGAGTACGTCGCCGGCGGTGCCATGGTCGTCGCGGGCGGGGTGCTCGTCGCCACCGGCGTCGGCGGTCCGGTCGGCATGATGCTCATCAGCGCCGGTGCCGACACGATCATCCAGAAGGCCACGACCGGCGAGGTGAACTGGGGCCAGGTCGCCGTCAGCGGGGCATTCGGTGCGGTCGGCGGTGGTGCCGGTGCCCTGATCGGGAAGCACCTGCTGGGCAACGCCGCAGAGGGCGCGGTCGAGAACGTCGTGAACTACGCCGTGAGCGGCCAGCCGGTGACCCCCGGTGGCCTGCTCCGGAACGCTGCCGAGGGTGCCGCGACGTCGGCGGCCACCGGCGGCACGATGTCGAAGGTCCACCTGCCGACGTCCGTGGCGAAGCTCGGCGACGAGACGCCGGTACCACCGGGCATCATCTACCGGCGCACGGACATCACCGACGGCCTGAAGCCCTACATCGGACAGACCAAGAGTGAAGACCACTTCCTCCTGCGCCAGGCCGCTCACGCACGAGAACACCCGGATGCGGCGTTCAGATTTGAGAGGATCGACAGGGGGCACCCAGGAGTCGACCTGGACCGTCGAGAAGAGTTCCACATTCGCAACGAAGGCGGACCCACGAACAAGGGCAACCCGGATGGCGGCCTGTCCAACAAGCGCCACCAGATGAGCGACAAGCGTTACGACGCGGCAGGAGGAAGCCCGTATTGAGTACGAAACAGCAGGTCTACAGGGTCTCGATCGGCGACATCTTCACAGTGCCCCTCGGCGACGGCAGGGCTGCCCTCGGACAAGTGATCGGCAAGTACAAGAGTTCGTTCTACGTCGTCGTCTTCGATCTGGTCGTTCCTGAAGATGCAGTTCAGAGCCTCGACCTCAGCGAGGTGGCCGCAACTCCGCCACTCCTGGCCCGGATGACGTTCGACGCCCGATTCCGACCGGGGATGTGGCAGATAGTGGGCAACCGCGCTCCGGATCAGGCACGTTTCCTGCCCGCCTACAGCTTCGGATCAGACGACTACGACGGAGTCCGGGTGACGAACTTCGACGGAACGAGAATGCGCCGGGCAACGGGACAGGAGGCTACCCAGGTCCCGCGGCTCACGATCGATTCCCCGATCGTCCTCGAGAAGGCGGTTCGTGCTCACTTCGGTCTGGAACCGTGGCTCCCGGCCTACGACGAAGTTCGATATCGTCCAACTCCTACGTCGTCCGAATTGTTCGGCGACTAGCAGTCCGTGAACGACGATCCTGAATCAACCAGGGAGATCATGATCTGGATGAGGAAGAGGAACGTCGACCGTCTTGAACTTCCGGGGTTCACAGATGCGACGCGGAATGAACTCCGCCGGCCCTCTGTCGTCGGCTCCGCGCAGATTTCGGACGAGTGAACGATCGTGACCCGTGACACGGCAGACCCCACCGGGGGCGCGATGACCGTCGAGCGCGCGGGCACGCTCGACCTCATAGGCGTCGACTTCCGGCTTGAGCTGGGGTTCGGCAACGGCTACCGCGTCCAGCTCGAATCCGAGTGCACCGTCACCGACCGGTCCGGAAGCACCGCGGTCGTCGATCCCGACCGCAAGGACTCACTGCTCCCGGTCCTGCGGCTGTTCGGTGCCGAGCTTGTTCGGAGTTCGACCGAGAACGGCGTACTGACGCTGATCTTCGACGGCGGGGACACCCTCGTCGCCGGTCCCGATGCCGAGTTCGAGTCCTGGCAGGTCTCCGGGCCGAAGGGTCGCCCGGCCCGCACCGAGCCGCCGACCGGAAGCACGAGCACGGGCACGGAAGGAGATCGAGGATGAGCGGCGTTCCGCGCCAGCCCTTCGCGCTGGACATCGCCGGCGACACCGTCGACCTCATCAGCATCGGACCAGACGTGACGATCCGCTTCTCGAGCGGTGCGTCGCTCCGGTTCGAGACCGACTTCGCGCTGACAGGCTCTGACGGGGAGCACGCGTTCCTCGATCCCGGCGACAAACCGTCCCTGCTCGACCTCCTTGCCCTGCACAACAAGGTCGTCTCGGACGGTGCAGTCACGGGCGCGCGGATCGCCATCCGGTTCGCCTCGGGTGAGTTGCTCGAGGGCTGGTCGAACCGCCGAGGTCCGTCCTGGCACTCCAGCGAACCGGGGCGCGCACGGGTCGACATCGACGTCCTGCCCGACGGCGAGGTCCGGTACCGACAGGGCCCGTCGTCCGCGGAGATCCGACGGTGACGGACGCGCCCCCGGCCATCTCGATCCACCATCTCCGAGCGGTCACCGATGAATCGACCGTGGAGCTCCCGGACCGTGTCGTCGAGGTCCTCGCCACTGTCGGGCCGGACACGGATGTGCTCGTCTCCGACGTGTCCGCACGCTCGTTCGCAGCGGTCATCCGGAGGAGCTATTCGACAAAGCAGCCGAACCTCGTACCGTTCATCGACCCACTCGAAGCCCTCGGGGACGAGCTCGTCCTGATCTGTCAGGTCGAGCACGGCGATGAACTCGTGACGGTCGTGTTGCGCGCGACGGACCGAACGCTCGTGGCGGCCACGGCGATCGACCGATCCGTCGGACTCGTCCACATCACCGTCCAGGAGCTGTGCTCGCGCCTGCGCACATCAGACGCCCCGGGGGCCGAACTGGCGCTCGAGGTGGCATCGCAGTGCGCGGCCGAGGAACGGCTCCGTGTCTTCGATCAGGGCGCCCTGGCGACGGCACGGACCTTCCTGACGAAGTACACGATGGCCGCCGAGAAGGGCTTCGACGTCCGCGGACTCGACGAGTTCGCCCGTGCGCTCGTGCCGCTCGGCGACGAGCAGCCGGGGTTCTGCATCGTGCAGGCTGACACATGGGTCGGATTCACGGCGTTCACGCCCGGCAGGACCGACGTCCTCGCTGCCATGAGCGTGGGCGGCCTCTCGCCCCAGACCGAGACGACCGAGGAGAACGGATGACCACGACAGTGCCGGGCGACCTGGGGACGGTCACCTACCGGATCCCCGCTGCTCGCATCGTGCTGCCCGACCTGGTGCAGTTCTTCTCAGAGCTCGAAACATCAGAGCTCGATTCACCAGAGCTCGTCTGGGTCCTCACGACCCTGTACGCCGTCACGTCCCCTGACAAGCCGGTCCAAGCGCTCCCACTCGAACGCCGCGTCGACGCGGCGGCGGAACCCGGGCTCATCCTGAGCCATGCCGAGGCGATGGAGATCGCTGACAGCATGCGGCAGCTCATCGACGGCGAGTTCCTCGGCTACCTCCCCGGCTCGGACCTGACCGACGAGTCGAACCTGGTCGTCCGGATCGACGCCTTCGACAGCGGCGAATGGACCGTGACGGTCCGACCGCCGCTCACGACGATGAGCGATGCCTTCGACCGGACGCACGGCCCAGCGCAGCTCGGCCGACCGGCGACTCGTCTCGAGGAGTTCGGGCCGCGACAGCAGACGACGAACGGAACGAATGCCGCGCCACCCGCTTCGTGAGCGGAACGGGTCGAGTGCGCGACGGTGACCCGACCATTTCTGCTCACCAAGCGACCGAACGCACGCATCGACAGACGGGAGGCGCGGTGCCAGCTGGCACCGCGCCTCCCGTCCGTCTGCTCTCGCGTCTACCGCGCGCTGGTCGCGCCGCGCCGCTGGACCACCTCGGTGAGCCACGCGAGGATGCGGGCGTCGAACCAGTCGGCGTCGTGGTTCCAGAGCTTGGTGTGCCGGGCCGTGGTCTGGATCTCGAGCCGCACCAGGTCGGGCCGTGCGCGGGCCAGGTCGTGCGAGGCCGAGGACGGCACGAACCCGTCGTCGTCACTGTGCAGCAGCAGGATCGGCACCGTGAGCTCGTCGGCGCGGGTGACCATGTCGAGCTCGCGCAGGTCGACGGGCTGCTGCAGCCCGGCGAGCCGGTACAGCACGGGCGTGCGGAGCAGGCGCTGCGCGACCTTGCGCACCGGACGCGGCAGTCGCAGGAGCTGGCTCTGCGACTTCAGCACCGCGTGCCAGTCGACCACCGGGGACTCCAGCACCACCCCGTCGACCAGGCCGGCGAAGCGCGAGCGCAGCAGGGTCTGCAGCACGACGGCCCCGCCCATCGACCAGCCCATCAGCACGACGCTCTGGGCGTCCTGCGCGGTGAGCCAGCGGAGGACGGAGTCGACGTCCTCCCACTCGGTGCTGCCGAGCCCGTAGCGACCGTCGACGCTCGGCGGGGCGACACCGTCGTTCCGCCACGAGGCGAGCACGACCGAGTACCCGGCGGCGCGGAAGACGGGGACGGCGCGGATCGTCTCGGCGCGCGTGACGCCGCGGCCGTGCACCAGGACGGCCCAGGGCGCTGCCGGGTCGTCGGCGCGGACGACCCAGGCGGGAGCCGGGCCGTTCGGGGTGGGGATGTCGACGTCCTCGACGGGCACGTCGAGTTCGCCGGGGGTCAGGTAGAACCAGCCGCCCCAGCGTCCGCGACGGGCGGCGGTGGGGTCGCCGACGTCGATCGCGATGATGCGGCGCGTGACGGTGGTGTCGGTCGTGCCGAGGACCTCGCCGACGCGCATGTGGCCGGTGCCGCCGCCGAACCAGAGCGAGTACCGGCCCTGCAGCTCGGTGTCGGCCGTGCGCTCGATCGTGACGGTCTTCCGGACGGGGTCGACGGCGTGGATCGGGACGCGCTCGTTGCGCTTGCGGTCGGGGGTGACCACGGCGCGGGCGACGGCGGCGACGAAGCCACCGATCACGGCCGCCCCCACCGCAGCAGCTGCCAGACCGGCGCCGAGTGCGATGAACCCGGCCGATCGAGCGGTCTCCTGGACGACGTCCTCGGCGGGTCGCGCGGATCGGGACATGGCCCGGAGCCTAGTCTGCATGTGTGTCCGAAACCCGAGAGCCCGACGCCTTCGCGCGGCTCCGCGCGTTCGTGTCCGGCGGCAGCGGCCGTGCCGAGACCACCATCACCGAGATCCCGTCGCCGACCCGGATCGCACCGTTCTCGATCGCCCTGGCGGCGGACGTGTCCGGTACCGCGCACGGGGTCGAGTCGGACCTGGGCACCGGCCGCTTCATCGCCCTGTACGACCCGGAAGAACCCGAGGGCTGGGGCGGCCCGTTCCGTGTCGTCTCGTTCGCCCAAGCGCCGCTCGAGCCGGAGATCGGCGTCGACGAGTTCGTCGCCGACGTCACCTGGAGCTGGCTCGTCGACGCGCTCGAGTCGCACGGCGCGACGTACGACCACGCCTCGGGCACGGCCACCAAGATCATCTCGCGCGGGTACGGCGACCTCGCCGCACAGGGCGACGGCGCACAGCTGGAACTCCGCGCGTCGTGGACACCACGCGGCGACGACCTCACCGCACACGTCCGGGCCTGGCAGGACATCGTCGCCATGCTCGCCGGTCTGCCTCCCGCTTCGGACGGCGTGACCCTGCTGGCCCCGAGGAGGCTCGCCAAGTGACCGACCCCGCTCCCCAGGACGCCGCTGGCCCCGCTGCTGGCTCGGCCGCTCCGGCCGCCGCCGCCAGCCCCGCCTTCGAGGCGTCGCACGACGCCGTCAAGGTCATCGACACACGCGAGGACTACCTCGAGGCGGTCGCCGCCATCGCCGCCGGCCACGGCCCCGTTGCGGTCGACGCCGAGCGCGCCAGCGGTTACCGGTACTCGCAGCGCGCCTACCTGATCCAGGTGTTCCGCCGCGGTGCCGGCGCGTTCCTGTTCGACCCGATCCCGATCGGCGACTTCTCCGAGCTGCAGGCCACCATCGTCGACGAGGAGTGGCTGTTCCACGCCGCCTCGCAGGACCTGCCGTGCCTGCAGGAGGTCGGCCTCGTCCCGACGCGCATCTTCGACACCGAGCTCGGCGCCCGCATCGCCGGCTTCCCCCGTGTCGGCCTCGGCGCCGTCGTCGAGCAGCTGCTCGGCATCACCCTGGCGAAGGCGCACTCGGCCGCCGACTGGTCGACCCGTCCCCTGCCGCAGTCGTGGCTCGTCTACGCGTCGCTCGACGTCGAGCTGCTGCCCGACCTCCGCGACGCCCTCGCCGAGAAGCTCGACGAGGCCGGCAAGACCCGGATCGCTCAAGAGGAGTTCGACGCGGTCCTACACCGCGCCCCGAAGCCCGCCCGTGCCGAGCCCTGGCGTCGGCTGTCCGGCATGCACGCGCTCCGTGGTGCCCGAGCACTGGCGATCGCCCGGTCGCTCTGGCTCGCCCGTGACGAGTACGCCCGACAGGCGGACATCGCCCCCGGGCGCACGATCCCCGACTCGGCGATCGTCGCCGCGGCGGCCGCCGCACCCGAGTCCCGCGCCGAGCTCGGTGCGCTGAAGACCTTCACGGGCCGCGCCAGCCGTTCCGAGCTCGACCGCTGGTGGGCCGCCGTCGAGGAAGGCCGCACCACCGAGGACCTCCCCCGCCTGCGCGGTGCCGGCGAGGCGACGCTCCCGCCGCCCCGCGCCTGGGCGGACCGCAACCCGGCCGCCGACCGCCGGTACAAGGCCGCGCGCGCCGCGGTCACGAAGCGTGCCGAGGAACTCGACATCCCACTCGAGAACCTGCTCACGCCGGAGACGCTCCGGCTCGTGTCGTGGGCCCCGCCGTCGCCGCCGTCGACCGAGCTGGTCGGAGCGGCCCTCGCCGAGCACGACGCCCGCCCGTGGCAGGTCGAGGAACTCGCGTCGATCATCGCGTCGGCCTTTGTCGCTGCTGCACAGCGGCCCGCGGCGACGGACGACGACGAGTCGTAGGAACTGCCCAACCGGCATGCGGCCGCCCAGGCTGGGGGCATAGCGTCGGGAGGGTCGCCGGGCGAGGCCCGGCCAGGCCGGAGCGACCTGCGTTCCGGCCCGATCGATGAGGATCTGGGAGGCCCGGATTGCCAAAGGCATCAGACGTCGTGTTCGTGGACGGCGTTCGCACACCGTTCGGACGAGCCGGCGAGAAGGGGGTGTTCTGGAAGACCCGGTCGGACGACCTCGCGGTGCACGCGATGCGCGGACTGCTCGACCGGAACACCTTCGACACCGCAGCGGTGGACGACGTCGCCGTCGCGGCGACCACGCAGCAGGGTGACCAGGGGCTGACGCTCGGGCGCACGGTCGGCATGCTCGCGGGTCTGCCGAAGTCGGTGCCCGGTTACGCGATCGACCGCATGTGCGCCGGTGCCATGACGAGCGTCACGACGCTCGCCGGCGCCATCGCCTTCGGTGCCGCCGACGTCGCGATCGCCGGTGGTGTCGAGCACATGGGCCGGCACCCGATGGGCTTCAACGCCGACCCGAACCCGCGTTTCGTCGCGGAGCGCATGGTCTCGAGCGACGCCCTCGTCATGGGCGCCACCGCCGAGCGTCTGCACGACCGCTTCCCCGCGATCACGAAGGACCGCACGGACGCCTACGCCGTCCAGTCCCAGCAGCGCTACGCCGCCGCTTGGGCGAACGGCAAGCTCCAGCCGGACGTGATCCCGGTCGAGGTCAACAAGGGCGACGGCTGGGACGTCGTCAGCACCGACGAGCCGCCGCGGCCGGGGACGACCCTGGAGGCGCTGGCCGCGTTGAAGACGCCGTTCCGGCCCCACGGACGGGTCACCGCCGGCAACGCCGCCGGTCTGAACGACGGCGCCACCATGAGCCTGCTCGCGTCCGAGGACGGCGCGAAGCAGCACGGACTGTCGACGAAGATGCGCATGGTCTCGTTCGCCTTCGCCGGCGTCGAGCCCGAGGTCATGGGCGTCGGCCCGGTCCCCGCGACCGACAAGGCCCTGTCGAAGGCCGGCCTGTCGATCGACGACATCGGCCTGTTCGAGATCAACGAGGCGTTCGCCGTCCAGGTGCTCGCGTTCCTCGACAACTACGGCATCGCCCAGGACTCCCCGAACGTGAACGCCTGGGGCGGCGCGATCGCCGTCGGCCACCCGCTCGCGTCGAGTGGTGTCCGGCTGATGAACCAGCTCGCCGCACAGTTCGCCGAGCGACCGGACGTCAAGTACGGCATCACCACGATGTGCATCGGGCTCGGCCAGGGCGGCACCGTCATCTGGGAGAACCCGAACCACAGCAAGTCGGCCGAGCGTTCGGCTCGGAAGGGGGCGTGACCATGACCATCGTCGACAACGACCGACTGGCCGAACTCAGCGAGGACGAGGTCGTCACGCACTCGTTCGTCAAGCACGTCACGATGCCTTCGGGTGGCACACTGGCGCTCATCACGCTCGACAACGGCAAGGACTACAAGCGGCCGAACACCCTCGGGCCGCGCACGCTCCGTGAGCTGTCCGGCGTGCTCGACACCCTCAAGACCGAGGCCGCAGCCGGCACGATCCAGGGCGTCGCGATCACCGGCAAGGAGTACTGCTTCGCCGCCGGGGCCGACCTGTCCCAGGCAGCGGCGGTCCCGTCGCGCGAGGCCGCCCATGACCTGGCCGCCCTCGGGCACGCCACGCTCCGCAAGTTCTCCGACCTCGGGGTGCCGTCGTTCGCGTTCGTGAACACCCTGGCGCTCGGAGGTGGGCTCGAGATCGCCCTGCACTGCACCTACCGGGCGTTCTCGTCCGCGGCGCAGGGCATCGGGCTCCCCGAGGTGTTCCTCGGCATCATCCCCGGCTGGGGCGGCGCGACGCTGCTCCCCCGCCTGATCGGCCCGGAGCGCGCGCTCCGCGTCATCGTCGAGAACCCGCTCAAGAACAACCGCCTGATGGACGGTCCGGCCGCGGTCGAGATCGGCATCGGTGACGTGCTCGTCCCGTCCGTCACGTTCCTGCCCTCGGCGGTGGCGTGGGCGGACGGCGTCATCACCGGAACGACCAAGGTGGTGCGGAAGAACGAGCCGGGCATGCTCGAGAAGGCCGCCTGGGGCACCGTCGTCAAGGTCGCCCGCGGACAGGTCGCGTCGAAGATCGGCACCGTGCCGAAGTCGCCGTTCCGGGCGCTCGACCTCGTCGCGGCCGCCAAGTCGGGTGCGCTCGACGAGCGCTTCGCCGACGAGGACGAGGCCCTCGCCGACCTCATCTCGGGCGACCAGTTCGCCGCGTCGATGTACGCCTTCGACCTCGTGCAGAAGCGTGCGAAGAAGCCCGTCGGCGCTCCCGAGGGTGTCGATCCGAAGAAGATCACGAAGGTCGGCGTCCTCGGCGCCGGGCTGATGGCTTCGCAGTTCGCGCTGCTGTTCGCCCGACGCCTGGGCGTCCCCGTCGTCATCACCGACGTCGACCAGTCGCGCGTCGACGCCGGCGTCGAGCGGATCCGCGGCGAGGTCGCGAAGCTGCTCGACAAGGGCCGGATCTCCCCCGACGACGCGAACCGCATCACCGCACTCGTCAGCGGGTCGGTGTCCTACGACGCCTTCGCCGACGCCGACTGGGTGATCGAGGCGGTCTTCGAGGAGATGACCGTCAAGCAGGAGGTCTTCCGGAAGATCGAGCAGGTCATCGCACCGGACGCGATCCTCGCCACGAACACGTCGTCGCTCTCCGTCGACGAGATGGCATCGGTCCTCACCAACCCGGAGCGACTCGTCGGCTTCCACTTCTTCAACCCGGTCGCGGTGATGCCGCTGCTCGAGGTGGTGCGCGCGGCGAAGACCTCGGACGAGGCCCTCGTCACCGCCCTCGCCGTCGCGAAGACCCTGAAGAAGACCGCGATCATCACCGCGGACCAGCCGGGCTTCGTCGTCAACCGCGTGCTCGCGCGGGTGCTCGGCGAGGCGATGCGCGGCGTCGAGGAGGGCACCTCGTTCGACACCGTCGCCCAGGGTGCCGCGCCGCTCGGCCTGCCGATGTCACCGTTCGAGCTGCTCGAGCTCGTCGGGCTGCCGGTCGGCGCGCACGTGCTCGACTCGCACCACGCGGCCTGGCCCGAGCGCTTCTACCCCGGCGACGGCCTGAAGAAGATCGCCGAGCACGGGACGATCCTGACCCGCGACAAGAAGGGCAACGCGACCGGGTACGACCCCGCCGCCGTGAAGCTCGTCGCGCCGTCCAAGAAGGACGCGAAGCCGGTTGACGCCGCCGAGATGCAGCGCCGGTTCGAGGACGCCCTGGCCGACGAGTTGCACCGCATGCTCGAGGACCGGGTCGTCGAGCACGTCGAGGAGATCGACCTCGGGCTCATCCTCGGCGCCGGCTACCCGTTCCAGGCCGGTGGGATCAGCCCGTACCTCGACCGTTCCGGTGCGTCCGAGCGTGTCTTCGGCGGCACGTTCCACCAGCCCCGGATCGTCGGCCCCGCTTCCCGCTAGCGCCATCACGCAAAACACCGGTGTTCGCGCACCGAACACCCGCAAACCGCGGCGTGGAGCGCGAACACCGGTGTTTTGCTGACCGGACCCCGACCGGGCCGGCGGTCAGCGGTCGGACGCCGCCGACTCGCGGGACCGCGCGGGCTTCGCCTGCGGCAACTTCGTCCCGACGACCTGGTCGATGACGTCGCGGGCGATGGCCTGCGCCGTGAGCCCCGCGTCGGCGAGGATCTGCGACCGGGTCGCGTGGTCGATGAACGCGTCGGGCAGCCCGAGCTCGTTCACCCCGGTGTCGACCCCGGCAGCGCGCAGGTCCTGCCGCAGCCGCGTCCCGACGCCGCCGACCCGCACGCCGTCCTCGATGGTGATCACGAGCCGGTGCGTCCGCGACAGCTCGATCAGCGACACCGGGATCGGCACCACCCAGCGCGGGTCCACGACGGTGACGCCGATGCCCTGCGCCTCGAGCAGCGCCGCGGCCTCGAGTGCCACCGGCACCATCGACCCCACGGCGACGAAGAGCACGTCCTCGACGTCATCCGCGGCGGCGTGCAGGACGTCCACACCATCGGAGAGACGACGGACAGCGGGGATGTCCGGTCCGACCTGCCCCTTCGACCAGCGCAGCACAGTGGGGGCGTCGTCGATGGCGATCGCCTCGCGGAACTCCTCGCGCAGCGTCGAGGCATCGCGGGGCGCGGCGATCCGGATCCCCGGCACGACCTGCAGCAGCGCGAGGTCCCACATACCGTGGTGCGAGGGGCCGTCCGGGCCGGTGATGCCGGCGCGGTCGAGCACGAACGTCACGCCGGCCTTGTGCAGGGCGACGTCCATCAGCACCTGGTCGAATGCACGGTTCAGGAACGTCGCGTAGAGCGCCACGACCGGGTGGAGCCCCCCGTAGGCCAGGCCCGCGGCGGTCGTCACGGCGTGCTGCTCGGCGATGCCGACGTCGTACACCCGGTCGGGGTGCTGCTCCTGGAACAGGTGGAGCCCCGTTGGCCGGAGCATCGCCGCCGTGATGGCGACGACCCGAGGATCCGAGGCGCCGGCTTCGGCCAGCGAAGACGCGAACACCGAGGTCCACGACGGGCCCGATGCCGCGTCGAGCGACTCCCCCGTCTCCGGGTCGATGTGCCCGACGGCGTGGAACTGGTCGGCCTGGTCGCGCAGGGCGGGCTCGAAGCCGTGGCCCTTCTCGGTGATCGCGTGCACGATCACGGGAGCGCCGTACTCCTTGGCCTGCCGGAGCGCCGCCTCCATCGCCTGCTGATCGTGCCCGTTCACCGGGCCGATGTACTTGATGTCGAGGTTCGAGTACAACGCCTCGTTGTTCGTCAGCCGCGACAGGAAGCCGTGCAGGCCCCCGCGCATGCCTCGGTACACCGCACGACCCGGAGCGCCGAACCGTGCCGCCACGGCCTGCGTGCCCTCGTACAGGGCCCGGTACTCGCGGCGGGTGCGCACGGAGCTCAGGAACCGCGCCATGCCACCGATCGTCGGGGCGTACGAGCGGCCGTTGTCGTTGACGACGATGACCAGGCGACGGTCGTTGTCGTCGGAGATGTTGTTGAGCGCCTCCCACGTCATGCCGCCGGTGAGGGCGCCGTCCCCCACCACCGCGACGACGGTGCGGTCGATCTGCCCGGTCTGCCCGAACGCGCGGGAGATGCCGTCGGCCCACGACAGCGACGACGACGCGTGCGAGGACTCGACGATGTCGTGCTCGGACTCGCTCCGCTGCGGGTAGCCGGCGATGCCGCCGCGTTCGCGCAGCTTCGAGAAGTCCTGGCGCCCCGTGACGAGCTTGTGCACGTACGACTGGTGCCCGGTGTCGAAGACGAACGGGTCGTTCGGCGAGTCGAACACGCGGTGCATCGCGAGCGTCAGCTCCACGACGCCCAGGTTCGGCCCGAGGTGCCCACCGGTCTTCGCGACCTCGGCGACCAGGAAACGTCGGATCTCGGCGGCGAGGTCGGTCATCTGCGCGTCGGAGAGACGCTTCAGGTCGCGCGGCGACGTGATGCTGGCGAGCAGGCTCACGGGCGCTCCTTTCGTGGGGCTGTCGGGCCACTCTATTCTCGTGCGCTCCCATTCAACCGACCTCGCAGGCTCGGTCGGCGCTGGCACCGCGCGCCGCTGGCGCGTCGCATCACGCGGAGCGCGCGGGAGGCGCGGTGCCAGCTGGCACCGCGCCTCCAGGCCGGTCGTCGGTCGCGTCAGCGACCCGTGCGCACGACGCTCAGACGAGCGAGCGGAGCACGTACTGCAGGATGCCGCCGTTGCGGTAGTAGTCGGCCTCGCCGGGGGTGTCGATGCGGACGACCGCGTCGAACTCGATCGGCTGCTTGCCGGCCGGCGAGTGCTCGCTCGGCGTCGCGGTGACGTGCACCGTCTTCGGGGTGCGGCCCTCGTTCAGCTCGGTCAGCCCGGAGATCGAGACGACCTCGGTGCCGTCGAGCCCGAGGGACTCGACCGTCTCGCCCGCCGGGAACTGCAGCGGGACGACGCCCATGCCGATCAGGTTCGAGCGGTGGATCCGCTCGAAGCTCTCGGTGATGACCGCACGGACACCGAGCAGGTTCGTGCCCTTGGCGGCCCAGTCACGGGACGAACCGGAGCCGTACTCCTTGCCACCGAAGATGACGAGCGGGATGCCCTGCTCCTGGTAGTGCTGCGAGGCGTCGTAGATGAACGACTGCGCACCGTCCGGCGTCGTGAAGTCACGGGTGTAGCCGCCCTCCACGCCGTCGAGCAGCTGGTTGCGCAGACGGATGTTCGCGAACGTGCCGCGGATCATGACCTCGTGGTTGCCGCGACGCGAGCCGTAGGAGTTGAAGTCCTTGCGGTCGACGCCGTGCTCGGCGAGGTACTGGCCGGCGGGGCTGTCGGCCTTGATCGAACCGGCCGGCGAGATGTGGTCGGTCGTGACCGAGTCGCCGAGCTTCGCGAGCACCCGGGCGCCGGAGATGTCCGACACCGCGTCGGGCTGCATCGTCATGCCCTCGAAGTACGGGGGCTTCCGGACGTAGGTCGACTCCTGGTCCCACTCGAAGGTGTCGCCGGTCGGGGTCGGCAGGTTCTTCCAGCGGTCGTCGCCCTCGAACACGGAGCCGTACTCGTGGGTGAACATCTCGGTGTCGATCGACTCGTCGATGACCTGCTGCACCTCGGACGCGTCGGGCCAGATGTCGGTCAGGTAGACGTCGTTGCCGTCCTGGTCGGTGCCGAGGGCGTCCTTGTCGAAGTCGAAGTGCATCGACCCGGCGAGGGCGTAGGCGATGACCAGCGGCGGGGACGCCAGGTAGTTCATCTTGACGTCGGGGTTGATCCGGCCCTCGAAGTTGCGGTTGCCCGAGAGCACCGCGGTGACGGCGAGGTCGTTGTCCTGCACGGCCTGCGAGATCTCCTCGGGCAGCGGGCCCGAGTTGCCGATGCAGGTGGTGCAGCCGTAGCCGACCGTGTAGAAGCCGAGCTGCTCGAGGTAGGTGGTCAGACCGGCCTTCTCGTAGTAGTCGGTGACGACCTTCGACCCGGGCGCGAGGGTGGTCTTCACCCAGGGCTTCGCGGTGAGGCCCTTCTTCGCGGCGTTCCGGGCGAGGATGCCCGCGGCCATCATGACCGACGGGTTCGACGTGTTCGTGCACGACGTGATCGCGGCGATCGCGACGGCACCGTGGTCGATCGTGAACGGGTCGCCGTCGGCGATGGCGACCGAGGTCGGCTTCGAGACGGTGCCGGGCGCGCTCGATGCGTGCACGGGTACGTCGGACCCGGGGGCGTCCTGCAGGTCGTCCACGGCGTGCTCGTCGCCGGGGCCCGCGGCCACCGGGTCGGACGCCGGGAACGTGTCGGCGACGGCCTTGTCCTCTTCGCTGTGGTCGATGCTCGCGTAGTTGGCGAGGTCGACCTCGAACTGGTCCTTGGCCTTCGACAGCTCGATGCGGTCCTGCGGGCGCTTCGGGCCCGAGATGGACGGCACGACCGTGGAGAGGTCGAGCTCCATGTACTCGGAGTAGTTCGGCTCGACCGAGGCGTCGTGCCACAGCCCCTGGGTCTTGGAGTACGCCTCGACCAGGGCGATCTGTGCCTCGTCGCGACCGGTCAGCCGCAGGTAGTCCAGCGTGACGTCATCGACCGGGAAGATCGCTGCCGTCGAACCGAACTCGGGCGACATGTTGCCGATGGTGGCGCGGTTGGCGAGCGGGACGGCGCCGACGCCCTCGCCGTAGAACTCGACGAACTTGCCGACGACGCCGTGCTTGCGGAGCTCCTGCGTGATGGTGAGCACCACGTCGGTCGCGGTGACGCCGGCCGGGATCTCACCCGAGAGCTTGAAGCCGACGACCTTCGGGATGAGCATCGACACGGGCTGCCCGAGCATCGCGGCCTCGGCCTCGATGCCGCCGACGCCCCAGCCGAGCACGCCGAGGCCGTTCACCATCGTGGTGTGCGAGTCGGTGCCGACCAGGGTGTCCGGGTACGCGTAGGTCTCGCCGTCGAAGTCACGCGTGTAGGTGACCTTCGCCAGGTACTCGATGTTCACCTGGTGGACGATGCCGGTGCCCGGCGGGACGACCTTGAAGTCCTCGAACGCGGTCTGGCCCCAGCGGAGGAACTGGTAGCGCTCACCGTTCCGCTCGTACTCGAGGTCGGTGTTGCGCTGCAGGGCATCCGTGCTGCCGAACAGGTCGGCGATGACGGAGTGGTCGATGACCATCTCGGCCGGGGACAGCGGGTTGATCTTGTTCGGGTCGCCGCCGATGTCCGCCATGGCCTCGCGCATGGTGGCGAGGTCGACGATGCACGGCACACCCGTGAAGTCCTGCATGACGACGCGCGCCGGCGAGAACTGGATCTCGGTGTCGGGCTCCGCGTCGGGCCGCCAGGAGCCGAGCGCCCGGATCTGTCCCTCGGTGACGTTCTTGCCGTCCTCGGTGCGGAGGAGGTTCTCGAGCAGCACCTTCAGGCTGTAGGGCAACTTCTCGTGCCCGGGAACCGAGTCGATCCGGTGGATCGCGTAGTCGACACCCCCAACCGACAGTGTGTCCTTCGAGCCGAAGCTATTGACTGCAGCCACCGTGCCGCCTCCCTACTGATCGGTTTGCCCTCATCCTCGCGGGCCGTGGACCGTCCCACCAGCAAGGCAAACCTAATCCCGAGAACGCGTGCGCGCCCTGCGAGAACTATCTTGATGTCGAGAGAACTCTACACCGGGGCGACGTCGTCGCGTCGGACGAACACGGTGCGGACCAGCAGCCACGTCACCCAGAGCACCGCCGCGTACAGCGGCACGCCGAGGATGAGCTTCAGCCCGGCGAGCAGTTCGACCTGCGCCGTCAGGTACAGCGGGACCTCCACCGCGAGCCGGACCGCGAACAGCCCGACCCAGATCCAGGTGGCGACCGTCAGCACGCGGCGCTTCACCGGGTCGGCGCGCCAGTCGACGTGCGAGCCGTCCTCGTTCGCCGGCAGCAGGAAGCCGACGACGAGCCCGATGAGCGGCCAGCGGATCGCCAGCGTGATCAGCAGCCCGACGAGCCAGACGGCGTTGATGACGATCCCGGGGATGAAGTTGCTCTCCGCGCGGCCGGTGATGAGCGCGAGGCCGGCCGAGACCGCGACGCCGAGGATGCCCGCGAACGACATCGTCACCGACTGCCGCTGCAGCAGCCGGAGCACCACGAAGACCAGGCCGACCGCCACCGGGATCACGACGCTCGGCACGAGCTCCTTGGTGATCGCGTAGACGACCAGGAACGCGAACCCGGGCAGCACCGACTCGGCGAGCCCGCGCACCCCGCCGACCGCGCCGAGCAGCGCCCGGCCGGACGGTGCCTCACCGGGTGCCACGCGCGCGATGCCGGCGTTCTGCACGGCGTCGCGGAACTGCGCGGAGAAGGACGGCGCCACCGACGGCTCGGCCGCCGGTGCCGCAGCCGGCACCGCCGACGGCTCAGCCGCCGGTGCAGCGGGGTGGGAGCCAACCGTCTCGGGTCGTGGGGTGTCGTCGTGGTCCGGCACCGTGCCTCCAGGCGGGGTTGGTCGTCAGTCGGTCAGATCGCGGTCTGCGTCGACTTGGGCATGTGCAGCGGGATGAGGTCGCGCGGCGGCATCGGCGTCGTGCCGCGCACGACGACGACGCTGCGGAACAGCTCCTCGATCTCGCTCGCGTCGTCGGGCTGCTCGGCGGCCTTGCCGGCGATCACGCCGCGCAGGAACCAGCGCGGGCCGTCGACGCCGACGAAGCGGGCAGGGCGGGAGCCGGCGGCGCCGCCGTCGCCGTCCACGGCGACCGGAACGGACGCGCGGAGCTCGGGACCGAACGGGCCGTCGACCTCGGTCACGACACCGCCCTGGCGCTCGATCTGCTCGGCGATCTGGGCGCGGATCTCGTGCCACAGGCCGGTGGACCGGGGCGCCGCGAACGGCTGGACCTGCAGCGTGGACTCGTCGTAGTCGAGCCCGACCGCGACGACGCGCTGCGAGCCCTCCTCGACCTCGAGGCGCAGGTGCAGGCCCTCGCGCGGGAGCACCTTCACCCCGCCCAGGTCGACGTAGGGGCGGACCAGGTTCGCCTCGGTCTCGTCGTGGGGGCCGTTCTCGGCCCGGTCCTCCGGAGCGGACTTGTCCGTCGGGGCGACCGCGTCGACCTCGTCGAGGTCCGCGTCGGCATCCGTCGCGATGTCGACCTCGGGGGACGTGTCCGCGACCTCGATGTCGTCGGTGACGGCGTCCGCCACCTCGACCTCGTCCCGCTTGCGTCGGCCGAACTTCATGCGCGCGTTCCTTCCTGAGCGTCTGCGGCGGCACCGGTCACGGCGTCGCTCCGGTCACCGTAGCCCGACGAGCCGAACCCGCCCTGTCCGCGGACGCTGTCCGGCAGGTCGTCGACCCGGGTGTAGGTCACCTGCGGCACCGGCATCACGATCAACTGGGCGATGCGGTCGCCGACGTGCACCTCGTACGGTTCCGTCTGGTCGGTGTTCAGCAGGGCGACCTTGATCTCCCCGCGGTAGCCGGAGTCGACGGTGCCGGGGCTGTTCACGATCGTGATGCCGTGCTTCGCCGCCAGGCCGCTCCGCGGGACCACGAACGCGGCGTACCCCTCGGGCAGCGCGATGCGCAGACCCGTGGCGGCCAGGTGTCGCTCCCCCGGCTGCAGCACGAAGGCCTCGGTGGAGACGAGATCGGCACCCGCGTCGCCGGGGTGGGCGTGGCCGGGAGCGTGCTCCCCGGTCCAGAGGACGTCGACTGGTTCGGTCACGTGACGAGGGTAGTGCAGCCGTGACCGTTCCGTGACCTCGCTCGCTCGTGATCGAATGGACCCGTGACCCTGTATCGCGAACGACTCTGGGCCCCGCCCGCCCTCTACCTGGCGACGGCGCTCGTCATCCCCGCCACCCTGCTCGTCTTCCTCCCCATCAGCGTCCTGGCCGGCGTCCTCGTGGCGATCGGGATGGAGCTCGGGGTCCTGGTCCTCCTGTGGGCACTCGCACCCACCATCGAGGTCACCGACACCGAGTTCCGCGCGGGCAAGGCCCACCTCCCCCGCACGCTCGTCGGCACGACCGAGGCGTTCGAGGGCGCAGCGGCCACCGAGCAGCGCGGGCCGGCACTCGACGCCCGCGCGTGGACGCTCTTCCGCGGCTACGTCCGCGGCGTCGTCAAGGTCGAGGTGCGCGACGACGCCGACCCGACGCCCTACTGGCTGGTCAGCGTCCGGCACCCCGGCAAGGTCGTCGAGGCGCTGCGGTCCTGACGAACCACGACCAACGGCCTGGAGGCGCGGCTCGGCCCCGCCTCGCAGCACACGACGAAGGCCCCGCATCCCTGGAGGATGCGGGGCCTTCGCTGATCGTTGCGTCTAGAGCGAAGCGCACTCCGCGCAGACCGGTCCGAGCTTCGACTCGTGGTCGAGCTGGGAGCGGTGCTTCACGAGGAAGCACTCGACGCAGGTGAACTCATCGACCTGCGGGGGCAGCACCACGACGTCGAGGTCGACGTCGCTGAGGTCCTGCCCGGCGAGTTCGAAACTGCCGGGGTTGTCGGAATCATCGTCGACGACCCCCGACATCTTGTCGGGAACGCGCTCCTTGAGGGCCTCGATCGACTCCGAGTCGGAGTTGTCGTCGGTCTTCCGGGGGGCGTCGTAATCGGTGGCCATGCCCATCCATTTCTCGTATCGAGAGGTCGTCGCCGGGTGATCGGCGGCGACAGTTTGCACCACGCCCCGCCAGAGCGCAAACCGAGTGCTGCGGCGGGTCGTGCTGGCTGTGCAACCCACGACCGGAACCGGACATTCCCGACACCCGTTGCCGGAGTGCCGCGTCCTCGCGATCGGCCGTGCGGATGTCCGCGGCACGCCCGTGCGCCTCCCCGGAAACCGCCAGTCGCCCCTGCATACTCACGGGGTACGACAGCAGGACGTACGCGACGCTGGGAAGGCGGAACCATGCAAGACGTGAGAGTCATCGGAGTCGAGTCCGGCGCACTCCTCCTGGCGACCGACGGCGGCACCGAGTTCCGGTTGCCCGTCACGTCGTCGCTGGCAGGACAGGTGCGCCAGGCGAACCCCGACGCCGGTCCGCAGAAGCGGGTCTCCCCCAAGGACGTCCAGGCACGCATCCGTGGCGGCGCCGACGCCGCCGACGTGGCCGCCGCGCTCGACGTCGACGTCGAGTACGTCCGCCGCTTCGAGGGGCCGGTCCTCGCCGAGCGCGCCTTCATCCTCGACGCCTCGCACCGCGTGCCGGTCACCCCGGTCGACGACGAGTCCCCCGACACCTTCGGCCCCGCGATCACCGCGAAGCTCGAGGCCGGAGAGGCCACCGCGATCACCTGGGGCTCCTGGAAGCACCCGGAGAGCGGTTGGCAGGTCCGCGTCCGCTACACCGCGGGCGAGGTCGAGCACGACGCCCAGTGGCACTTCGACCCGAAGACCTCGACCCTCGCGCCGGACAACGGTGACGCCCACCGGCTGTCACACACCGACGACGAGGGCATCGCCCCGCGCCTGCGTGCGGTCGAGTTCGAACAGCAGGACGACGACGGCACCCGCTTCGACTCCGGCGCCTTCCGCGTCGACGAGCCGGAGCAGCCGGCCGCCGAGCCCGAGCCGTCCCAGCACGCGCCGCTCCGTGCACCGCTGCCCCGCATCGGTCAGGCCGCTGGAGAAGAGCGAGCTCCCGGCAACGAGACCGCCGACCTGCTCGAGGCGCTGCGCCGTCGCCGCGGTGAGCGCGAAGCAGCGTCCTTCGGCGAACAGCGCGACGAGCCCGCCCGCGGTACCTCCATCAGCGTCGTCGACATCCCGCTGCAGGGCTTCGAGGACGGCGGGGCGCACGACACCGCACCGCAGTCCGCCGACGCCCGTCCGGCGTCGGCGCCGGAGTCCGAGAGCCGTGGCGAACGCAAGAAGCGCAACCGCCGCTCGATGCCGAGCTGGGACGAGATCGTCTTCGGCACCCGTCCGGACGACGACCCCGCCTGATCCGCACGCCCGCCGACCGTCGGCGCAGACGTCCTAGAGGGCGAACGCGCCGGCGAGCCGGAGCGGCACGATCGTCTCCTCGTCGGTCATCGCGCCGTGCTGGCCGATCATGCGCTTCGGCGTCTCGTCCTCGCGCAGGGCACGGTCGTCGTTGAACGCCCACGAGCCGCGCGCCACGACGAGCACGTCACCGATGCGCGGCAGCACCTGGTCGGACACGTGCCCGAACCACCCGGCCTCGATCGCCTCGGCACGGCTGGCGACGTAGGCCTTCTTGCCGTAGCGCGCCCGGAACGCGCCGACGAGGGCGCGGACGTCGGTGCCCGGTGCGACGGTGAGCTGGCGGCAGCGCGGGTCGCCCGCGATGCCGACGACGTCGGTGAGCAGCAGCGGGTCGATGGCGATGTTCGCGTGGTCCGGCACGTCGAGCACACCGTGGTCCGCCGTCACCAGGACCCCGACGTCGTCGGCGCCGCGGGCGTCGAGCCGGGCGAGTTCCCCGTCGAGCAGCTCGAGGGCGGCCGTCCACCGGTCGGACTGCCAGCCGTACTTGTGCCCGATCGAGTCGAGCTCCGGCACGTACAGGTAGACGAGCGAGCGGCCGGTGGTGGTCTCGGCCAGTGCGGCGTCCACGCGCTGCGGAACGGTGTCCGCCGACACGTACCGAGCGCCGCCGAGCACGTTCGCGGTCATCCCGGACGAGCGGTACCGGTCCGGCCCGACGACGACGGGGTCGAGCCCGAGCTCCGCGGCCCGGGTGAACAGGGTCCGGGTCAGGAACCAGTCCGCGGGGACCTCGGTGTCCCAGCCGCCCAACAGGTTCATCACGGCACCGGTGTCCGGGTTCCAGCCGCTGTAGCCGACGACGCCGTGGGTGCCGGGCGAGCGGCCGGTGGTCAGGGTGCTCAGGGCGGCCGCGGTCGTCGTCGGGAACCCGCTCCGCAGCTTCTTCGCGGTGCCGGTGCCCTTCGCACCGGTCAACCAGCGAGCGTGCCCGGCGCGCGCCGCCAGCGCGGCGGAACCGAGGCCGTCGACCAGCACGACGATCGCCGAGCGGGCGGGGCGGAGGGTGATCCGGGCCTCCAGGCCGTCGTTCCGCAACCACGCGTCGTCCGCAGCGCCGAGCGCCACGAGGCAACTCGGGAAGACGTCGGCGAGGTTCGCGACGGCGTCGGGGGCCGTCGGTACGCTTGTTCCCATTCCACGAGTCTTCCAGACGACTCCGGTTCTCCAGAAAGGTGCCATGGCACGCACGGACGTAGTCGGCCTGCCCGACGGTGAGCGCATCGAGGACGTCGACGTCTCCGAGGAGATGCAGGGCTCCTTCCTCGAGTACGCGTACTCCGTCATCTACTCGCGGGCGCTGCCCGACGCCCGCGACGGCCTGAAGCCGGTGCAGCGTCGCATCCTGTACCAGATGGCCGAAATGGGGCTGCGGCCCGACCGCGGACACGTCAAGAGCGCCCGCGTCACGGGCGAGGTGATGGGCAAGCTGCACCCGCACGGCGACGGCGCGATCTACGACGCGTTGGTCCGCATGGCCCAGCCGTTCACGATGCGTGTGCCGCTCGTCGACGGCCACGGCAACTTCGGCTCCCTCGACGACGGTCCCGCAGCAGCCCGGTACACCGAGGCCCGGCTGGCCGAACCGTCGATGGCGATGACCGAGGGCCTGGGCGAGGACGTCGTCGACTTCGTCCCGAACTACGACAACCAGATCATGCAGCCGGGTGTCCTGCCGGCGGCGTTCCCGAACCTGCTCGTCAACGGCGCCTCCGGCATCGCGGTCGGCATGGCGACGAACATGGCGCCGCACAACCTCGGCGAAGTGGTCGAGGCCGCGAAGCACCTGCTCATGAACCCGCAGGCCAGCCTCGAAGAACTCATGGAGTTCGTGCCCGGCCCCGACCTGCCGTCCGGCGGCACGATCGTCGGGCTCTCCGGGGTCCGCGACGCCTACGCCACCGGCCGCGGCTCGTTCCGCACCCGCGCGAAGGTGAGCGTCGAGAACCTCACCCCGCGCAAGGTCGGGCTCGTCGTCACCGAGCTGCCCTACCTGGTCGGCCCCGAGCGTGTGATCGAGAAGATCAAGGACGGCGTCCAGTCCAAGAAGCTCGTCGGCATCTCCGACGTCAACGACCTGACCGACCGCAACCACGGGCTCCGGCTCGTCATCGGCATCAAGAGCGGGTTCAACCCCACCGCCGTGCTCGAGCAGCTGTACAAGCACACCCCGCTCGAGGACGGCTTCGGCATCAACAACGTCGCGCTGGTCGGCGGGTCGCCCCGCACCCTCGGGCTGCGCGAGCTGCTCGACGTCTACGTGCAGCACCGGCTCGACGTCGTCACCCGCCGGTCGCAGTACCGGTTGGCGCGGCGCAAGGAACGGCTGCACCTGGTCGAGGGCCTACTCATCGCGATCCTCGACATCGACGAGGTCATCCAGGTCATCCGCACCTCCGACGACTCCGAGGCGGCGCGCAACCGCCTGCGTGACGTCTTCGACCTGTCCGAGGTACAGGCGGAGTACATCCTCGAGCTGCGCCTGCGCCGCCTGACGAAGTTCTCGCGGATGGAGCTCGAGGCCGAGCGCGACCAGCTGCTCGCCGACATCGCCGCCCTCGAAGAACTGCTGGCGTCCGACGAGCGACTCCGCGCGCAGGTCGCCCTCGAGCTGACCGAGGTGTCCGACAGGTTCGCCACCCCGCGCCGCACGCTGCTCACCGAGGCCGACGCCCCGGTGAAGGGCGGTCGGAAGGCCGCGGTCGACCCGGAGTCCCTGCAGATCGCCGATTCCCCCTGCCGCGTGCTGCTCTCGACCACCGGACGGCTCATCCGGGTCGACATCCCGACGTCGGAGCTCGGCATCGTCCGCGTACCGAAGCGCTCGAAGCACGACGCCGTCCGCTCCGCCGTGGTGAGCACGGTGCGGGGGCAGATCGGCGCGATCACCTCGACCGGGCGGGTCCTCCGGCTCTCCCCCGTCGACGTCCCCGCCGTGCCGCCCGCGGCGGTCCGACTCGACGCCGGCGTCCGGGTCACCGACTTCCTGGCGCTCACCAAGGGCGAGACGGTCGTGGCGATCGTCGACCTGTCCGGCGCGTCGTCGGACTCGCTGGCGATCGGCACCGCACACGGCGTGGTGAAGCGCGTCGTGCCGGGTGCGTGGCCCGACAAGCCGGAGTTCGTCGCGATCGGCCTGAAGCCCGGCGACCACGTGGTCGGCGCGGCCCAGGCGCCGGAGTCGGACGACCTCGTGTTCATCAGCTCCAACGCGCAGCTGCTGCGGTTCCCGGCGTCCGTCGTCCGGGCGCAGGGGCTGCCCGCCGGTGGTGTGGCCGGCATGGCCCTCGCCGACGGCGCCTCGGTGATCTGGTTCGGCTCGGTCGCACGCTCCGACGACGCCGTGGTCGCCACGGTGTCCACCACCTCGACCGCGCTGCCCGGCACCGACGCCGGTCGCGCCAAGGTCTCCGCGCTGTCGGAGTTCCCGGCGAAGGGCCGTGCCACCCAGGGTGTCCGGGCGCACGCGTTCCTGAAGGGCGAGGACGGGCTCACAGTGGGATGGGCGGGCATCGCGCCGCCGCACGCCGTCGGCACCGACGGCGCTGCACGGACCCTGCCCGACTGGCTGTCGAAGCGTGACGGGTCGGGTGCCCCGCTCGAAGCGGTCATCGGCTCGATCGGCGGCAGCGCCGCGACGCTCGACGGCACCGCCGGCGAGGCGTAGGCGCGCGCCGGCGTCCGCCACCGGCCGTCCGCGACGGCGGCCCGCTGTCCGCGAGGTGTCGCGGACGCGGCGCCGTTTCGCGCTGAGCGACACCTCACGGACCGGCGGCCGCGTGGACTGTCGCTCAGCGCGTGACGTCGTGGCCTGGAGGCGCGGGGCGGCGCCGCCACGGGCCTCCCGTCCGCCGTCACCGTGTCGCGGACGCGGCGCCGTTTCGCGCTGAGCGACACCTCACGGACCGGCGGCCGCGTGGACTGTCGCTCAGCGCGTGAGCACGCCAGGCCGCTGCGCGGCCCGGGCGTGAAGGCGCGCTACGCGTCGATGCGGTCGCGGTCCAGGCCCTCGCCGGCCAGGATGAACTCCTTGCGCGGCGCCACGTCGTTGCCCATGAGCAGCTCGAACACCTTCGCGGCACCCTCGGCATGGGTCACGTTCACCCGGCGCAGCGTGCGGTGCGCGCGGTCCATCGTGGTCTCCGCCAGCTGGTCCGCGTCCATCTCGCCGAGGCCCTTGTACCGCTGGATCGGCTCCTGGTACTTCTTGCCCGTCTTCTCGAGCTTCTTCAGCACCGTCTGCAGCTCCTGTTCGGAGTACGTGTAGAGCGTGTCGTTCGGCTTGCCGCGGTTCACCACGACGACGCGGTGCAGCGGCGGCACGGCTGCGAAGACCCGGCCCTGCTCGATCATCGGCCGCATGTACCGGAAGAACAACGTGAGCAGCAGCGTGCGGATGTGGGCGCCGTCGACGTCGGCGTCCGACATGATGATGATCTTGCCGTAGCGGGCCTGGTCGATGTCGAACGTGCGGCCCGAACCGGCGCCGATGACCTGGATGATCGACGCGCACTCGACGTTCGAGAGCATGTCCGACACGGACGCCTTCTGCACGTTGAGGATCTTGCCGCGGATCGGCAGCAGCGCCTGGTACTCGCTGTTGCGGGCGAGCTTCGCGGTGCCCAGGGCCGAGTCACCCTCGACGATGAAGAGCTCCGTGCCCTCGGTCTCCTGCGAGCGGCAGTCGGCGAGCTTCGTGGGCAGCGAGGAGTTCTCGAGCGCGTTCTTGCGGCGTTGCGTCTCCTTGTGTGCCCGCGCCGAGATGCGGGTCTTCATCTCGGACACGACCTTCTCGAGCAGGGCCGCCGACTGTGCCTTCTCGGTGCGCTGCGTGGAGGTGAGGATCTCGGTGATGCGCTTCGACACCACCTGGTCGACGATCTTCCGGACCGCCGGGGTGCCGAGGATCTCCTTCGTCTGCCCCTCGAACTGCGGCTCGGGCAACCGCACGGTCAGCACGGCGGTCATGCCGGCGAGGACGTCGTCCTTGTCGAGCTTGTCCTGCCCGACCTTGAGCTTGCGGGCGTTCGCCTCGACCTGGGCGCGGACGGCCTTGACGACGCCCGACTCGAAGCCGGCCTGGTGGGTGCCGCCCTTCGGCGTCGCGATGATGTTGACGAAGCTGCGGAACACGGTCTCGTAGCCACTGCCCCAGCGGAGCGCCAGGTCGACCTCGCACTCGCGCTCGACCGAGGTGGAGACCATGTGGCCCTTGTCGTCGAGCATCGGCACGGTCTCGGTGAAGGTGCCGGTCCCCTGCACGCGCCAGACGTCGGTGAGCGGGCTGTCGACGGCGAGGTGCTCGACGAACTCGCCGATCCCGCCCTCGTACCGGAAGCGCTCCACCACCGGCCCGGCGGCCACGGTGGTGCCCGTCGCCTCGGCCCGGGCGGCTGCGGCGTCGATCGACGCCGCGCGCTCGTCGGTGATGGTGATGCCGAGCCCGGGCACGAGGAACGCGGTCTGCCGTGCACGGGTCACCAGGTCGTCGGTGCTGAAGCGGGCGTCGGCGGTGAAGATCTGGCGGTCCGCCCAGTAGCGGATCCGGGAGCCGGTGACGCCCTTCTTGACCTTGCCGACGACGCGCAGCTCGCTGCCCGAGGTGAAGGGCGCGAACGGTGCGTCCGGGCCGATGCCCTTGCTGTCGTCGAAGGTGCCGGGCTCGCCCCGGTGGAACGACATGGCGTAGGTCTTGCCGCCCCGGTCGACCTCGACGTCGAGGCGCTCCGACAGCGCGTTCACGACCGAGGCGCCGACGCCGTGCAGGCCGCCCGAGGCCGCGTAGGACCCCGAGCCGAACTTGCCGCCGGCGTGCAGCTTGGTGAACACGACCTCGACCCCGGTCAGGCCGGTCTTCGGTTCGACGTCGACGGGGATGCCCCGGGCGGTGTCCCGGACCTCGACCGAGCCGTCGGCGTGCAGGACGACACCGATCTCGTCACCGTGTCCCGCGAGGGCTTCGTCGACCGAGTTGTCGATGATCTCCCACAGGCAGTGCATGAGGCCCCGCGAGTCCGTCGAGCCGATGTACATGCCCGGCCGCTTCCGGACCGCCTCGAGCCCTTCGAGGACGGAGAGATGGCGTGCGGAGTAGTCGGAGCTCACCGTCGGAGTTTACCGAGCGGCACCGACAGCACCGTGTGGACACTCGCACTGGGGCCAAGCGATCCGCGCTGAGCGAAACAGGCCCCGACAATGCGTCGCTCTCAGGGATCACGTGTTGAAATGGTGCAACCACCCGGCACCACCTGCGATCCGTGAGGAGCACAGCAATGACCCAGACCGTGCAGGACCCCTCCATCGACGAAGTCAGCAACCACCAGCTGACCGCCGCCGACCGTTGCGACAGCTGCGGGGCGCAGGCCTACATCCGAGCCACCATGTCGAGCGGCGAGCTCTACTTCTGCGCCCACCACGGCGCCGAGTTCAAGGACAAGCTCGCGGCGACCGCCATCGAGTGGCACGACGAGAGCAGCCGACTCTACGAGTCGAAGTAGTCGCGACCGACACACGGACAGGAGGCGCGGTGCCAGCTGGCACCGCGCCTCCTGTCTTTGCGTGGTCGCGTTCGACGTCCGCAGCGAGCGGCCGTCAGGCGATGCGCTTGAACGCCTTGTCGACGTAGCGGTCGACGGTGGCGCGCGCTTCGCGGGCGTAGCGGTCGATCGTCGCCGTCTGCTCCGCGTCCGGCGCGTACTCGCGGCCCAGCCGCGCGGTCGCTGCGGCGAGCACACCGTCGGTCAACTGCGGGTTGAGCGGCAGGACCGGGCCCTGGGTGTGCGTGCCGAAGGAGTTCCCGACGATCGCGCCCTCGACCGGGGAGCCGGCCTGGTTGCCGCCGCCGGAGACGACATCGGCGAAGGGCGTGATCCCGGCTGCGAGCTCGATGCGGGTCGCGTGGTCCTCGAAGCCCGCCAGGCGGTTCGAGGCTCCGGCGAGCAGCGGGTACCGGGTCTCGAGCACGAAGTAGTTCACACGGCGCTCGGCACCGCGGACGGCACGGGCGTCGAACACCCCGAAGCCCGCGACCGGCACGCCCTCGGTCGGCACGACCTCGTTCGTCGCGAGGTCGAACCCACCGCCGACGGCGAGCACCGGAACACCCTCGGTCGCGAACGCACGGAGCGTTCCGCCGATGCGTGTGACGTCGTCGCCCAGGGAACGCATCGCGCTGAGCGGTCCGTTGCCGATCACGACGACGTCCGCCGTGGTCGGAAGCTCGTCACCGGGCGCGTACTCGAGGACCTGTGTCTCGATGCCCGCGGCGGCCGCACGGCGGACCAGGGCCGCGACGTTGCCACGGTCGCCCGAGACGCCCATCTGCCGGGGGTAGACGTGCAGGATGGTCAACCGGTCGGCCGTCATGCGGTCTTCTCCATGTCCGGGTGGCCGAGGGCCTTGCGGGCGATCATCATGATCTCGTAGTTGACGATGAAGTTCTTCGTCCCGCGGGTCGTCGAGCCGAGCTGCTCCATGTGCTTGATCGCTGCTTCGACGTCGGGCTCGACCCGGCCGATGCGGACACCGGCGTGCTCGAGCGCGATCGCGATCTGCCACGCCTTGTCGCCGGAGACGACGTCCACGTGGTCGAGCTTCGAGAAGTCGATGTCGTAGATCCAGGAGATGTCGGGCGTGCCCTCGTCGATCGCCATGAGGACCTGTTCGGGCTGGTCCGGCAGGGCGTCGAGGTTGAGCTGCAGGCTCGCGGCGTTCTTGAACATCGTGAACTCGGCGGACTCACCCGCGATGGGGAGTCGCTCGCCACGGCCGTACGCGGGCTTCATCGTGCCGAAGGCCTTGGTCACGGCGTCGGCGCGGAACTGCGCGCCGAGGGCCGCACTCGCCGTCGCGGTGGCCGCGGCGGCGTCGACCGCGTAGTGCAGGCCGCGGGCGGGCAGCCGGACCGGGATCTCGGCACCGTCGAAGCGGATCGTCGCGCCGTCGCCCGTGTGGGCCACGACCTCGGCGTCGGCGGTGTGCTGGGCACGGTCGCCGGCGTCGAACGAGTCGGCGTTCTGCAGGCCGTTCGGCGCCGCGGCGATGACCTCGTCGCTCGCACCGAACCGCAGGACGCGCTGCCCGGGGGTGCCCGTGTAGCCGTCGAGGAACTGGTCGTCGTGGTTCGTGATGATGTTCGCCGTCGACAGAGCGGCGGTGTCGAGCATCATCGTCGCCACGCGCTCGGTCTCGAAGAACCGGTACAGCTGGTCGACCTGCACGTTGAGCATCGTCACCGTCGAGGGCGACAGGATGCCGGCGAGCTCGACGGCGAAGGCCTCGTCGACCTCGAGGATGCCGATGTCGGCCTTGAGCCGGCCGGTCAGCGAGACCTCGGACAGCAGGGCCGACGCGATGCCCTGCGGCAGGTTGGCGCCGGACGGGTTCGTGAAGACCCGCAACCCGTGGGCCCGGACGATGTCGGAGATCATGTGCGTCGTCGTCGACTTGCCGTTCGAGCCGAGCACGAAGACGACGCCGTTCGGGAACTGCTTCGTCACGTGCTGCAGGAAGTCCGGCACGAGCTTGAGCACGATGTACCCGGGGTAGGCGGACCCGCCGCCCCGCGCACGGGCGAGGGCGCGGAGGATCCGCCCGATCAGGATCGGGATGAAGAAGCGCATGCCGGCTTACTCGAGGTAGTCGCGCAGCGACTGCGACCGCGAGGGGTGGCGGAGCTTCGCCATCGTCTTGGACTCGATCTGACGGATGCGCTCACGCGTCACGCCGAACGTGTCACCGATCTGGTCGAGCGTCTTCGGCTGGCCGTCACCGAGGCCGAAGCGCATGCGGATGACGCCCGCCTCGCGCTCGGACAGGGAGTCGAGCAGGCTCTCGAGCTGCTTCTGCAGCATCGTGAAGCCCACCGCGTCGGCCGGTACGACCGCCTCGGTGTCTTCGATGAGGTCACCGAACTCCGAGTCGCCGTCCTCGCCCAGGGGCGTGTGCAGCGAGATCGGCTCGCGGCCGTACTTCTGCACCTCGACGACCTTCTCCGGGGTCATGTCGAGCTCGCGGGCGAGCTCTTCCGGAGTGGGTTCGCGACCGAGGTCCTGCAGCATCTGCCGCTGGACGCGGGCGAGCTTGTTGATGACCTCGACCATGTGCACCGGGATGCGGATGGTGCGGGCCTGGTCGGCCATGGCACGGGTGATGGCCTGACGGATCCACCACGTCGCGTAGGTCGAGAACTTGAAGCCCTTGGTGTAGTCGAACTTCTCGACCGCACGGATCAGACCCAGGTTGCCCTCCTGGATGAGGTCCAGGAACTGCATGCCACGACCGGTGTACCGCTTCGCGAGCGAGACGACCAGGCGGAGGTTCGCGCCGAGCAGGTGCGACTTCGCACGCTGTCCGTCTCGCGCGACCCAGCGCAGTTCACGCTCGGCGGGCTTCGAGAGCCCCGTCGCGTGCTGCAGCTTGTCCTCGGCGAACAGGCCGGCCTCGATGCGCATCGCGAGCTCGACCTCCTGCTCGGCGTTGAGCAGGGCGACCTTGCCGATCTGCTTCAGGTAGTCCTTCACCGGGTCGGCGGTGGCACCCGTGATGGTCGTCGAGTAGACCGGCGCCTCGTCGTCGTCGGTCTGCGAGATGACGAGCGCACCGGCGGCGACCGCTGCAGCGGCGTCCGGCTTGGCCGTCTTGTCGTCGGTGTCGTCGGCCTCGTCGGTCGGCTCCTCGACGGGCTCGTCGGAGGCGATCGCCTCGTCGACGGCGTCGGTCTTCTTCGCCTTGGGCGCCGCCTTCTTGGCGGGCGCCTTCTTGGCGGGGGCCTTCGTGGCGCGCTTCTTCGGCGCTGCGGTGCCCTCGGTGTCCGTGGCGTCCTCTGCCACAGCGCCCTCGGGCTCGGTGTCCTTCGTGGGATCGATCGTCGTGCTCCGGGCAGCCATGCGATCACCTCTCTCGTCGTGCCACGTTCGTGGGGTCGTGGCCTCCCTCGCCGCCCAGGTCCCGCGCCGCAGTCCCCCGCGTCGTACGAGTCCTACCGTTCCGGGCAGCACTAGGACCCATGTCAAGTCCCCCGAGTTCACCGGCGCACCGAAGTGCTCCGACAGACAGGGGTCCCGAACGGGTCCGTGATCATTATTGCACGTGCCGCTTCCGCAGGCGTGCAACGAGTGCAACCCAGAGTGGCCCGACGCGTATTCCCTCTTCCGAGTGCAGCACGCGGCGGGTCCGACGGCGGGCGTGCAGGAGCATCCCGACGCCGAAACCGACCACGACGTACTGCACCGTGAGGGCGATCCGGAAGTTCTCCCAGGCGAACACCGTGGTGCCGGTGGCCCGTGCGGCCGCGTCGAGCACGACGCCGATCAGGTACATCATCACGAAGGCCGCCAGGAACCCACCGACGTTCACCACTCCGTTCGCCGAGCCGAGCGAGCCGACCGGGTTGAAGGTCCGGGCGAAGTCGAAGCCGATGAGCGAGCCGGGCCCGCCGATCCCCATCGCGACGACGAGCAGCACGAGCAACCACGTCGGTGGGTGCCCGGGCCAGAGCAGGATCGCCGTCCAGAGCACCGCGAGCAGGACGACCACGCCGAGCACCAGGTTCGACCGGCGCATCGGGAACCGCGCGCAGAGCACGCCGAGCACCGGACCAGCGACGAACCCGACGACCACGATGATCGTGAGGAACCCAGCCGCCGCACCCGGGGAGTACCCGAGCCCCCGGAGCATCGGGACACCCCACAGCAGTGAGAACACCGTGCCCGAGGACTGCGTGACGTAGTGCGACCAGAACCCGAGCTGTGTGCCCGGGCGGCGGAGCGCGTGCCCGAACGTGCTGAACGCGGCACCCCACGAGTGCGGCAGCGGGATCGTGTCCGTCCGCACCGGCACGGGACCGTTCCGCACGAAGACCGCTGCGAGCACCAGACCGACAGCGCTGGCCGCGGCCGCGACGCCGAACGCCGGGGTCCAGCCCACCGTGTGCAGGAGCACCGCGAACGGGAACGCCGACAGGATCTGGCCGATCTGCCCGAGGTTGCCCGTCCACTGCGAGATCTGCGGCAGGATCCGGCCGCTGAACCACATCGGCACCAGTCGGATCACCGAGATGAAGGTCATCGCGTCGCCGGCGCCGACGAGCACCCGCCCCGCGACGGCCGGCCCGATCGACGGGGACACGGCGACGATCGCCTGTCCGACGACCAGCAGCGCGGCTCCGAGGAGCACCAGCCGGCGCGGGCCCACGCGGTCGAGGGCGATCCCCACCGGGATCTGCAGCCCCGCGTAGACGGCGATCTGCACCACGGCGAGGGACGACAGGACGGCGGCGGAGACGGCGAACCGGTCCTGCGCATCGACACCGGAGACCCCGAGCGAGGACCGCTGCACCACGGCGAGGACGTACGCGAGGACCGCGACACCCCAGATCAGGAAGGCACGACGGGAGTTCACCGGACCAGGCTACCGACGCGTCCCCGCGTCGATACGCGACGAGCGTCGTCGACGTGCGTCACGTCGTGCGGGCGACCGGAGGACGGCCTGGAGGCGCGGTGCGGGGCCGCCACGAGCCTCCAGGCCGTCCTGAGGGGACGTCCGGATCCCGCGACGGTCAGTCGGTCGCGTCGCCCTGGGTGCGCCGGTCGGCCAGGAAGCGCTCGAGCTCCGCCGCGATCGCGTCCGCGGTCGGTACCTCACCGTCGACGCCGGTGAGCGGCGAGGCGACGGGGTTGCCCTCCATGTAGGTGTCGTGCCGCTCCTCGAGCACGGAGACGAGTCGCTGCAGCTCGGCGTTGCCGGCGACCTGCTCGTCGACGCGCGTGAGGAACTCGCGACCCGACTCGCGCAGGGCGTCCGTCGGGAAGAAGAGCCCGGTCGCGGCGGCGATGCCGGACAGCGCTGCGACGGCGGCGTCGGGGAACTCGGTGTCGGACAGGTAGTGGGGGACGAGCAGCACGAGCCCCGTGACCTGCGCACCCGTCTCGGCGAGGCGGTGCTCGACCAGGTGCAGGACGTTCGCCGGCGCCTGGGTCTCGGGCTTCCAGACGCTCATCTGCTCGACGAGGTCGGCCCGGGTGCCGGAGACGGTGAGGCTGATCGGACGGGTGTGCGGGACCGGCATCGGGATGGACTGCACCCACGTGGTGTCAGCCACCTGCAGGTCGTCGGCGAGCCCGGTGACGGCGCGGACGAAGCGGTTCCACTGGAAGTCCGGCTCGTAGCCCGACAGGAACAGGAACGGCTGGCCGATCTCGTCGCGCACCAGGTGCAGGGCCAGACGGGGCGGCTCGACGGCGCTGATGTGGTCGTGCTCGAAGGTGATGACCGGGCGACGGGCCCGCCAGTCGAGCAGCACGTCGGGGTCGAACTCGGCGACGAGCTCGGTGTCGAGGTCCTCGAGGATCGAGTTCGTCACCTGCGCGACGGCCGAGCCGGCATCGGCGAAACCGGTCAGCCCGGCGACCAGGTGCAACCCTGCCGGCACGGTCGGTGCGTCCGCGTCGAACGTGTAGAGCTCCTCGGGGTGGTTCACCGTCCCCATGCTAGGCGGGGCCTCCGACGTCCCCGGTGCGCGACGACCACGCCGACAGCGAACAGGCCGTCGGTAGGGTTGGAGCATGGTCCGACCGACGCTCTCCACCACCAGTTCACCCCCCGAGACCACCACCGCCGACGTGCTCGTCGTCGGGGTCCGTCCGGGCTCGTCCGGCGAGGCCGACAGCGCCGCTGTGCTCGCCCCCACCGCGCTGGGGACGATCGACGCCCTCGCCGACCTCGACCTCGCCGCGATCGGGGTCACCGGGGCGAAGGACCAGCTCGTCCGCCTGCCCGCCACCGGCGTCGGTGCGAAGTCGGTCGCGCTGATCGGGCTCGGGTCCGCCACGGGTGCAGCGGCGATCCGCGCGGCCGCCGGCAGCGCCGTCCGCCAGCTCCCCCGGGTGGACTCGATCACGCTCGCCCTGCCGACCGACTCGGCCGAGCTCGTCGACGCCGCGCTCGAGGGCGCAGCGCTCGGCGCGTACGCCTTCACACGGCACAAGGGCACCGGCACCAAGGCCCCGGCCCGCGGCGACCAGCGCATCGAGGTCCTCGCCCCCGCCGACGTCGCCGCCGACGCCGCCGTGCGCCCCGCGATCGTCGCCGACGCCGCGTCGCTCGTGCGCGACCTCGTGAACACCGCCGCGGGCGACCTCGGGCCGCAGGACGTCGCCGACGTCGCGACCGGGTTCGCCTCGGACCTGCCGCTCACCGTCGAGGTCCTCGACGAGCAGGCGCTCGAGGAGCAGGGCTTCGGCGGCATCCTCGGCGTCGGCCGCGGTTCGGCGCGTCCCCCGCGCCTGGTCGTGGTCCGGTACGCGCCCGAGTCCGCCACCAAGCACCTCGCCCTCGTGGGCAAGGGCATCACCTTCGACTCGGGCGGACTCTCGCTCAAGCCCGCGGCGTCGATGCTCGGCATGAAGACCGACATGACCGGTGCCGCCACGGTGCTCGCCGCGACCGTCGCCGCCGCCCGCCTGGGACTGGACGTGCGCGTGACCGCGTGGCTCGCCCTCGCCGAGAACATGCCCTCCGGCACCGCGACCCGCCCGGGCGACGTCCTGACGCTGAAGAACGGCACCACGGTCGAGGTCACGAACACCGACGCCGAGGGCCGCCTGGTGCTCGGCGACGGGATGGCCGCCGCGTCGCTCGAGCAACCCGACGCGCTCGTCGACGTCGCCACGCTGACCGGTGCCCAGGTCGTCGCGCTCGGCGACCGCACCACCGGCCTGATGGGCAGCGACGACCTCGTCGCGAAGGTCCGTGCCGTCGCCGAGGGCGTCGCGGAGCCGATCTGGCCGATGCCGCTGCCCGAGGAACTCGAGGCCCGGCTGTCCAGCGACGTCGCCGACATCGTCAACGCCACGGTCGGCAACCCGGCCGGCGGCATGCTGCTCGCGGGCAAGTTCCTCGAGCGCTTCGCCGGCGAGGGTGTCCCCTGGGCGCACCTCGACATCGCGGGTCCGTCGGAGAACAAGGGCGGCGGGTACGCCTGGTTGGGCAAGGGTGCGACGGGCGTGATGGTCCGGACGCTCATCGCTCTCGCAGAAGACCTCCAGTCCGAGTAGTAGGTTTGGTACCGGTGGGAACGGCGCACCGACGCGCCTCCCACCGGTACTGCACGGGACGGGACCGGAACCACGCGGTCCGACCGTCGGACGCCGCCCTCCGCGGTGTCCACGTAGGGCCCGATCGGCCCGACACGCACGAGGGAGTTGCACCAGGTGACGGAACAGACTTACGACGTCGTTGTCCTCGGTGGCGGGAGTGGTGGGTACGCCGCTGCGCTCCGGGCCGCCGAACTCGGCATGAGCGTCGCGCTCATCGAGGGCGACAAGCTCGGAGGGACGTGCCTGCACCGCGGCTGCATCCCGACCAAGGCGCTGCTGCACGCCGCCGAGATCGCCGACGGCACGCGTGACGCCGAGAAGTACGGCGTGATCGCGGAGTTCGCCGGTGTCGACGTGCCCAAGGTGATCGACTACCAGCAGGGCGTCATCAACTCCAAGTACAAGGGCCTGCAGGGCCTGATCAAGGCCCGCGGCATCACCGTGGTCGAGGGCTGGGGTCGTCTGACCTCCCAGAACACCGTGCAGGTCGGCGACCAGACCGTCACCGGCAAGAACATCGTGCTCGCGACCGGCTCCTACTCGAAGTCCCTGCCCGGGCTCGAGATCGGCGGCCGCGTGATCACCTCCGAGACCGCGCTCCGCATGGACTACGTCCCGAACAAGGTCGTCATCCTGGGCGGCGGCGTCATCGGCGTCGAGTTCGCCAGCGTCTGGAAGTCCTTCGGCGCCGAGGTCACCATCGTCGAGGGCCTGCCGCACCTGGTCCCCGCCGAGGACGAGTCGATGTCGAAGCAGCTCGAGCGCGCGTTCCGCAAGCGCGGCATCGAGTTCTCGCTCGGTGTCCGGTTCCAGGGCGTCGAGCAGCACGAGAACGGCGTCGTCGTCACGCTGGAGGACGGCAAGACCTTCGACGGTGACGTCCTGCTCGTCGCCGTCGGCCGTGGCCCGGTCACGCAGAACGTCGGCTACGACGAGGTCGGCGTGGCGATGGACCGAGGGTTCGTCACCACGAACGAGCGTCTCGCCACGAACATCCCGAACGTCTACGCCGTCGGCGACATCGTCCCCGGCCTGCAGCTCGCGCACCGCGGCTTCCAGCAGGGCATCTTCGTCGCCGAGGAGATCGCCGGCCTCAACCCGGTGGTCATCGAGGACAAGAACATCCCGAAGATCACCTACTCCGACCCCGAGGTCGCGTCGGTCGGGCTCTCGCAGGCCAAGGCCGAGGAGCAGTACGGCGCCGACAAGGTCGACTCGTACGAGTACAACCTGGCCGGAAACGGCAAGAGCCACATCATCGGGACCTCCGGCTCCGTCAAGGTCGTGCGCGTCGTGGACGGCCCCGTCGTCGGGGTCAGCATGATCGGTGCCCGCGTCGGCGAGCTCATCGGCGAAGCCCAGCTCGCCGTGAACTGGGAGGCCTACCCGGAGGACATCGCTCCCCTGGTGCACGGTCACCCGACCCAGAACGAAGCCCTCGGCGAGGCGTTCCTGCACCTCGCGGGCAAGCCGCTGCACGCGCTGTGACCGGCACCGGTCCGCGCACTGTGACAATGACACCAACAACCACTGCAATCCCCCGCGAAGAGGAGTCCACCCGATGAGCGAATCCGTCAACCTCCCGGCGCTCGGCGAGAGCGTCACCGAGGGCACGGTGACCCGATGGCTGAAGAACGTCGGTGACCGGGTCGAGGTCGACGAGCCGCTGCTCGAGGTCTCGACCGACAAGGTCGACACCGAGATCCCGTCGCCGATCGCCGGTGTCGTCGAGGAGATCCTGGTGCAGGAGGACGAGACCGTCGAGGTCGGCACCGCCCTCGTGAAGATCGGTGACGGCTCCGGCTCGTCCGATGGCGGTTCGGACTCGTCCGACTCCGGCGCCGACGACGCGAACGCCGCCGCTGCCGACGCCGAGGAGCCCGAGGCCGCTCCGAGCACGGAGCAGGAGGCCGAGACCCCCGCACCGGAACCCGTGACCGTGGACAGGTCGACACCCTGCTCGTTGGCGAGCTTGCGCACCAGCGGGGTGACGTAGCCC